>NZ_JBHSRM010000015.1:0-150265 GCF_042658975.1 Sporosarcina thermotolerans | reverse complement strand
TGGAAGCGTGGCGACACGTGCAGCTGACGGATACTAATCGATCGAGGACTTAACCTTAAGTTATAAAGTACGGTTGAACTTGAAGTAGCAACAATGTCTCTTTTATCCGGTTTTGAACGAACAAGTATCGTTCTTACATAGTCTGGTGACGAAGGCGAAGAGGTCACACCCGTTCCCATCCCGAACACGGAAGTTAAGCTCTTCAGCGCCGATGGTAGTAGGGGGCTTCCCCCTGTGAGAGTAGGACGTCGCCGGGCAAAGGCCATCCCCTTTGGGGGGTGGTTTTTTTGTGTTCAATAATAGTAAATAGGGTTTTTGATTGTTAAAAGCATTCAGCACGAATTTGAATTCTTGCATTTTTAGGTTTGGACCGCGCTAGTGGTTATTTATTATGTACAAAACCATTTAATTGGCGCGTCAAATGCTTTTGACAAACTAAATCGTTTTCCCGCGCGCTCAAAAATGCATCGCCGCGCTCAAGAATGCAACGCTGCGCTCAAGAATGCAACGCCGCGCTCAAGAATCCATTGCCGTGCTCAAGAATTCATCCCCCACGCTCACGAATCGGCCCCCAACGCTCAAGCATCCCATCCCTGTCCAAAACACCTCCGATTATCCACATCCTTCATAGTCCTCCACTATTAATTTCTTGAATTCTCCTGTATTGAGCGTTAAGATGAAGGTCATCCTAGAAGAAGGGGGTTGACGTATAATGACTATGGTTCTTATCATTTTTGCAATTAACATCGTATATGTGACTTTCTTTACGGTCCGAATGATTCTTACTCTGAAAGGATATCGGTATATTGCGGCTGTTGTAAGTATGGTTGAGGTCGTTATCTACATTGTCGGCCTTGGCTTAGTGTTAGATAATCTGAATGAAATACAAAATATCATTGCATATGCGGTCGGTTACGGGATTGGTGTTATTATTGGTTCGAAGATTGAGGAAAAACTTGCCCTTGGTTATATTACCGTTAATGTGATCACTGCAGATGTGGATTATGAAATGCCAAAATTATTACGTGAAAAAGGGTATGGTGTGACGGATTGGTCTGCGAATGGTTTGGAAGGCAGACGTTCTGCCATGCAGATTTTAACACCGCGAAAAGATGAATTGAAACTTTATGATACAATCAAACAGCTCGATCCGAAAGCATTCATTATTTCATATGAGCCAAAGACGATTCATGGTGGATTTTGGGTGAAGTCTGTTAAGAGAGGAAAATTGTTTAAATGAGTTCAAAGAAGAAAACGGTTTGGTTTGAAGTTGAAGAGGGCGAGACAGTTGCTGAATGCCTGCAACGTCTATCAGCTGCCGGCTATTCCGTGGCTGGTCGAAAGGAAGAACCAGTTTTTAAGGAAGAGGCTGGAGAGTATGTCCCAATCCGTCAAATTATTAAATTCAAAGGGATTTTAAGTGAATAATTGTCTAAAATACGAACGATGAATAAATGGAATTATTTATCGTTCGTATTTTTTATTGACGTGGCTACTTTCAGTTGATATTATAAAGATAGTAATAGAAGACCCACATATATGCTGAAGAATTGGCTTCAGCGTTTCTACCAGGACACCGTAATGTCTGGACTATGCGGGAAAGCGAATTTAAGGATTTGGCGAAAGATGTGCCATTTTAAAATGTGTACATTCATCCTTATGCCATTTGAACATTATCCTTGAATGAACTGCTTTCCATGTATGTGGAAAATAGTTTATTCAAGGATTTTTTTATTTTATTGAAAAGAAGGAGAGAATTGTCTGTGGAACCGAAAATTGGCGTCATCATGGGAAGTAAAAGTGATTGGGAAACGATGAAGCATTCTTGCGATATTTTGGATGAACTGAATGTGCTATATGAAAAGAAAGTGGTCTCAGCACACCGCACACCGGATTATATGTTTGAGTATGCGGAACAGGCGCAATATAGAGGAATAGAAGTCATTATCGCGGGAGCAGGCGGAGCTGCCCATCTTCCGGGGATGGTTGCTTCGAAGACTCTTTTGCCGGTCATCGGCGTTCCTGTTCAATCCAAAGCACTGAACGGAATGGACTCATTGTTATCAATTGTCCAGATGCCTGGTGGTGTTCCAGTCGCAACTGTGTCAATTGGCAAAGCAGGGGCAACGAATGCAGGACTACTTGCTGCCCAGTTTTTGGCGGTGCATGATACGGAACTACAGGCGAGACTCCAAGAACGTCGAGATAATATGCGCGAAGCGGCATTGGAAAGCAGCGGTGAATTGGAATGAAGACAATCTTACCAGGCCAGACAATTGGAATCATTGGTGGGGGACAGTTAGGCAGGATGATGGGACTTGCAGCGAAAGAAGCGGGTTTTCGAATAGCTGTACTTGACCCTACGATGGATTCGCCTTGCGGACAGATCGCCGATATCCGGATAGTCGCTTCTTATAATGATGAGACGGCACTTGAAGAGCTTGGCGAAGTAAGTGATGTAATTACGTACGAGTTCGAGAATATTGATTATGTTGGCCTTAAACGTCTTAGCGAAATCGCTTATGTGCCACAAGGGGCTGAGCTTGTAAGAATCACCCAAAATAGGGCAACGGAAAAGGCGGAAATTAAGGCGTCAGGCGCTCCTGTAGCTAACTATGTGACGGCTGAAACGTTTGAAGAGTTAAAAGGGAAAATAAATACAGTTGGTTTTCCTTGCATCGTTAAAACCGCTTTCGGCGGATATGATGGAAAAGGGCAAGTAAAGCTTAATTCACTAGAAGATATTAAAGAGGCGGAAAGTCTATTCGAACATTCAACATGCATAGCGGAAGCTTTCGTTCCATTCACTAAAGAGATTTCAGTCATCATTCAACGGAATCCGGAAGGGGAGTCGTACTGCCTGCCAATCGCTGAAAACATTCATAAACATCATATTTTACATGAATCAATTGTACCGGCAAGGGTGAGTTCCAAAGTAATTGGAAAAGCTGAAGAGGCGGCGAAGCAGATTGCTGACCACCTTGAGCTTGTAGGAACATTGGCGGTAGAAATGTTTGTACTCGAAAATGATGAAATCATTATCAACGAACTGGCACCACGGCCGCATAATTCAGGGCATTACTCGATTGAGGCATGTAATGTTTCACAGTTCCATCAGCATGTCCGCGCAGTTTGCGGTTGGCCGCTTCGAAAGCCGAAGCTATGGGCACCGTCCATTATGGTGAATGTATTAGGTGAACATGTGGCTCCCCTTAAAAAAGTTATCGTGAACTATCCGGATTGGTCCGTTCATCTTTATGGAAAAGCGGAAGCGAAGGAAAAACGTAAGATGGGGCATGTCACAATCATGACAGATGATATTGAGAAAACGTTACAAGATATAGATTCTACAGGCATTTGGGCTTAATCAATCAAATTAATGCGATTTCAATTGGGAGGAAACCAAAATGACAAAAGTTAAAGTTTACGTAACATTACGCGAAAGTGTTGTAGATCCACAAGGCATTGCTGCACAGGAGGCACTACAAACGATGGGGTTTGACGAAGTGGAAAGCGTACGTATTGGAAGGCTGATTGAACTTGAACTTGCGGGAACAGCCGCTGAAATCGAAACACGTGTGACGGAAATGTGCGATAAGCTTCTTGTCAATAAAGTGATTGAGAACTATAGCTTTGAAATCGGGGAGGTTGCGGGTAAATGAGGTTCGCCATTTTAAGTTTTCCCGGATCCAGTTGTGACGTGGATATGTTGCGTGCAGTGAGAGATGTTATCGGTGAGGGTGCTGAAATCGTCAGCCACACGGATGCTGTTTTGGAAAATTACGATGCTGTATTGATACCGACTGGAGCTTCTTATGGAGATTATTTACGCCCAGGTGCGCTTGCACAAAGCTCTAAGTCGATTGCGAGTTTAAAAGCTTTTGCTGATTCCGGGAAATTAGTGCTTGGTGTAGGAAATGGCTTCCAAATCCTTGTTGAGGCGGGTATCCTACCAGGCGCATTCTTACGGAATAAAGGCTTAAAATTCAGAAGCGGTAAAGCGAAGCTTACTGTTCAAAATGCTTCGACCTATTTCACAAGCAACTATGAACAAGGTCAGTTACTTACAATTCCATTTGCCCATGAGTATGGCAATTATTATGTTGACTCGGATACTGCCCAACTCTTAAAAGAGACGAACAGAATTGTATTTACATATGAAGATGGAAATGCGGATGGCAGTGTGGAAGAAATTGCCGGTGTGTTGAATGAAAGAGGCAATGTCCTTGGGATGATGCCGCTACCTGAACGGGCGGTCGAAGAAATTATCGGTGGAACGGACGGATTGCCTTTATTCCAATCAATCTTGAAGAACTGGAGTGAGAACAATGTCAGCCATGCATGAACCTACAGCTCAGCAAATCAAAGATGAAAAATTATACCTTCAAATGGGGATGACCGATGAGGAGTTCGAACGTGCGGTTGGCATGATTGGACGTCTTCCAAATTACACGGAAACAGGTTTGTTCTCTGCTATGTGGTCTGAGCATTGTTCATATAAAAGCTCGAAGCCGGTATTGCGCAAATTCCCGACAGAAGGGGCACGTGTCTTGCAAGGTCCTGGGGAAGGTGCAGGAATCGTCGATATCGGGGATAATCAGGCGGCAGTATTCAAAATGGAATCGCATAACTCCCCTTCAGCAATCGAGCCATTCATCGGCGCAGCGACTGGTGCTGGCGGAATCATTCGTGACGTTTTCTCGATGGGTGCCCGTCCGGTTGCACTCGTCAACTCGATGCGTTTCGGTGATTTGTCTGATGCACGTGATCGTTATTTATTTGAACAGGCGGTTGCGGGGATTGCAAGCTATGGGAATACAATCGGGATTCCGACAGTGGCTGGGGAAGTGCAGTTTGATAATAGCTATTCGAAGCGCCCGCTTGTCAATGCGATGGCTGTTGGTTTATTGAATCATGAGGATATCCAGAAAGGTATCGCTTCTGGTGTCGGCAATACAGTATTGTATGTCGGTGCGAAAACGGGGCGTGATGGAATCCATGGTGCGACGATGTCTTCGTCCGAGGTTGCTGTTGAGAAAGAAGCGGAACTTCCAGTAATGCAGGCGGGAGATCCTTATCTTGAAAAGTTGCTGATGGAAGCATGTCTTGAGCTTGTTAAATCTGATGCGTTAATCGGAATCCAAGACATGGGTGCCGCTGGTCTTACTTCATCTTCAGCGGAAATGGCTTCGAAAGCGGGATATGGCGTGGAATTAAATTTGGATCTTGTTCCGCAACGTGAAGAAGGAATGACAGCTTATGAAATGATGCTTTCCGAATCACAGGAGCGCATGCTTGTTGTTGTAAAGCATGGCCGTGAAGATGAAATCATCGATCTATGTAAGAAGTATGGTCTTGAAGCGGTAGCAATCGGTAAAGTAACAGACGATAAAATGCTTCGTCTTGTTCATAAAGGTGAGGTTGTAGCGGAAATTTCAGCGGATATCCTTGCTGAAGATGCACCGGTTTATCATAAAGTTTCCGAGGAGCCTGCGTATTTCCGTGAGTTCCAGCGAATCGAGAATACTGAACCGGCAGTCGAAGATTTAAAAGCGACGTTGACGGCATTGTTGCAGCGTCCAACGATTGCTTCGAAGGAATGGGTTTATAATCAATTCGATTCCCAAGCACGCTCAAATACAGTCGTTGCACCAGGTTCTTCTGCAGGAGTCATCCGTGTGCAAGGAACGAATAAGGGACTTGCGATGACGGCAGATTGCAACTCACGCTATATCTATCTTGACCCGGAAACGGGCGGAAAGATTGCTGTTGCTGAAGGAGCACGGAATCTTGTCTGCTCAGGTGCAGAGCCAATTGCAGCGACAGATTGCCTAAATTTCGGCAGCCCGGATAAGCCGGAAGTATTCTGGCAAATTGAGAAATCCGCAGATGGCATTTCTGAAGCTTGTCGTACATTGAATGCGCCAATTATCGGAGGTAACGTATCGATGTCGAATGAAGTGAATGGCGTACCAGTTTACCCAACGCCGACAATGGGCTTGGTCGGAATCGTTCATGATCTTCAGCAAGTGACGACAACTGAGTTCAAGCAAGCAGGCGACGCAATTTATTTGATTGGTGAGACGGCAACTGAATTTGGTGGTAGCGAGCTTCAGCAAATGGTGGAAGGCAAGATTTTCGGTAAGGTTCCTGCTATTGATCTTGAAGTGGAATCTGCACGCCAAAAAGCATTGCTAAAAGCGATTCAAAGCAAGTTAGTCCAATCGGCTACAGACTTGTCTGAAGGTGGCTTTGCAATTGCTCTTTGTGAGAAGGCGTTCGATGCAGATGGACTTGGTGCTGAAGTGACTATTTCAGGTTCAGCGGTAACTGCTTTATTCAGCGAAACACAATCTCGGTTCCTTGTAACAGTAAAAGAAGAGCTTACGACTGCTTTTGATGCACTTGTACAAGATGCAGTGAAAATCGGTACGGTTACAAATGAAGAGAAAATCGTCATAAAAGGCGATAACAATACTGTTTTAATTGACGGGACGGTGGAAGAATTCCGTTCTGCTTGGAAAGGGGCAATTCCATGCTTGCTGAACTCAGAGGCCTAAACGAGGAATGTGGCGTATTCGGCATTTGGGGCCATGAAGAGGCGTCACAACTCACGTATTACGGCTTGCATGCGTTACAGCATCGCGGGCAGGAAGGTGCCGGGATTGCGACGAAGAATGGTAAAGGGTTGTTAGTGAAGAAAGGCGAAGGCCTTGTTAATGAAGTGTTTTCCGGTGACTCACTTAAAGGATTGACAGGTAATAGCGCAATTGGGCAAGTTAGGTACACGACTGAAGATGGAAGGGGAGCGGAGAATGTGCAGCCGCTCGTCTTCCGTTCTACGACGGGCAGCATGGCGATTGCGCATAACGGGAACTTGATCAATGCGCAGGAATTAAAAGAAAGCCTCGAAAAGCAAGGGAGCATTTTTCAAACGACTTCCGATACGGAAGTGCTGGCGCATTTAATCAAAAAGAGTGCCGGAGGAGCGTTAACACAGCGGGATCGTGTGAAAAAGGCGCTTTCGATGTTAAAAGGAGCCTTCGCATTCGTATTGTTGACGGAAGAAGGGCTAATGGTCGCACAGGATCCAAATGCAATGCGGCCGCTATCTCTCGGGAAGTTGGGAGATGCGTGGGTAGTTGCATCCGAGACTTGTGCGTTTGATTTGATTGGCGCAGAAACGATTCGGTCGGTAGAGCCTGGTGAATTGATCATTATTAATAATAAAGGCTTGCAATCTGATCGATTTGCCGAGGCGGGAGATCGTGCGATGTGTTCAATGGAATATGTCTATTTTTCGAGACCCGATTCAGATATCGACGGCATTAATATCCATATGGCACGGAAACGATGTGGGAAACAACTCGCAAAGGAAGTTCAGATCGAAGCGGACGTCGTTACGGGCGTTCCCGATTCAAGTATTTCGGCGGCTATCGGATTCTCCGAGGAAAGCGGAATTCCTTATGAATTAGGATTGATTAAAAATAGATATGTCGGCAGAACATTCATCCAACCGACACAGGCGATGCGTGAGAGAGGCGTAAAGCTAAAGCTTTCGCCGGTACAACAAGTTGTCGCAGGAAAACGAGTCGTCATGGTGGATGATTCGATAGTCCGAGGGACGACGTCGAAACGGATTGTCAAAATGTTAAGGGATGCAGGGGCAACGGAAGTACATGTCGTTATTGCAGCACCTCCATTGGTCAGTCCTTGCTTTTATGGCGTAGACATCAGTACGGATTCGGACTTGATAGCAACCGGGCGTTCTGTCGAGGAAGTCCGTGACTTGATTGCTGCTGATTCGCTGACGTTCCTTTCAGCGGAAGGAATGTTAAAGGCAATCGGTAGATCTCCTGAAATGAAGAACTGCGGACAATGCCTCGCTTGTTTTACAGGCGAATACCCGACGGAGATTTATGCGGACACAGTATTGCCGCATGAAAAAGAACTTTCGCGATAAGAAGTGAGTGCGCGCTAAATTCTCGTTTGCTTCGGGAAAGTTCTTATTACTCATTTATTTTAAAACAGCTGCATTCATTTACGAAAAAAAGCACATTCATTCTCAAAGGAGGACATTCCATGTCAAAGGCGTATGAAAAGGCGGGAGTCAATATTGAAGCGGGCTACGAATCGGTGGAACGCATGAAATCACATGTCGCACGCACGGCACGTAAGGGTGTCGCAGGAGCGTTTGGCGGTTTCGGAGGGATGTTCGATCTTTCGGAACTTAACTATAAAGAGCCGGTTTTAATTTCCGGAACAGATGGCGTCGGTACAAAATTGAAATTGGCGTTTCTTGCGGATAAGCATGACACAATCGGTATCGACTGCGTCGCGATGTGTGTGAACGATATTGTCGCGCAAGGGGCAGAACCACTATACTTCTTGGATTATATCGCACTTGGCAAGGCCGTTCCTGAGAAAGTCGAAGCGATTGTCAAAGGAATTGCGGACGGTTGCGTGCAGTCGGGAGCAGCGTTGATCGGCGGAGAGACGGCTGAAATGCCAGGACTTTACTATGTCGAGGAATATGATTTAGCAGGATTTGCAGTAGGTGCTTGCGAAAAAAGTAAAGTCGTAACCGGTGAAAAAGTGGCTGAAGGGGATGTTCTTGTCGGAATCTCTTCAAGCGGCATCCATTCAAATGGTTTTTCACTCGTTCGAAAAATCGTTTTAGAAGATCAAGGATATGCGATTGACGACTATATTGCTGGCTTTGAGGAACTTGGAAAGGTAGGACAGGCATTGCTTGAACCTACAAAGATTTATGCAAAGCCAGTCATGCAAATTCACGAAGAACTTGACGTCCATTCAATGGGCCATATAACGGGTGGAGGTTTCTATGAAAATCTTCCAAGAATGTTTGGGGAAGGCTTTGGAGTGGAGATCAATCTTGGGTCATGGCCTGTACTCCCAGTTTTCAAAATGCTGAAAGCAAAAGGCGAACTGTCTGATAAAGATCTGTATAGCGTTTTCAATATGGGTATCGGGTTTGTCATCGCCCTTCCGGCGGATCAGGCGAAGCGTGCAATCCAGATTGCGGCTGAGCACAATGAAGAAGCGTTTGAAATTGGTCATGTCGTTCGCGGAACGGGAGTCATATTCAACGGGGACCATGACGGGAGTCTTGCAGAATGACTGGTAAAACAAAGATAGCTATTTTCGCATCCGGTAGCGGTAGCAATTTTGCTGCACTTGAGATTGCATGCCGTGAAGGGGAATTGGATGCGGAAATCGTACTAGTCATGACTGATAAACCCGCTTCCTTCGTTGTAGAACGGGCGAGGCAAGCGGATATACGGGCTGTCGCTTTGGAGCAGAATGCATTCCCTTCAAAGCGAGAATTTGAAGAAGCCCTTATAGCCATTTTACAAGAAGCGGGCGTTGAATGGATTGTGCTGGCAGGTTATATGAGGCTGATTGGCCCAACATTGCTTGACGCTTATCCTTCACGTATTGTCAATATCCATCCCTCTTTGCTGCCGTCATTCCCGGGTAAGGACGCTATCGGTCAAGCGATTGCACACGGTGTAAAAGTGACCGGGGTCACCGTCCATCTTGTAGATGAAGGAATGGATACCGGCCCAATTTTGGCGCAAGCCGCAGTCCGGGTAGTGGAAGGTAATCCTGAAATGACCGCGCAAGCAATACATGCCGTTGAACACGTCATCTATAAAGAGGCGTTACAGTCATTGTTCACCAGTGAAATGAAGTGTAAAGCTTGAATTCACTTGCAACAGTTTATTATAAAAATCGGAGGTAACCACTCGTGAAAAAACGTGCATTACTCAGTGTTTCAGACAAAAGCGGTATATTGGAATTCGCCCAAGCGCTTGAGAAACTCGATTATGAAATTCTATCAACAGGCGGGACGATGAAGCATCTGAAAGAAAACGGAGTCGCAGTAACAGCAGTCGACGAAGTGACGGGCTTCCCTGAAATCATGGAAGGTCGTGTGAAAACACTTAATCCGATGATTCACGGCGGTCTCCTTGCAAAACAAGACGATCCAACACATCAAGCTCAGATGATCGAACACGGCATCGAGCCGATCCATATCGTTTGTGTCAATCTTTATCCATTCAAAGAAACGATTTCCAAACCTAACGTTTCTGTCGAAGACGCTATCGAAAACATTGATATTGGCGGTCCAGCGATGCTTCGTGCGTCCGCAAAAAACCATGCTTACGTTACCGTAATTGTTGACGCGGCTGACTATGCACAAGTCCTTGAAGAGCTAAACGAAGAAGGACAGACGACTCTTGCAACACGCCGTCGTCTTGCAGCGAAAGTGTTCCGTCATACAGCAGCTTACGATGCACTCATTTCAGGCTATTTAACAGACCTATCAGAAGAAAAATTCCCTGAACAAATCACATTTACATATGAATTAAAACAGCCACTACGCTACGGGGAAAACCCGCATCAAAAGGCGGCGTTTTACAGCCGTCCGCTTGGATCGGACTTCTCCATCGCAAATGCGGAGCAATTACACGGTAAAGAGCTTTCTTACAATAATATTCAGGATGCCAATGCAGCCATCCAAATCGTGAAGGAATTCCAGCAACCTGCGGCAGTCGCTGTGAAGCATATGAATCCTTGCGGAGTAGGTGTTGGTGATACGATTTCGGAGGCTTTCAATAAAGCATACGAAGCCGACCCGGTTTCCATCTTTGGAGGAATCATCGCATTAAATCGTGAAGTCGATGCGGCAACAGCTGAACAGCTTTCTGGAATTTTCCTTGAAATCATTATTGCACCGTCATTCACGGAGGAAGCAAACACATTATTAACGAAGAAGAAAAACATCAGACTTTTGACAATCCCGTTCGGACAACAGATAAAGGATTCTTGGAATACGGTATCTGTTGAAGGTGGTTTACTCATACAGGAGCCGGATACATTCGGATTCGAAAATGCAGACATCCGCATTGCAACGGACCGTGAACCGACAGAAGCGGAATGGGAAGCGCTCAAACTCGGTTGGGCAGTCGTCAAGCATGTGAAATCCAATGCGATTGTTGTTTCGGATGCACAAAGAACGCTTGGCGTTGGAGCAGGGCAAATGAACCGCGTCGGAGCTGCGAATATCGCATTAACGCAAGCAGGCGAACGTGCAAATGGCGCAGCACTTGCATCGGACGCGTTCTTCCCAATGGACGATACTGTGGAAGCTGCCGCCAAAGCGGGTATTACAGCAATCATTCAGCCTGGTGGATCCGTGAAAGACGAAGATTCTATTAAAAAGGCAAATGAATACGGCATTGCAATGGTGTTCACAGGCGTACGTCATTTCAAACATTGATCGAAGGAGAAGATACAGATGAAAGTACTTGTCATCGGCAGTGGAGGCCGGGAGCACGCAATCGCCCGCCAATTCAAAAACTCGGCATCGGTGTCGGAAGTGTTCGTCGCGCCGGGCAATGACGGCATGGAAAAGGATGCTGTCTGTGTACAGATTGCGGCAACCGATTTCATAGCGCTTGCTTCTTTCGCGAAAGAGCGCCAGATCGACTTGACATTTGTCGGACCTGAACAGCCATTGGCGGAGGGTATTGTCGACTACTTCACAGAACAAGGGCTTAGGATTTTTGGGCCGACAAAGGCTGCCGCTCAAATTGAAGGCAGCAAGTCCTTTGCGAAGGATCTGATGAAAAAGTACGGTATCCCAACGGCGGCTTATGGGACGTTCACGGATGCAGATGAAGCGAAGGCGTTCATCCAGCAGCAAGGTGCACCAATCGTCGTAAAGGCAGATGGGCTCGCTGCAGGGAAAGGCGTCATTGTCGCAATGACTATCGAAGAAGCAATCGAAGCGGTTGACGATATGATTGGCAATCAACGGTTCGGTGATTCCTCATCCCGCGTAGTCATCGAGGAATTCCTTGACGGGGAAGAGTTCTCGTATATGTCATTTGTGCATGAAGGGCAAATCTACCCAATGGTCATCGCGCAGGATCATAAGCGCGCGTATGACGGCGATAAAGGGCCGAACACGGGCGGTATGGGTGCATACTCCCCTGTACCTCAAATTCCCGAGGCTGTCATTATAGAGGCATACGAGAAGGTCGTCGTTCCGACCGTGCGCGCGATGACGGAGGAAGGCGTTTCGTTCACTGGAATTCTTTACGCAGGACTCATCTTGACGAATGAAGGCCCGAAAGTGATCGAGTTCAACGCCCGTTTCGGCGATCCTGAGACACAGGTCGTCCTGCCAAGGATGGCATCCGATTTCGGTGAATTCATGATGGCACTTATGAATGAAAAGCCGTTTTTATTGGAATGGCATGAAGAAGCAATGCTCGGCGTAGTGTTGGCATCGGACGGCTATCCGGGGGATGTCGTTAATGGAGCAAAATTGCCTAATCTTGCACTACTAAAAGGGCTTGACGTTTTCCACGCAGGCACAAAAGCGCAAGGAAATCATTTCATCGGCAATGGCGGCCGCGTCCTTTTAGTTACTGCAAAAGCCGGAACCTTGAAAGAGGCGCAAGCAAAAGTGTATGACGGATTGAATCAAGTCGAATGGAATGGTTTCTTCTATCGTACAGATATCGGCTGGCGCACATTACAAAGTAAATAAAAACAGACCACACATATTGATGTGTGGTCTGTTTCTTTCGATTAGACTTGCTTCGCTTGTGCAAGCCGTTCTTCGTAACGGCTTTCGGTTTTTAATATTACTCAACTGCACCGGTGCCCTTTAACTTGACCTTCACTGTGACGTTAAATTTGATGTCAGGATAAATCCGATTCCATTCATCCATCGTATCCTTATGCGATAATCTTGTCGCCCGATATCGCAAGCCAAACCCGAACGGATCAACATTTTTTTCTTGGAATTTTGTCAATAATTCCACGGTTTGCTTTTTTATATGTTCAGCTGCTAATTTATCGTATTTCCCTAAATTCATGCCGTTCAAACGGTGCTTGGATTCGCCGATGTAACCTACTGTTGTGATTTTCATATCGATCCGAGGCTCACCCTCGTTCAGGATAAGTTTATATTTAACTCTCACTTCATAGATTTTTAATACGAAGGAGTGATTTACTTCCTTAACATTATAACTGAATCCGGAAGCGCTGTTCGCAATTGAGTTGAAATACTTTGTTTCTTCGGACGTCAATTCCATGGGTTCTTCTCCCCGTTTAATAACAATCGATTTTTCGACTTTAAATTCCTGATTTTCCTCGTCAATATCGATGATCGGCAAAACGGCATCAATCCCTTTACCTAACACTTCCCGTCGGAATTCAAATAGAAATGTCGTCAAGATGTTGGGGCTTTCTGTACCCGTATTGTCAAAAAAATTATATAAAGAAATCGATGCAGGTGCTTCAATTGCCGGTTCGAAGGAAAGGACTTTTTCTGACGTGTTTGCGGCAACAGCGACGAAGCAAATCATCTGAATATCTCCGCGCCTTGTGAAAAAGTCCATGAATGAAGCCAAATCCTTACTAAGTAATTCTTTGTTCAAAATAATGATCCGGTTATGCGTTAAGTCCAATAGTTTGTCGGTGCGTGTTTCCATTTCAGCTACGGCTAACGCAATTGAATCGGCATCATGTGATAAATAAGCGTAGGTGGGAGTTGTTGCCTGTTTGACATTTCCGATTGGTTTTGCCAATTTCAATGTCACTCTGTACCCGTCTTTTACCTTTTCAGAAGGATCAATCCCGATTCCTACGACGAAGATCCTTTTGTCGATGTCTTTGAATGCACATCCCGCTTGTAGAAGCACCATAAGAAAAAGGACAGCTGCAATGCCCCCTTTTATTATTTTTTGCTTTTCCGCCATTTGGATGCAGCTCCTTTTCGTGCCGAAAGTAGACAAAAGATTAGCAAAGTGAGCAAGGCTGGGGTGAAGTAGTTGTCAAACATCGAGACATACTTGAATAGGCCATCTGTCGTAATCTTTACTACTACGGTCATCGCAACAGCCCAAAATATGACGATCAATAATGGAGAAGTTAAATTGAAAGATTTCCATTTGAACCGTTCAGAATAAAGAACACTCGAAAGCAACTGGATGGAAACATGCCAATGCATGATGATACTAACGACACCAAGCGCCAAAAAAGAGCCAATGAATAGAAAGACGATTCGTTCGATGACCCCGAATTTCATCCGTATTGAATCACTCGTCATAATCCATGGAAACATAGTATTCTTTATGGCGTCGTACCCCGTGAAGCCAATCGGAAGGAAATAAGTCGTCGCAAGGACATATGCTAAGAAGAATCCGAGAAGGGTTATTCCTTTGCCTGTCGGCTTTTTCAGTTGCGTGAAAACCCGATTAAAAATGACTAAGTTCGCGGTCCCTACGACTATAAAGAGGGAAGACGTAAAAGCTCCGTAATCCGGTAGATGATTAATTTCCATAAGTGCGACACGCACATAATCCCAGTTTAGATCGCGACTAAAATACCCTTTCATTTGAATAAATACAATAAAAGGGACAACAACGACAAAAATAATTTCACTCATATATAAGATGTTATGTGCTTTCATGAATACGCCAAATGTGACAACAATTACAAACGTCAACACAATCGTATAAAGCGACATAGCAGGAGTCAGAAACCTAATAATGATAATTGTATAAATAGTAAGTGTAAATAGACCAGCGGTATACCAGGCTAGCCCGAAAAAAAGGAGGATCGGTTTTGCAAACCATTTAGGAGCATACGCTTCCAAGATTTCGGGCAAGCCAAGTCCCGGGAAGTGACTGAATAGACTTACAAGAATATACGTCATTACAATCCCTATAATCAGTGCGAGAACTAACGAAAGAATTGTCCCACTACCGCTTCCAGAGATTAGAATTCTTGGTGTTAAGGAAACCATACTCGTCATCATATTAATCAAAATTAAGTAGAATATGAACCGGCTCATTTATTGCCCGCCTTCAATTCATCGTTTTTACCAATCCAAGGAATTCGCAAATAAGGTACGCCCAAACTTTCTTTATTAACCAATAGCATAATAATTCCCAGAAAGCCGATCAGCAGACCGACCATTCCGAATAAGGAACTGTAAATTAGTAATAATACACGAACGACCCGCATCGTAAAACTCATTTCGTTGACAGGAATGACGAATGTGGCAATCGCCATTGCAGAAATGATAATGATCATAATTGTAGACGTGAGAGCTGCTTCTGTTGCCGCCGTCCCTAAGATTAGTCCGCCGACGGTAGTTGCAGTCCCACTGACGGCTTTCGGCAGCCGCATGCTCGCCTCCGTCAACAATTCCATGAATAGGAGCATGAAAAAGACTTCAATGAATGATGGATACGGAACACCAATCCTGCTACCCGCAACTGTAAGGGCAAGTTCGATTCGAAGGATATTCGGGTTATAGGATGTCATTGCCACATATAAACCGGGAAGTAAAATACATATGAACAAACCTATATATCTTAATAGTATCGTCATCGTTGATAAGAGAGAGACGTGGTAATTGTCTTCCATCGATGACATGAAGTCGAAAAAGATAACGGGAGCAATGATGACATTCGGACTCCCATCAATGGCAATGATGACTTTACCGCCGACCAGATTATAGACGATCCGATCGGGCCGTTCGGTAACTAACGTTGTTGGAAAGAGCGTCCATCTGCTTTTGTTAAGGAAATGCTGGAGCTCGCCAGCGGATTGTAATAACGGAGTTTGCAGATCTTTAATCTGTTCTTTTAATTTTTTTAGAACTTCCTGATCGACCAAATCAATGTCATAAAGTAAAGCGACGGCACGTTTAGACTGATCATCCGTTACAATCTCTTCAACCTTCAAGGAGGATTTATGGTACCGTTGCCTAATTAAATTGATGGTCGTACCGATGTCCTCGCTTAACCCTTTTTGCGGTCCAAGGACTGTCGGCTCAATAGTCGTATCCTGCACTTCATTGTTCTTGATGAGGCGGATATCAAGTAAAAAAGTTTGATCACGTATAATAATCAAAACGCACCCTGAACTGATCTTGGTAAGCAGTTTATCTTTATCGGGCACATCTGTTCGATTTGGCAAGGAATGGATATAGGATGTAAAGCTTTCTTCAGAAGCCATTTCAAAAAAAGGCCGGATAACAGTCTGATGGATTTTATCGCCATCAGCCACTGATCTCAAATAGAAGAGGAACGCACATTCACCTTTCATTTGCAGTGGAGTTTGAACGACGTCGCCTGACGGATTGAACATTTTAGACAATGTGTTCACTATAGGAGGTGTTTTGGGTGCCCCAGTAGTTCCTGGCTTTTCATTCATCTCCAACTCTCCCTTCATCTGGAGCATAGAAAAAAAGTTTGCCCTTAGCGTCCCCACAATTAAGGAAATGATACACGGACGCATGACGACTGAAATTTCATGCAAATGATGCGAAACATCTATATTTCAAATGGATGCTATGCTACGATAAAAATATATAGATATATAGAATTCTCTTCAAAAGGGGTTTATTGAAATGTGGGACCAACGTGAAATTCAGCAGCAACTTGGGGTTATCAACGGAAAATTAGCGCCGGACCTCATCATTCAAAATGCGACGTACCTTCATTCCATCTTCAAAAAATGGGTGACGGGTAATATTTGGATCAAAGGAGATCGGATTGTCTATGCAGGTGACAGGATGCCAGCAATTACAGAAGGAACTGAAATCGTAGACGCTACGAATAAAAAAATCGTTCCTGGCTATATCGAACCGCATGTTCATCCTTTCCAGCTATATAATCCAGAAACATTCGCAGAGTATGCGGGGCGACTTGGAACGACGACGTTCCTATCGGATAATTTGACGTTTTTCTTGCTCTTAGGCAATGAAAAAGCTTTCAAAGTGCTTGAACAGTTGCGCGAACTGCCATTCTCATTCTACTGGTGGGCGAGATTTGATTCGCAAACAGTTTTACAAGATGAAAAGGAAGTGTTCAACCAGGAGAGAATCGCCGAATGGTTGAAACGTGATGATGTCTTAATGGGCGGTGAATTGACGGGATGGCCACGTCTCATGAATGGTGATCCGGATATAACCGCTTCACTTATTGCGGCAAAAAAAGCCGGAAAAAAAATCGAAGGACATTTCCCAGGGTCCTCAGAAAGAACGCTTGCGAGGATGAAACTTTTAGGCGTCGATGGTGATCACGAAGCGATGACTGTTGAGGAGGTTGAAGCTCGCCTGCAGCAAGGGTTTGCGGTGACGCTTCGCCATTCATCCATTCGCCCGGATTTGCCGCAACTTTTAAATGGGATCCTTGAAAAGGGTCATGATGTGTTCGATCATCTCATGATGACAACGGATGGCTCGACACCTTCATTCCACATGGATGGTGTCATGGATAAATGCATTCAAGTAGCGCTCGACGCTGGCGTTAACCCAATCGATGCTTATTTAATGGCTTCCTATAATATCGCGCGCTATTATGATATCACCGATTTGCATGGTGTGATTGCGACGGGAAGATATGCGACGCTCAATTTCCTAAAGGAGGACAAGAACCCGGTTCCAACTGACGTTCTCTCTAAAGGCAAGTGGCTGAAGCGTAACAATGAACCTACTGAGTCATTCGAGAATGTCGATTGGTCTGCGATTCCAGATTTCAAATTGGACTTCGACTTAGGCGAAAAGGATTTCGAATTTAGTCATTCAGTAGGTATTAACATGGTGAATGACGTCATTACAAAACCATATGAAGTGACAATTGACCTTTCGGTGGACAGATTGTCAGATGAACACGACGAGAGCTTCCTTATGCTCATCGATCGGAATGGAAAGTGGCGAGTCAATACGGTTATTAAAGGATTCGCAGATCATGTTCAAGGATTTGCTTCCTCCTATTCGAATACAGGGGATATCATTTTGATTGGAAAAGATAAGCGAGAAATGTTCCGTGCATTCCGTGAAATGAAACAGATGCGGGGCGGAATGGTGTTGCATGAAGACGGAAAGATTGCAGCGTCAATCCCACTTCCAATCAGTGGAGGATTGTCAGCGGAAAACGTCGAAGTACTAATTGAACAGGAACTGAAATTGAAAAAAGCACTCTTGGAACGGGGATATAAACATGGTGATGCCGTTTATACCTTCTTATTTTTACAATCAACACATTTGCCATATGTACGGGCAACTCAAATAGGGCTTTATAATGTCATGAAGAACGAAGTAATCATTCCATCGAAGGAAAGATAGGAGGAAGTAATGAAGGGGAATATGAGGGGATGGCTTATAGGAATGGCCATTTTGTTGCTGTTGTTGTCAGCGTGTTCGAAAGATGAAAAGGTGGGCGCAGAAGAAAAAAATCCAGAGCCCACGGAGAATGATGAAGTTGAAGAAGTAGTCGAAGAAACTGAAGATGAGGATGAAGTGAACGGATCGCTGCGTTTTCAATCGCCGTTCATAGGTGCGTTAACGGAGGATGAAAATTGGGCCAGACCTGTTCTTGCAACAATCAACAACCACCCGGCGGCCAGACCCCAATCGGGAATCAGCCAGGCAGATGTCGTATATGAATTCCTTGCTGAAGGGAATATGACACGCTTCTTGGCATTATTCCAAAGTGAACTTCCGGAAACGGTGGGGCCAATCCGAAGTGCTCGGGATTATTTTGTTTATTTGTCAAAAGGGATGGACGCGTTTTACGTTGCACACGGTTATAGTCCGGATGCAAAAGCTTTATTGGACAGAAAGTATGTCGATCATATAAATGGCATGCAATATGACGGAACTTTATTCAAAAGATCATCGGACAGAAAAGCACCACATAACTCCTATATTAGCGGAGAGAATATCAAAGCCGCTATGGAAAAAACAAATTCATCTACTGAAATCGTGAAGGTACCTGAGTTCGCCTTCCATGATTCCGTCGAGGATGCACGAGTAGGGGATATTGCAACAATGATCGACATTCGTTTCAGTTCGGATAAAAATTTCATATCCACATTCTCATATGATCCGGAAAATGCAACGTATGACCGGATGGTAAATGGCATCAAAACAATTGATAAATTGAATGACACGCCAGTTGGAGTTTCCAATATCCTCGTTCTTGAGGCAGGCCACCGCACAATCGATAGTGTAGGCAGACTGGCCGTCGATATTGAAAGTGGCGGAAAAGCAATTCTGTTCCAGGCGGGTATTGCCAAAGAATTGGAATGGAAGAATATTGACGGTTTTTTAGTGCCTGTTGAGAATGGCGAGTTAGCTAAATTAGTTCCAGGAAGAACATGGGTCCATATTGTTCCAACTTCGGGAATCTCAAAATCAGTCACTTATACTCCTTGAACGAACGATAGGAAATAGGGGGAAACTTGCATGCAAATAAATAAAATCCGAAGTGAGCAGACAGACAAGCTATTCAAAGCCATATTGGAGTTGAAGGATCTCGAGGAATGCTATATGTTTTTTGATGATCTATCCACAATGAGCGAATTGCAATCGATGGCTCAGCGGTTAGAAGTGGCTCATGCATTGAAACAGAAAAAGACATACGATCGAATCCAAAACGAAACCGGAGCAAGTACAGCAACAATTTCACGCGTCAGGCGTTGTGTTGACTACGGTTCGGGGGGCTATAACACTGTGTTGAACCGCCTCTACCCGGAGCTCATCGAAAATAGCGATAAGAAGTGAACAGGCGGAGAAACGTTCCGCCTGTTTTTTTGGTATACTGTGGGATAGAAGATGACAACGTAATTTGATGGATTAGGTGGTAAAACAATGGATTATAGACAATGGCGCCACGCCTTTAAAGTGGACCCTGCTAAAACTTTGACGGATGATGAAATCGAAAGACTTGCTGAATCTGGAACGGATGGCATTATCGTAGGTGGAACGGACGGAGTAACACTCGAAAATGTCCTCGATCTATTGGTACGCATACGGAGATACTCCGTACCGGTCGCGCTTGAAGTGTCAACGGTCGAATCCGTAACGCCTGGCTTTGATTATTATTTCATCCCGACAGTCCTTAACTCAACAAAGACAGAATGGGTGAATGGCATCCATCACAAAGCCCTTAAGGAATACGGTCATATGATGAATTGGGATGAGGTCATAACAGAAGGCTATTGCATTCTGAACACCGATTGCAAAGCGGCCAAGCTGACAGGTGTACAAGAAGTCCCAGACGAAGAAGATGTCATTGCATATGCACGCATGGCAGAGCATCTCTTTAACTTGCCAGTATTCTACCTCGAATATAGCGGCACTTACGGAGACAAAGAAATTGTCAAAGCCGCCGCCCGTGTATTAGAAAAAACACAACTATTCTACGGTGGAGGTGTCCGTTGCGCAAAAGACGCCAAAGAAATGGCCTCCATAGCCCAAACAGTCATAGTAGGCAACATCATCTATGAAGACATGAAAGCTGCTTTGTCCACTGTAGAAGCAGTGAAAACTGTACCTTTAATATAAGATCTAAATATTTTTAAGAAGCTCCGTTGATTGAAGCGTAGGGCGGCGACTCCTGCGGGAAAAGCGTCAGCAGAAGACCCCGCAACGAAGCGAAGCGTAGTGAGGAGGCTGAAGCGACGCCCGCGGAAAGCGTCCGCCCGAAGCGGAAATCAACAGTGTTATTTATCTTTCGATAATGTATAATAAAGAACAAACGTTCCACGAAAGGCGGGATTACTTTTGAATGAAATAGCAGCAGACTTGCTTGTCGGCATGAACCCGGAACAAGCCCGCGCAGTAAAAAAAACCGAAGGCCCACTCCTCATCATGGCAGGCGCAGGCTCAGGTAAAACAAGGGTACTTACACATCGCATCGCCTATCTGATTGTCGAAAAAAATGTCTACCCTTCAAATATATTAGCCATCACATTTACAAACAAAGCAGCAAGAGAAATGCGTAATCGGATCGACGGTCTACTTGGACCCGGAACAGGCGAGCGGATGTGGGTATCCACATTCCACTCAATGTGTGTTCGTATCCTTCGAAGAGACATCGATCGGATTGGGATCGCAAAAAGCTTTTCTATCCTTGATGGATCGGACCAATTGACTGTCATTAAAAACGTGCTGAAGGAACGGAATATTGATCCTAAACAATATGACCCACGCGCAATGCTTGGCGCAATCAGTTCGGCAAAAAATGAATGCATCGATGCGGAAAACTTTAAGGGACAGATCAATCCGCATAACCCATATGAAAAGACAATTGCAACTGTCTATGAAGGGTATACGAAGAAACTTCGTCAAAACCAATCACTCGATTTTGACGACCTCATCATGATGACTCTCAAACTATTCGAACGCGTACCGGAAGTCCTCGAATTTTATCAAAATAAATTCCAATATATCCATGTTGATGAGTACCAAGACACGAATAATGCCCAATACAGACTCGTAAATATGTTGGCATCGAAATTCAGAAATCTATGCGTTGTCGGTGACTCAGACCAGTCTATCTATAGATGGCGTGGTGCCGATATTGGAAATATTCTTTCATTCGAAAAAGATTATAAAGACGCAACAGTCATCTTGCTTGAGCAAAATTATCGATCGACCAAAAACATCCTGCGAGCAGCAAACGATGTTATCCAAAACAACCGTAGTCGTTACGATAAGAAATTGCGGACAGATAACGCAGAAGGCGATTCAATTACCGTCTACAAGGCTTCTGACGAGCGGGATGAATCCCAATTTATCGTACAAAGAATCATCGAGCTGAAGGAAAGCGAAAATCTAACGCTTGATCAGTTCGCAATACTGTACAGAACGAACGCGCAATCCCGTATGATTGAGGAATATCTTGTGAAATCCAATTTGGATTACACGATTGTCGGAGGCACAAAGTTCTATGATCGAAAAGAGATTAAGGATTTATTGGCTTATTTAAAACTGATTGCGAATAACGATGATGACCTGGCGCTTGCAAGGATTATCAATGAACCGAAACGGAGCATTGGTGCTACATCTTTCGACAGAATGGCACAATTTGCGATTGAGAATGACCGTTCAATTTTCGACGCCTTACAGGAAGTGCATTTCATGGGGCTGACAGCAAGAGCGGCAAATGAAGCAGTGAAGTTCAGAGATATGATCCACGGATTCACACAAATGCAGGAGTTCTTGCCGATCACTGAGTTAGTTGAACAAGTGTTAGAAAAGACAGGCTATCGGGAAATGCTTATACGTGAAAAAACGATTGAATCGGAAAGCCGATTGGAAAATATCGAGGAATTCCTTTCCGTTACGGAGGCATTTGAAAAAAGAGCAGAGGAAGATGAGGGAGACCGCTCTCTCGTTGCATTCCTGACAGATCTTGCGCTTATTGCGGACATCGATTCATTGGATAAAGAAGAGAACCAAACATCCGAAAAAATCGTCCTTATGACGATGCATGCCGCAAAAGGACTTGAATTTTCAGTCGTCTTTGTAATCGGGATGGAAGAGAATATATTCCCTCACTCAAGATCCATAGGGGACGACGAAGAAATGGAAGAGGAACGCAGACTTGCGTATGTCGCAATAACGAGGGCGGAGCGTATGCTTTACTTAACTTGCGCCTCCTACAGGACGTTGTTTGGACGCTCAAGTTATAATAATCCATCACGTTTCATTGCTGAAATTTCAGAT
Organism: Sporosarcina thermotolerans; assembly: GCF_042658975.1. NCBI lineage: Bacteria > Bacillati > Bacillota > Bacilli > Caryophanales > Caryophanaceae > Sporosarcina > Sporosarcina thermotolerans. The sequence goes on along the minus strand of NZ_JBHSRM010000015.1, from coordinate 127,692 downwards.
GATATCATTGAAGTGACATCGAATAACAATCAAGGCTTTTCATTTGGCGGGTATAGAAGAACAGAAGTGCCTGTTCGAACTGCAGTCAAAAAGCCGAAATATCAATCGAGCGGTGGAGAGAAGATGGGCTGGAGAGCGGGCGACAAGGCGACCCACAAAACTTGGGGAACTGGCATGGTCGTCAGCGTGAAAGGGAAAGAAGACGATCTTGAACTTGATATCGCATTCCCAGAACCAGTCGGCATCAAGCGGTTACTTGCTAAATTCGCTCCGATAGAAAAAGCGTAGGGAGAGGAAAACATGGACCAAAAAATAAATCGAAATGAAGTTGAAAAACGTGTGCGGGAACTCAATAACCTGCTCAAAGAATATGGACATGCCTATTATGTATTAGATAAGCCGGTTGTCCCTGATTCTGTTTATGATCAACATATGCAGGAACTGTTAGCCATTGAGGCGGAGCATCCAGATTTGATTTTCCCGGACTCTCCATCGCAACGCGTTGGAGGGGAAATCCTTTCTAACTTCAGCAAAGTGGTCCATGAATTTCCGATGCTGAGCCTATCGAATGTGTTTAATGAAGAGGATATTCGTGATTTCGATAGACGGGTACAAGCAGGTGCAGGCCATTCCATCACGTATATTTGTGAATTGAAGATAGACGGACTTGCCGTTTCATTAAAATATGAAAAAGGCAATTTCATTCAAGGGTCGACACGTGGGGACGGAACAATTGGGGAGGACATCACAGCGAACTTGAAGACAATCCACGCGATTCCTTTGAAACTGTCAGAACCTATAACAATCGAAGTCCGCGGTGAGGCATATATGCCGAAAAAATCATTTATAAAATTGAATGAAATGCGTGATGAAAACGGTGAAGAGCCATTCGCAAATCCACGGAATGCTGCGGCGGGATCGTTGCGACAGCTTGATCCGAAAATTGCTGCAAGCCGCAACCTCTCCGTATTCATATACGGAATCGGCGGGGATGGAAGTGCGTATGGACAAGACAGCCATTCGGATTCACTCGATTATCTTGCTACACTTGGATTTAAGACGAATACAGGAAGTAAGCGATGCAGTTCAATTGAAGAAGTGATCGAGTATATTGAATCTTGGCAGGAACGCAGACAGGATCTAGATTATGAAATAGATGGCATCGTCATTAAAGTGGATGGCTATGAAGATCAGGAGCAATTAGGATTCACAGCAAGAAGTCCAAGATGGGCGACTGCTTACAAATTCCCAGCGGAAGAGGTTCATACGAAACTTTTAGATATAGAACTGAGTGTTGGTCGGACAGGCGTTGTCACCCCTACAGCGATTTTGGAACCAGTACGAGTTGCCGGAACGACAGTGGCAAGGGCATCCCTTCATAATGAGGACTTGATCCGTGAAAAGGACATTCGGATCGGCGATGCTGTCATTATTCGTAAAGCAGGGGATATTATCCCGGAAGTCGTCAGTGTTCTCCTTGAACAACGGACAGGAATGGAAAAACCTTACGAAATGCCCGATAATTGCCCGGTATGTGATTCCGAGCTTATCCGGATTGATGGAGAAGTAGCATTAAGATGTGTAAATCCTCAGTGTCCGGCACAGATGAAAGAAGCACTAATCCATTTCGTATCTCGCAATGCGATGAATATCGAAGGGATTGGGGAGCGTGTTGTCGACCAGTTGTATACTGCTGGGCTCGTTCATGATGTATCAGATCTATACGCCCTTACAAAAGACCAATTATTATCACTGGAACGAATGGGGGAGAAATCTGCATCGAACTTGATATCTGCGATTGACATATCCAAAGAGAATTCTTTGGAAAAGTTATTATTCGGACTCGGCATCAGACATGTTGGTGAAAAGGCGGCACATATTTTATCGGAAGAATTCGGTACGCTTGAGAAAATTGCAATGGCCGATGCGGATAGGCTTACATCTATACACGAAATAGGTGATAAAGTCGCGGACTCTGTCATTTCATTTTTTGAAAATGAAGATGTCCAGGAAGTGATTGACAAGCTGAAATCATATGGCGTGAATATGATATATAAAGGCCGAATACGTGAGGAGTTACCGACTGAAGGGCCATTTGCTGGAAAGACGGTTGTGTTGACAGGGAAACTTTCGATTTTGACACGTAATGACGCAAAAGAACAAATAGAGGCAATGGGTGGTAAAGTGAGTGGGAGCGTCAGTAAAAAGACGGACCTTCTCATTGCTGGTGAAGACGCAGGATCCAAGCTTGTTAAAGCGCAAGAGCTTGGCATCACGGTTTGGAACGAAACAGAGTTGGTCGATGCGCTCGGCGAAAAGGAGTAATTTTGTATGAAAAGGTTCTTAGCAGTACCCGGCATGGCGGCCGTCCTTTTGTTGGGAGGCTGTCTACCTTCAATCGGCCCAGATAAAGAGGAAGTCATCCAGGAAAATGAAAAGGTCGAGGAAACAGTAATGATTCCCGACGTTCAATTGAAAGACGAGTTTTACAGGACTCTGCTTCCTTTTAAGAAAAGCGCAAGCCGCGGGCTAGTTGTTAACAATATATACACGAAGTATGATGTCCAGGAGTCGGAAGAAGGCCTAATGCGCCTATCTGCCCAGCATTTTGATCCGAAAAATCATTTTTTCCAGGAAGGCCAGTATATCGATAAAGATACTGCCAATACTTGGCTTGCAAGAAGTTCCAACAATGAGGCTGGCTTGAATCCACCGGAAGCAAAGGGCGAGGATGCTGAGGAACAGCCAATCTATCTTGCTCATATATTGGAGCAGAATTATTTGACGATGACGGATGATAGGAAAGTGCACCTATCCGGAATATCCATAGGACTTGCTTTAAATTCAGTCTATTACAGCAGAGATGGTAAACAAACAACCATTCCTGACAAGGAACTTGAAAAGAAAGGCATGGACATGGCAGAAATTATTGTCAGCAGGCTTAGAGCGAAAGAAGGATTTGCAGATATTCCAATAGTCGTCGGACTTTTCAAGCAAGAAAAAAGGAATTCGATTGTTCCGGGCACTTACTTTGCGACAGCTTATGCTGATAAAGGGAAGGCTGCACCGTCTGGATGGAAAGTAGTGAACGAGCAATATGTATTGCTTCCTGCTTCGTCTGACATTGAAAATTATCGTGAGATCAACACGACATTCAATAAATTTAAACAGGATATCGATAAGTTCTTCCCAAGCTTCGTAAACGTAATTGGAACAGGTTTTTTCAAGGAAGATCGTATGCAGTCGCTTCAGATTAATATACCTGTCCAATTTTTTGGGAAGACTGAGATTATCGGTTTCACACAGTTTTTGACTGATCATGTCAAAAAATATTTTCCGAATATCGACATTGAAGTGAGCATCACTACAGTAAATGGTCCAGAGGCATTGATTGTAAAGAAAGCTGGAGAAAAGGAATTTGTTCATATATACGGGTACTGATACCAAAGCAAGCGCCCTGCGCTTTTCGGTGTCCAGCTCCGGGCGCTAAAAGCTCGGGTCATAATTCGAAGATGCTCTGTGGCAAAAACCGCCACGCCACATCTTCGCCTTATGCCTGAGGCCGGCAGGATGCCGGTCATGCAGTCGTTGCCGCAGGACGCGGCGTTCTTAGACTGCGAACCTTTGCAAGCGCCCTGCGCTTTTCTGTGTAACTTTTCAACAAAACAGTTAGATGGTATGATTAGTCGTACAATTGCAGTGGGAGGAAATCAAATGACGAAATTTACCCAAGATGATGTAAAATACTTCGCGAATTTCGCTAAAATCGGCGTGTCGGATGAAGAAGCTGAAGTGTTTGCTGATCTCATTTCCGAATTGGTCGTATTTGGCGATGTGTTGAAAGAAGTCGAAACAGATCACATAGAGCCGATGACTCATCCGTTGCAGCTTGTCAACGTGCTACGGGAAGATGTTCCGCAAGATATTCTTGACCGGGAAGAGATGTTGGCAAGCGTGGAAGAGCATGAAGCCGGAATGATAAAAGTTCCGAATATCCTGTGAGAACGGGTTTTGAGGAGGATGTAATATGACGTTAATGAAAAAGTCGGCAGCAGAACTTCAACAACTTTTACATAATCGGGAAGTCTCTGTCAAAGAATTGACCGAAGATTCATTGCAACAAATTGCGAAGCTTGACGGAAAAGTGCAAGCATTTCTTACGGTGACTGAAAAAGAAGCATTATCCAGAGCGGAATCTTTAGATAATGAACCGATGGAAAATCGTGGCCCTTTGTTCGGACTGCCAATCGGCATAAAAGATAATATCATTACAAAAGGCATCACAACGACATGTGCGAGCAAGATGCTTGAAAATTTTGTTCCAGTCTATGATGCGACTGTCATGAACAAAGTTAACCAAGCCGGTATGGTCAGCGTAGGGAAATTGAACATGGACGAGTTTGCAATGGGTTCAACAACAGAGCGTTCGGCATTCAAGACAACTCATAATCCATGGAATTTGGATAGCGTTCCAGGTGGATCTTCTGGTGGATCAGCTGCAGCTGTTGCAGCAGGGGAAGTACCTTTCTCTCTTGGCACAGATACGGGCGGATCAGTCCGTCAACCTGCCGCTTTTTGTGGTGTTGTCGGGATGAAACCGACATATGGACGAGTATCTCGTTATGGTCTTGTTGCATTCGCGTCTTCATTGGACCAAATCGGACCAATCACTCGAACTGTTGAGGACAATGCGCTTCTTTTGAATGCGATTTCAGGATTGGATCAGTGGGATTCATCATCCTCGCCTATTCAGGTTCCTGATTTCCGTGCAGGCTTGACTGGGGACATTAAAGGATTGCGAATTGCGGTTCCTAAGGAATACTTAGGCGAAGGCGTTGCGGAAGACGTAAAAGAGTCCGTTATGCAAGCATTAAAAGTCCTTGAATCCCTTGGCGCAACTTGCGAAGAGGTAACGCTTCCACATTCCAAATACGCTTCACCGGTCTATTATGCGATTGCTACATCAGAGGCTTCTTCTAATTTTGCAAGATTTGACGGCATCCGATACGGTTACCATCCGGAAGGCGCAAAGAACTTGGAAGAGATTTATTTGCGTTCACGTTCTGAAGGATTCGGAACTGAAGTGAAAAAGCGGATTCTTTACGGAACGTACGCATTGAGCGCGGATCATCATGAGGATCTTTATGTCAAAGCGATGAAAGTCCGTACGCTTATTGCTCAAGATTTTGCTACTTTATTTGAAAAATATGATGTGGTCATCGGTCCAACGAGTGCTACAACAGCCTATAAAATTGGCGGCGCGGTGCAGGATCAATTGACATTGTATGCAAATGACGTATTAACAGTCTCTGTCAACTTGGCGGGCGTTCCGGCGATTTCAGTACCATGTGGTCTTTCTAATGGAATGCCAGTGGGCTTGCAAATCATTGGGAAGCATTTTGATGAAGCGCTTCTTTACAGAGTTGCTCACGCTTATGAGCAAGCGACTGATTTTCATACACAATCTCCATCTTTAGGGGAGGGGAATGAATAATGAACTTTGAAACGATTGTTGGGCTTGAAGTCCACGTTGAATTGAAAACAGATACGAAAATCTTTTCACCGGCACCATCCCATTACGGAGCGGAGCCGAATATGAATATCCACGTCACTGACTTGGCATACCCTGGGACGCTCCCGACAATGAACAAACGAGCGGTTGACTTCGGAATGAAAGCTTCGTTCGCCTTGAATTGTGAAGTCGCGGACGTCATGAATTTCGACCGGAAACATTATTTCTATCCGGACAATCCTGCAGCTTACCAAATTTCCCAAGATAAACGACCTGTCGGCCAAAACGGCTGGATTGAGATCGAAGTTGAAGGGAAAAAGAAAAAGATTCGTATCGAACGTGTTCACTTGGAGGAAGATGCAGGTAAGTTGACGCACACGGATAACGGTTATTCACTCGTCGATTTAAACAGACAAGGAACGCCGCTTATCGAAATCGTTACGGAAGCGGATATCCGCTCACCTGAAGAAGCATATGCATTCCTTGAGAAATTGAAAGCAATCATCCAATATACAGGCGTTTCCGATGTTCGTATGGAGGAAGGGTCACTCCGATGTGACGCCAATATTTCATTGCGCCCATTCGGTCAGAAGGAATTTGGAACAAAAACGGAATTGAAGAACTTGAACTCTTTCAACTACGTACGTCGTGGAATTGCGAATGAAGTTGAACGCCAGGAAAAAATCCTTCTTTCTGGAGGGGAAATCCAACAAGAAACACGCCGTTATGACGAGACGACAGGCCAAACCGTACTCATGCGCGTTAAAGGAAGTGCGAATGATTACCGATTTATCAACGACCCGGATCTTCCTGAAATCCATATCGATCAAGAATGGAAAGACCGTGTGCGTGCTGAAATCCCGGAACTTCCTGACGCTCGTAAAGCTCGTTACGTCCAAGAGTTAGACTTACCAGAATATGATGCACATGTATTGACATTGACGAAGGAAATGTCGGACTTCTTCGATGCAACTGTTGCTGCTGGAGCCGATGCGAAACTTGCTTCCAACTGGTTGATGGGTGAGGTTTCCGCTTATTTGAATGCAGAGCAAAAAGAACTGCATGATACAGCTCTAACACCAGAGGGACTATCTAGTATGATTAAACTGATTGCGGATGGTACTATTTCATCCAAGATTGCGAAGAAAGTGTTTAAGGAACTAATCGAGAATGGTGGAAACGCTGCTGATATCGTGAAAGAAAAAGGTCTCGTTCAAATTTCGGATGAAGGTACGCTTCGCACAATCGTAAGTGAAATTTTAGATGCGAATGAACAATCGATTGAAGACTATAAAAACGGTAAGGACCGTGCTGTCGGTTTCCTCGTCGGACAAGTGATGAAAGCGACGAAGGGTCAAGCTAACCCGCCGTTAGTCAATAAAATCCTCCTTGAGGAAATTAACAAGCGATAACAAAATATGGAGAACGTCCTATGCGAGAAATTTCGTATAGGGCGTTTTTCAAATAAAGCCTCCAAGTCTAGCTTCGGGTGGCAGCCTCTCGGGTCATAAGTCAGCTTTGCTACACGGCAAAAACCGCCGTTTCACAAATCCGCCTTACGCCTGTCGAGGCAAACCGCCACCCTCCGCTTTTGTTTTGCATCCTATTTGATTGTCTTAACGAATAGACTTAAACTAAGGAAAAGGAGTGTTTAGCTATGAAAACTGAAAAACAATATTTTGATGAAGCAATAACGCTAGAAGCGTATATGGAAAAGATGGAGAAGCATAAAGAGAACAGCTTCGGGATCTACGAAAAATTCGAAGTGCCGCAGGACGATGAATTCATTGAAATTTTGAAAGAGAAAAAGCCTAATGTTTTAGTTATAACTGAAGATTGGTGCGGGGACGCCATGATGAATAATCCAATCCTTCGTAGAATTGCAGAAGCTGCTGAATTGGATGTTCGGACTGCCTATCGGGATGAAGATACAGATTTGATTGATATGCATTTGACGAATGGCGGAAGATCGATACCAATTTATCTCCTTCTTGATGATGAAGGGGAAATCCTTGCGAAATGGGGTCCACGTGCTACTGCAATACAGGAGGATGTGCTTGAGCGCCGTAAGCAACTCCCGACGAAGGAAGACCCTGCATTCGACGAAAAGCAACGCGCATTCATTTCGGAACTGATGACAGAATATACGACACAACCCGAATTATGGTTAACGGTCTATGAAGACATTAGAAAAACATTCATGCCGGCACTACAGAAAACGAATTGACGGGTAAAGGGTGCAACATATCTTTAACATAAGGCGTCCTATTGCTGGATCAGTAACGCATATGCAAGTGCAATAATTTGTATGATTGAGAGGGAACATGTATGAAGCGTGCACGAATCATTTATAATCCGACAGCAGGACGTGAAATATTCCGGAAGCATCTGTCTGACGTGCTTGAAAAGCTTGAGAAAGCGGGATATGAAACATCAGTACATGCGACAACCGCGGAAGGCGACGCGACTGTGGCTGCGAAGGTAGCTGTAGAACGCGGTTTTGACGTCATCATCGCCTCAGGTGGTGATGGAACGTTAAATGAAGTCGTTGCGGGTATTTCATCATGCGAAAAACGACCGAAAATTGGACTGATTCCAACCGGAACAACGAACGACTTTGCACGGGCACTGCGCATTCCCCGTGATATTGATGAGGCCGTGGATATCATTATAAAGGGCGAAACAATACCAGTAGACGTCGGGCTTATGAACAAACGCCATTTCATCAATATAGCTGGCGGTGGCCGGATGACCGAATTGACATATGAAGTGCCAAGCAAGCTTAAAACTGTTCTTGGACAGCTTGCTTATTACTTGAAAGGTATCGAGATGTTGCCTTCCTTCCATTCGAGTAATGTGAAAATCGAGTACGATGATAATGTGTTTGAAGGGGAAGCGATGCTGTTTCTCGTTGGACTTACAAATTCTGTAGGTGGATTAGAAAAACTTGCACCTAATTCAAGTATTAATGATGGTAAGTTCACATTATTGGTATTGAAAAAGTGTAGTATTGCTGAATTCATCCGAGTTGTTAGTTTGGCATTACGCGGTGAACACCTGGATGATCCGTTAGTAATCTCATCGCAAGCATCTAAAATAAAGGTCACTTCTTCAGAGGAAGTTCTACTGAATTTAGATGGTGAGTATGGCGGAACGCTACCCGCCGAATTTGAGATTAAATACCGCCATGTTGAAATGTTCGCCACACTTGATCAATTGCGGGAACAAGACAGAATTGTTTTAGACGAAGACGATGAAAAAGCTGCATTGGACTAAGAATCCTTGCAGCTTTTATTTATGTTGTTTTAGACAATAAACTCGATATCTTCATCCTGCCTAGCAGCAAGTTGCGGTAAATTATGAATCGGCATCCATTGGCAATGGAAAATCATACCGTTGTCCTGCCCCTCGCTTTGAACAAGATTATCCCACTCAGTTTCATCGTCTCCTATATAAATAAGATGAAAGATATTCCGCTCATGAATAACATCTTTTCTATGTTCAGGAAAGTAATTTCTTTTATGCACTTTCCCCCTTAACTCCAGTTGCTCACGTCTAATACCGGTCTCTTCTTCAATTTCCCGATATAACGCATCAATGAGCAACTCGTCCCTTTCGATTGTTCCCCCAGGAACTTGCAAACCTGCATCAGGGTTCCCTTTTTGATCGAACACAAGGATTTTGCGTTCGGTGTTTTCCCCTTTTGTAATGTAAGCTAAAACTTTTCGTTTCACTTCCATTGTGCTCATCTCCCTTTAATCCTTCTATTATACAAAACATTCAAATTACTCTCAAGAGTGTTGTTGTCAAAAATAGTTCACGGTTGCTGTGACAATTTTGTTATTTCGATCCCAAAAAGGGAAAAGTAATAAGCGATGGTCATCTTATATAGATACAAGGAGATTTACTCACATAGGAGGCGTATGATCCGTGTATAAAAAACAAGAGAAATGGCTTATGTGGATAGTTTTCACCGTAGCAGGAATAATGTTGTTGTCCATTGTGGGAAGAGTTTTCGGAAGTTGAAGGAGGAATAGTAAATGGGAAATGAAGAAGCTGTTTTTTATTCACGTGTCCTAACGGAATTGACATTAACCTTCCATATCATTTACGCAACAATCGGTGTCGGTATCCCACTCATGATCATGATTGCGCAATGGGTGGGTATCAAAAAAAACGATGAACACTATATATTGCTTGCAAGACGATGGGCACGTGGATTTGTAATTACGGTCGCCGTCGGTGTCGTGACAGGGACCGTGATCGGTCTGCAATTATCCTTGCTATGGCCAAATTTCATGGAGTTTGCCGGGAATGTCATTGCACTTCCACTTTTCATGGAAACATTCGCATTCTTTTTTGAAGCCATTTTCCTCGGTATTTATTTATATACTTGGGACCGATTTGAAAATCAGAAAAAGCATTTACTGCTATTAGTGCCTGTTGCTATCGGCGCATCTTTTTCCGCGGTATTCATAACGATGGTGAATGCGTTCATGAATGCCCCTCAAGGATTCGACATCGTCAACGGAGAACTCGTAAACATCAACCCGATTATCGCGATGTTCAACCCTGCGATGCCTACGAAAGTGGCACATGTCGTTATCACTGCGTATATGACCGCTGCTTTTGTGTTAGCGGCAATTGCTGCATTCCGATTACTGAAAGGTTCGGACCATATTTATCATAAAAAAGCTCTTTTTCTAACGATGAAATTAGGGTTCATTTTCTCGCTCGCAACTGCATTGATCGGAGATTTCTCTGGTAAATACCTGGCGGAGTACCAACCGGAAAAGTTGGCTGCCGCAGAGTGGCATTTTGAAACGCAGGAAAATGCCCCACTCATTTTGCTTGGCGTGTTAAGTGATGGGGAAGTGAAGTATGCTCTTGAAATTCCGTTTGGGCTTTCCATGCTTGCGCATAATAATCCGAAAGCAGAAGTCATTGGTCTGGATCAATTTCCGGAGGATGAAATACCGCCACTTTATATCCATTATTTATTCAACATTATGGTGTTCATTGGTATGTGGATGACAATCCTATCCGCATTGTATTGGATTGGCGTCAATCGTGGATGGAGACGCGTGTCTACCAAGTGGTTCCGTTGGCTTATTGTCCTTGGAGCACCGTTGACAATGATCGCCATCGAATCAGGTTGGTGGCTTGCGGAAGTCGGAAGGCAGCCTTGGATCCTTCGCAAGATTATGCGTGTCGAGGATGCCGCGACGACAAGCGGGCAAGTCGACTTAATGCTTATGCTTTTTGCGTTGCTATATCTAATCCTTGGAGTCGGAAGCATTGTCGTCCTTAGACGAATGTTCTTTAAAAACCCTGTAGAACAAGAGCTTGCTGATCGAGATATAGAAAAAGGCGGTGAAGTACGATGAACCTTGAAATCTTAGGAATCTCGGTTCTTTGGTCATTCCTCTTCGGGTATATCGTCGTCGGTGCAATTGACTTCGGTGCTGGATTTTTCAATGCATATAGTTTGCTGACGGGAAAAGATCGGATCCTGACAAAAGTCATCCAACGCTATTTATCGCCTGTCTGGGAAGTGACAAACGTTTTCCTTGTTTTCTTTTTCGTAGGGATTATCGGGTTCTTCCCGAAGACGGCATTCTACTATGGAACGACATTATTAGTACCTGTCAGCATTGGAGTTATCCTACTCGCGATTCGCGGTTCGTATTATGCATTCGAAACGTACGGGGCACGTGGACATAAAGGGTATTCGTTCATGTACGGCGTTGCGGGATTATTGCTACCTGCATCGTTATCTATCGTCCTTACTATTTCGGAAGGCGGCTTCATCGACATGGTAGATGGGCATCCGGTGCTCGATTATTGGGTTCTTTTCTCGAGTCCGCTGACGTGGGCAATAGTTGTCTTAAGCATCGCGGCAACACTATATATTTCCGCTACATTTCTGACATGGTATGCAAATAAAGCAGGGGACGTCGATGCGACAGACTTGCTTCGGAAATACGCGCTCATCTGGTCGCTGCCGACTATCATCACAGCAGGTGGAATCATTTTCGAGCTACGGAGGCATAATTTCGATCACTATACTAATATCCAGACATTTTGGCCGATGTTCCTTATTTCATTTTTGATGTTCGTAGGAACGGTTTGGCTACTTGCGAAACGACGCAATTATGGTTGGGCGTTCGGATTACTTGCAGGGCAATTCGCATTCGCGTTTTTCGGATACGGTGCATCGCATTATCCCTATTTGCTCTACCCGCATTTAACGATCTACGACAGTTTCACGAACCCAGCGATGGCGATTTCGCTTGTTGTAGTTTTCATCTTAGGTCTTGGTTTGTTGATCCCGTCACTAGTGCTACTTATGCGCCTATTCCTGTTCAATAAAGACTATGTGCGTGGAAAGGATAATTTCCATGCTTAGGAGGGATGAATCATGTCTAATTTTATAATTTTTTATGCACCATTTATTATCCTAATTGCTGCCATTGTCATCGCGTTTCTCGTCGCACCGTTGGACGGTTCTGTGAATAAGAAGGATTAATGGAAAACAGACGTCTTGTGGCGTCTGTTTTTTGCGCCTTGAAAACTTATCGATCATTTCCCGCCGGATATCGATCATTTCCCAGCATTTATCGATCAATTGGGAGGAGTTATCGATCATTTCCCAACTTATATCAATCATTTCCCGAGATATATGGTCATTTCGGGACCTTTGACGCACTGATGTAGGCGACTTCCCTTCACTTTTTTAGACGAAATAATGTTAAACTTGTATCACACGAAATTTGGAGGAAAAATCATGTCTTTTATTGTAAATCAAAACGACCGTCTCACTGTCCATGTTGAGGATTTGACACATGACGGATCGGGCGTTGCAAAAGTGGAAGGGTATCCACTCTTCATCCCAGGAGCATTACCTGGAGAAGATGTTGAAGTCCAAGTCGGAAAGACGTTGAAGAATTATGGATTCGCACGTCTGCTTGATGTGAAAAAGCCATCTCCTGATCGCATCACACCACCTTGCCACGTCTTCTGGGAATGCGGCGGTTGCCAGCTGCAGCATTTGTCATATGAAGCACAGCTCATCCAAAAGCAAAAACAAGTCCGAGACGTCATCGACCGAATCGCAAAATTGCCAGACGTTCCTGTCCATCCCGTTAAAGGAATGGAAGATCCATGGCGCTATCGCAATAAATCTCAAATCCCCTTTGCCGAGCGCGATGGGAAGGTTGTATCAGGATTTTACAAATCCAAAACACATCACATCGTTGATACCGATGTTTGTATCATTCAAAGCGCAGAAGCCGATGAACTGATGTCAACGTTGAAGCATAAAATGCACGAAATTGGACTGGATGCGTATAACGAAAAAACACATCGCGGCATGCTTCGACATTTAATTGTCCGGAAAGGGAAAGCGACTGGGGAAATCATGGTTGTCCTTGTGACCCTTAAAAAGAAATTTCCTCAAAAAGAGGCAGTCGTTGAACTGATCAAAAGCGTTGTACCAGAAGTGACGTCCATCATGCAAAACGTCAATGGCGAAAAAACGAACGTCATTTTCGGAAATGAAACGATTTGCTTGTACGGCAAGTCATTTATCATCGACACGATTGGCGACATCCAGTTTGAAATATCGGCACGTTCCTTCTACCAAGTGAACCCCGCTCAAACTGAAGTGCTCTACAAACAAGCACTTGACTATGCCCAGTTGACAGGTGGGGAAATGGTAATCGATGCATACTGCGGAATCGGTACGATTTCATTGTTCCTTGCGCAAAAGGCGAAGGAAGTGTACGGTGTAGAAATTGTGCCACAAGCAATCGAGGACGCTAAAAGAAACGCAGAATTGAACGGCATTACAAATGCCTATTTCGAATCGGGTGCTGCTGAAGACGTTATTCCGAGATGGTATGCGGAAGGGAAAAGATTTGACGTTTTAGTCGTCGACCCACCACGTAAAGGCTGTGATGAAAAATTGCTTCAAACGATCCTAAAATATAAACCAAAACGGGTTGTGTATGTATCCTGCAATCCAGGAACACTGGCACGCGACTTGCGAATCTTGGAAGATGGTGGCTATCAGACGAAAGAAGTGCAGCCAGTGGACATGTTTCCGCAGTCAAGCCACGTCGAGTGCGTGGCATTGCTGACATTAAAAGAATAAACAACAAAGATAAAAATAACTAAAACAGGAGGAGAAAAACACGTCATTTTTCTCCTCCTGTTTTTATCTTCGTTATTTATTTGGTGAAACGAGCGCATATCTTTCCCATCGTCTACTTTTCCATCGGAAGTACATAATGGTAGCGCGTACCCATTCATCTGCCGCAATGGCTAGCCATACGCCAACAAGTCCAAGATTCAATTGGAAAACTAACAAATAACCTAATGGCAAACTCATGGCGACCATCGAAAAAGCACCGATGATGACGGGGTATTTCGCATCCCCGGACGCACGTAATGAATTGATAATGACAATATTCATCGTCCGTCCCGTTTCAAGGACAATGCTTAGCAATAAGACGGTGGCACCTATTTCAATAACAGCCGGATTATCCGTAAATAGTTTTAATAAAGGATAGCGGAAAATCATGACGAGTGCGACCATACATAATGTGAACAACAATGCCCACTTCACACTCGTCCAGACGCTTTTGTATGCATCATCCTTTTTATCACCGCCGACCAGACGTCCTACAATAATGGCAGTACCCATTCCAATTGCAATTGCAAATAAATACGTAAACATGGAGATATTCACGGCATACTGCCTAGCTGCCAACGATTCCGCCCCTAAATAAGTGACGTAATACAAAAAGACAATTTGACAGCCTTGGTACATAATTTGTTCGAACGCGGATGGGATGCCAATCTGCAATATTTTCCCTATATATTCTTTTGAAAGCGTAATATAATAGCGGAATTCCACGCGGTACTCCATCACCCGATAAAGCAACCAGAAAAACACAATCATCGCAAGTAAACGGCTAACGACTGAAGAAATTGCAGCCCCTTGAACACCTAATTCAGGAAAACCGAACTTCCCAAAAATGAGCAAATAATTCCCTACGACGTGAAAAATATTCATACCCAACGAAACAAGCATCGTCTGTTTCGTAAAGCCATGCACCCGAATGATTGCTGCCAATGAATTGATAATGGCTTGCAGGAAAATAGCCCCTCCTACAATGACCAAATATCTGGTGGCGTAGTCCAATACATCTCCTTGTAAATTCATTGCAATCATAATATTTCTGGAAAACAGAACGAATAATACACTCATAATCAGTCCAACAATCAGGTTCAACGTAATCGCCAGTGCTGAAATTTTGGATGCCTCTAAGTATCTCTTCGATCCAAGATATTGGGAGACGAGAATCGCGGCTCCATTTCCGACAACTTCAAGCACGAGAATGGCAATATGAATATACTGATTAGCAGCCCCCACGCCCGACACTGCATTATCTGACAATGCGCTCAACATAAACGTATATGAAAGCAGTTACACTATAAATGTAACCACAACCTATAGGGTGGTCTCAAAAGCTAGATTGGACCGAAATTTTAAGGAAAGTAGTAAAACAATTTTGGAGGGCGATAGTATGAGAGGTTGGCTATTTTCAGGTACAAATAAACCACTAAAATTAATTGAAAAAGAAGATCCAAAAGCGATTCCTGGTCAAGTTGTGATAGACGTAAAAGCTGCTGGTCTATGCCATTCAGACGTTGCAGCATTACAAGATCCAGGTTGGATGCCACTATTCCCAAATGGTCCTGTTATTATGGGGCATGAGTTTGCTGGGGTTGTTATTGAAGTGGGTGAAGGCGTTGAAAACATTAAAGTTGGAGACCGAGTCGGGGCTAACCCAATGAATCGAGAAACGAAAGTAACTGCGGGGTACACTTATGACGGCGGTTATGCAGAAAAAGTGCGCGTTCCTGCGGATCAATGTGTAATTATTCCCGAAAGCGTAACCTTTGCAGAAGGGGCGGCTTCAACAGATGCAGGAATTACAGCTTATCGTGCGCTTTTCAGTATTGGACAAGCAAAAGAAGGTACGAAATTAGGAATTATCGGTATCGGTGGACTTGGTCAATTTGCTTTGCAAATGGCACAGATTAAAGGTTGCGAAGTGTACGCTACAGATGTTTCTCCTGAAGCTCGAAAACTTGCTGAAGAATTAGGTGCTCATAAAGTTTACGACTCAATTTTAGATATGAAAGAAGCAGAGTGTGACGTCATTGTTGACTTTGCTGGTTTTGGCCAAACAACTTCTGATGCACTGGAAGCTGTAAGACGAGAAGGAACAGTTGTAATTGTTGGTATGGGTAAATTAGAATCCAATATCAATACGTATTTAATGATTACAAAAGAAATTAAGCTATTAGGAAGTAATGGCGGATCTGTAGAAGACTTACAAGGTGTATATGATTGCTTCGCTACTGGTAAAATGAATCCAACTCTTGTTACCATTCCGTTTGAAGAAGTCGACAAAGGCTTAGAAAAACTCAAAAATCATGAAGTAAAAGGGCGCTTAGTAGCTATATTTGAATAAATTGCCACATACACACTGCACATGTTGAGGCTGTAACGTGGTTGGAATTGGTGTGAAGTTTAAAAAAGAGCGAATCCCGACTTAAACTTGGGATTCGCTTTTTCATTTTACTTCCGCTTCGTTAATGAATGTCTTGAATGACTTTTTCTAGGAATTCACCCATTCGTTTGACAGTTGGCTCTGAAAAATCAAAACTGACCCCAGTTTCTTTATATATAGCTGCGATGGATTGATTGTAGTCCACACTTGCACCTTTTTTAAAGGATTCGACAGCTAACTCTGGGTCTTTCTGATAATTCTCAAGTAATTGAAGAGCCCCTAACATCGAGATGGAGTATTCAATAGTATAGAAAGGATATTGAATAAAATGAAGGGTGCCTACCCAGCTCATTCCAATTTCCTCCTCAAACCCAGAAGTATCGACAGGGTTTAAGCCATAACGTTTTGAGATTTCAAAGAATTTTTCATCACGCTCTTTGGGGGTGTGTTTAGGATTCGTATACATCCAATGTTGGAAGAGATCCCCTGATAATGGTCCGAATAGCATTGTAAAAGCCCTTCTTAGCTCCTCACGCTGAGCGTTCTTAAATTCTTCTTCTGAGTAAAACTGATTTAGTTTATCCAATAAGAGCAATTCCATCCCATGGGAATACAGTTCAGCGATTTCCGCTCGCCATTGGTATTCTTCAAGAGGACCCTGCTCTGAAAACTGGAGATATCCATTCACCGCATGACCCATTTCATGAATTAATGCGATAAGAGAGAAGAAGGATGGGCTCATGTTTGCAAAAACAAAGTTATTTCCTGAAACAGGTAAGTCGATACAGAAACCACCTGGGCTTTTTCCTTTTCGATCTCCAAGATCGAGTAATCCATGCTCTCTCATGTAATCGAAACGGTCTGCGAAATATGGGTCGGTTTTCCCTAACATCTCACCAACGCCATCCATAAGAGTGGACACCTCGGTATATGGTGGGTTTTTCAAGAGTTTAGCGGTGTTATCCCAGGGGCGATAAGTATCGACACTTAGCTTAGACTTAAAAACATCTGCAAGTCTGTTCCAAGCAGGGATAATATGTTTTTCTACATTTTCATGAAAATCATAACAATCCTGAACACTATACTCACGATTTTTGGTCACAAATATATAATCACAATAATTTTCAAAGCCTGCATTTAATGCAATTTGATGGCGTAGTTGAACGAGCTCATCCATGATGGCATCCATATCGGGCTTAATCTGTCGATAGGCTGACCTTATTAAGAGATAAGCTTTTTTTCGCACGGCTCTGTCTAAATTATCAAGTTGGGATTCGACAAACGGTAAAGGCTTTTCCTCCCCCTCCCATTCAACTGTTAGCCCTCCCATAATTTCACTATACTTCGTAGAGAGTTCTTGTTCTTTTACCATTAATGGAATGTTTTCTTCTCTGAACAATTTAACTTTGGACTCGCGAACGCGACGCATTAAACCGTAACGGTTTTCATCTATTTGATTGAAATATGGAGAATCACAGAATTTCTCATTCAGTTTTGCCTCATATTTCATTAAAAGTGGTTGGATGACTTGCTGATCATGAAGAAACGTTGACTTGATGTCAGCATCCTCTGTGTTTCGGAAGAAATCGACTTGGTGACCTATCATCGCCTCCATAATTTTAATCATTAAATCCTTTTCATCCTTTAACCACTTTTCTAGGTCAGAAATGGATTCAATTGGAACTTCAAGTAAAATTCGAAATTGAGCCTCGACACCTTCTACATCTTGTAAATCAATTAATTCTTTATAATAATTTTGAGCTATATCTTGCGTCATGGATAAATCTCCCTCCCCTTTAGAAAATTTTTAATAACCCCAATATTAATAATATGCTTTTAATAGGTATCAAATCCAGCTTTTTCAAAAGAATTAACAAACAATTTTTTGTGGGGGAAAAAAAGGGATACATAGTCGATTATCATAGGCATATAAAGCAGTAACATTCCCCACCCCCAGTTCATAAATTGGTATAGAGTGTGTAAATGGACTTTTGACTATTGTGTTTCCCCTTTCACGTTCATAGCACATCTTGATAATATAATTGGAGGTGCAAGAATGAATGATTTCCATAACGAACTCCAGATGCTGAATCTTGGCGAGTTCAATACGAGTCAGGCAGTTAATTGGGACCAAAACAATCCTCTTTCAAATCAAACTGCGCAGCTCGGTGGCATTGGCGGTTGCTTTGGCGGAGGCTTTGGCATTGGCGGTTGCTTTGGCGGTGGCTTTTTCCGTTGCGGCTTTAGCTGCTTTGGCTGCTTTAGTTGTTTCCGCTGCTCTAATTGTTTCCGTTGCCATAATTGTTTTCGCTGTAGTAGTTGCGGCGGCCGTTGCCACGGTTAATAGTAACAAAAAACATGATTGCCAAGGTCCCTGCAGTTGTTGCAGGGACTTTTCTATATAAGGTTAAACATATGAAACAAGTTATGGTACATAGGATTGGAGTGTTAGTAATAATTTTGATTTAGAAATAGCTATTGTTAAGGAGGAATGGAATGTCGAATTTGACTCCTATGATGCGCCTGAAAGTGAAAAGGGACACATTTTTTCTCCCCGATTCAAATGGTGGTGTGTATTTTAGGAATAATAAAAGTTCTTTTCGTGTGGAAGGAACTGGGATCATTCAGTGGGTTGAAAAACTGGTACCGATGTTCAACGGTAAGTATACGTTAGGGGATTTGACAGAAGGATTGCCTGTTCCATATCGGAATCGTGTCTATGAAATTGCGGAGGTACTGTTCCGAAATGAGTATGCTCGGGATGTGAGCCAGGACCTTCCTCATCAATTGACCGATCAAGTTCTTACCAAGTATGCTTCCCAAATTGAATTTCTGGACAGTTTCGGAGATTCGAGTGCGTCCCGATTTCAAACTTATCGTCAGTCAAGCGTGTTGGCAGTTGGTGCTGGTCATTTTTTTGTTTCATTGGTTTCTTCATTACTTGAATCTGGATTGCCCAAGTTCCATATGCTCATCACGGACTCGGAGTCGACCAATAGACAGCGGTTGATGGAACTCGTGGCACATGCCCGTGAAACAGACACAGAGGTAACGGTAGAAGAGATCAGCTTGCAGAAGGAGGGGGAACGTTGTTGGCATGAAATTGTTCAACCGTTTGATTCGATTTTGTATGTGTCCCAGGAGGGCGATATAGAGGAACTCCGAGTGCTTCAAAAGGTTTGTAGGGTAGAGAAGAAGGTGTTTCTTCCTGCTATATGTCACCAGCATGTGGGCCTTGCGGGTCCGCTCGTGCATCCAGACTCTAAAATATGTTGGGAGTCTGCATGGAGGCGCATGCATCGAGCTGTACTTTCCGAAGAGCAGCAGTTCACCGCTTTCTCTGCCACTGCAGGGGCAATGTTAGCCAATGTAATCACATTTGAATTGTTTAAAGAGATTACGGGAGTGACCGAATCTGAACCGAGGAACCTATTCTATCTGCTTGATTTAGAGACGTTGGAAGGAAACTGGCATTCATTTTTGCCTCATCCGTTGGTGGATGGACGCGTGTATAGTGAATGGGTAACAGATTTGGATGTGCGTCTTGAACGAAACGAAAGCAAAGATGAACCGAATGGATTGTTACTTTACTTTAGCCAGTTGACATCGGATGTATCAGGGGTTTTTCATATTTGGGAGGAAGGAGATCTCAAGCAGCTACCTTTAGCTCAGTGCCGTGTTCAGGCGGTTGATATGTTATCAAAGGGACCTGCTGACCTTTTACCAGACATTGTTTGTGCAGACTTGACGCATGAGGAAGCGCGGAGGAAAGCGGGATTGGCTGGAATAGAATCATATGTGTCACAAGCGGTTGAGCTGCTCGTTGCGACCCTACCTTCAAGCCAGGAAAATGGGGAGAACGGGGTAGAAAAAAAGGAGTTCATTGGAGTTGGAGCGGGAGAAACGGTTGCGGAAGGTATATGCCGGGGATTACAAAAGTGTTTGGACAAAGAGCTAAGCATGCAGCTCATAAATAAAAAAATCCATGTTACTCCGTTGCAAGTGGATACGGTAGAAGATGAACATTGCCGGTTTTATTTAGAGGCACTGACCACGATGCATGGCGCACCGGCGATTGGCTTGGGGGAGGAAGTAAACGGTTTCCCTGCCATCTGGGTCGGAACGAATGACGGCTGGTATAGTGGTGTAGAATTGAATAGTACATTGGCGTTGCGAAAAGCGCTACAACAGGCGCTTATGACTTCACACCCGGTGCAATCGCAGGAAATTATTCTACTGGAAGAAAAAGCACCACTCAGCCTTGTTATCTCCGCTTATGATGAGAAGAGACAGGCCGAGATTTTGCATTCCGCTATACAAATCTTAGAACGGAATCACAAACGGCTATTAGTATTTGATTTAGCATTTGAACCATTTTTGAAAGAGGGGATCGCGGGGCTGTTTGGTGTGTCGTTACGAGAGGAGGAGGGATACCGGTGACTGCCGTCGTAATGGTTGTTGGAGAAGGATTATTGGCTGACCGTGTGTGCGGGGATTTATCCACTCAATACGAAGTAATACGCCGGTACGATTTCGAAGAGGGAGTACCAGAAACGACTGAACTGGTTATGGTCTTGCACGATACCTTGAATCCTTCCATTCAAAAAAGAGCGGAAGAGGTATTGCGGCCAACCGGCATACCTTGGCTGCGAGGCATTGTTTCATATGGAGAAGGAGTGATTGGGCCACTCGTACGTCCGGAAATACCGGGCTGCTCCCAATGTGCAGACAAGCGACGTCTCATGGCCGGACGAGACCGTAAAGAGATGTGGGAGATGGAACAGAGACGTAAGGAACTTGGTGGAGCTCCGAGTGATGCTTGGGCATCTCGTACGGGATTATTGCAAATGGCGCACCTTCTCGAATCAGAGGTACAGAGCATACTAGATGGAAATCAGGCTCGTTCGGAAGGTCGTTTATGTTTAATTAATCTGAAATCGCTAAAGAGTTCATGGCATTCGTTTCTTCCTGACCCGTTGTGTCCGGTCTGTAGTCAAATACCCGATGATTCAGCAGCCGCGGCCCGAATTACACTGCAATCTAGTCTGAAAATCAGTACCGACAGTTACCGCAGTCGTTCCATAGATGACCTGCAAAATATTTTAGGCAAGGATTACTTAGATGATCGGACTGGTTTGGTAAATAGTAAAATGTATCACCTCATGCTGCCATTTGCCGATGCAAGTGTTAATCTGCCGTTGTTTGCCGGAGACGAGGGGGTGGCAGGCCGGACTCATTCATACAAGGTTAGTGAGTCCACGGCTATTTTGGAGGGGTTGGAGCGGTACTGTGGATTGTCTCCAAGTGGAAAACGAACAGTGGTTCATGATAGCTTCCGCAACCTAAAAGACCGAGCGCTTAATCCTCTCAAGGTAGGTGTGCATTCAAAGGAACAGTATGCGCTGCCAAATTTTCCGTTCAAACCGTTCAATCCTGATCGCTCCATCGATTGGGTTTGGGGTTATTCATTTTTGGAAGAACGTCCTATTCTGATTCCAGAGTTGCTTGCTTATTACAGTTTGGGCGGAGAGGGAATTGTCTATGAAACTTCCAATGGATGTGCGTTAGGCGGTAGCTTAGAGGAGGCCATTTTCTACGGTATTATGGAAGTTGTAGAGCGTGATTCGTTCTTGATGACTTGGTACGCAGAGCTGTCACTACCACGTCTTGACCCTTGTTCAACTAATGATCAGGAATTACAGTTGATGATTGATCGTGTGCGGGCGGTTTGTGGTTATGATCTTCATTTTTATAATTCGACGATGGAGAATGGAATTCCAAGTGTTTTGGTACTAGCGAAAAACAGGAAAAAAACGGGGTTGAATATCATTGCTGCGGCCGGCGCTCATCTGGATCCAATACGAGCGGCTAAAAGCGCGATTCATGAGTTGGCTGGCATGATGCTAATACTTGACGAGAATTTGGAGACTAACCGGGAGGAATATGTGCGGATGTTGAAAGACTCTTCCTTGGTACGGAAGATGGATGATCATGGGATGTTGTATGGGTTGCCGGAAGCGCAAGAACGCCTACAGTTTTTGTTAGATGATAACCGGCCATTACGAACGTTTGATGAGGAATTCAAATGGGAGGCAGTGCATGCAGACCTCACGGATGATCTGCGGGATATTCTCCAGGTGTTTAGGGGGTTGAACCTCGATGTGATCGTAGTGGACCAAACTACACCTGAAGTAAAACAAAACGGACTGTTCTGCGTAAAAGTCCTGATTCCAGGGATGCTGCCGATGACATTCGGTCAACATCTTACCCGAGTAACAGGGCTTGAGAGGGTGCTCAGGTTGCCAATGGAACTCGGATATAAGGAAGAACTGTTAACACTTGAACAGCTCAATCCATATCCGCATCCGTTCCCATAACCAGTCGTTAGGAGGTAGGAGGATGAATCTTGAGGCATTACTGCACAATCTCCATTTTGAAATTGACAAGGTAAGCCCGCCAGACTGGGAAGTGGATTGGGAAGACGCGCCACTTCCGTATAAGCTCTACCGTGGCTTACCGGTGTTTCCACTTTCTTTAGAAGTGCCGTTGACGCTTAACAGGGTGGAAGGAACTGCAAAACCTGACCTAAGCAAACTCGGTCATTTTCTCTGGTATGTATTTGGTCTAACGCAATTTAGCGAATCCATGATGAACTTGGGTTCCAGCGATCAAGCCTTGGACCTCATGCAGTCGAAACGGCGGTTTGTCCCTTCCGGTGGGGCGCTGTATCCAAACGAATTGTATGTTTATTTGAAGATAGAGGATTTGCCTGCCGGTGTTTACCATTATGATGTGGCGCATCATCGCCTATTGTTGCTGCGCGAAGGAAATTTCGATTCATATATATCCCGTGCACTTGGTAATCGCTGTGAGGTATCCGAGTGTTTTGGTACTGTCTTTATATCAACAATGTTTTGGAAGAACTTCTTTAAATACAATAACTTCGCTTACCGTCTTCAAGGTTTGGATGCTGGTGTGTTGATTGGACAATTACTGGAAGTTGCAAAATGTTTTGGCTTCGCCCCTTGCGTATACTTTCAGTTCCTTGATCGGGCCATCAACCACCTGATTGGGCTTTCCGAACAAGAGGAGAGCGTGTATGCGGTGATTCCGCTAACAGCTGATTCAACAAATTGCTTCAATAGATGCACCAAAGGTGTGGATGAATCTGCCACTGATTTATGCCGAGAATTGACGGCAATTCAGTCTACTCATTACGTCCAATCGCGAAGGGTTTTAGAGTACCCGATTGTAACGAAGATGAATGAAGCATCCATGATGGAATCAACGAGATCGTTTCGGAAAATCAAAGAGGAGCAACTAAATTACGAAGGTCAAACGGTGGCTTTGCCATATGTGAAGCGATTATCGTATGATTTGGCATCGGTCTGCCGAAAGCGGTTTTCACCAGACAGAGATTTCATTTTGGGGAATGTTAGTCAACTCCAGCTTGCCAAGTTGCTTAAATGCGCGATGGATTCCTTCTCGTATCAAAATGATTTGGATGGAGATCAAAAAAAACAGAAGTCCCGTGTCTCACTTTACGGATGTTTGTATAATGTCGAAGGCATTCCGAATGGTGCATATCATTATGACAGCTCTGCCCATGCGTTACGCAAAGTACAACTCGGAGATCAGCGATTACGGTTACAGCACGGATTGTCCTTAGACAATGTAAATCTGTTCCAAGTACCACTTTGTCTACATGTCGTAGGGGACAAAAATCATTTCAAAACGGAATTGGGGTACCGAGGATACCGTATCCAACAAATGGAGGCGGGAATGTTGGTGCAAAGATTGCTGTTAGTCGCGTCATCTCTCGAATTCGGAGGGCACCCACTCCTCGGGTTTGATGTGAACGTAAGTGACGAGATTTACAAGCTGAGTCCACTAAAAACAAGCCTCATCCAAATCCCGACAGGTCCACACCGACACCGTTCTTGGTTAAGTGGAGGTCTGCATAGTTAAGTAAGTGGAAACGACATATGAGAAGTGCCACGTAATCATTGTCTCTACATTCTTTGGGTATTGGTACTTCTCATTGCGTTAATAAGCGATTTCGAAAAGGGAGAAATCCAATGAAGAAATCGGTAAAAGACAATCTGTATGAAACGAGAAGTAAGTTAGTACAGGTGATTACTTTATTAACTGATACTCAATTTAACAGTAAGAGTAATGAAGTCTGGAGTATCGCGCAAGTATGTCATGCTGCATTGGTACCTCTCGCATGTTAACATCTAATCTATTTTACCCGATTTGTTAACTCTTAAACTACACAGCGAAATAAGTGAAAATAAATTTGAATTGCCTATTTCCGGTTGCCAAATTCGGCACAAACGTGGAGTCCGCTGCATACTTTAGGTCAAAGGGATTCCTAACAGACAACCACCCCCGCAACGTGGGAGTCGCGGAGGCAGTCGTTATTGCAGAGTGTAGTTTCCTACTTATTCTCTTAGCCTTAGAGAATATCCAATTGGACGATTACCGCTACGAGGATTTGTAGCAATAGCTGCAAGGAAATCGCTACGTCGATATCTTCCGTTATCACCTCGACATCACGGGAGTTAACGATGATCAATTTTTGACGGTTGGTCTGCTTGATCTGTGATTTTTCAAGTAATTCAATTGTCACTCGTTCCGCCCTTACAGCATCATCAATAGAGATATTGACAACGACTGCGATGGCGACTTGGAGCGCTGCTTGCAAAGAAGCGGCAATTTGCGTATCAGTTGTTTTAACTCTGACTTTGCAAGAATCACGGATGACAATCAGTTCTTGGGAAAGCTGATCGATATCAGAAGTCACCTTTGCTTCTACAGCCGCTTCTTCTTCTTCTCTTCCACAACTACAAAGAGACATTGGGTGCTTTGCATTACTGTTCAAAGCAGACCATCTTTCTTTTTGACGAGAATTATATTTATAGCCCATTTTTCTTCCCTCCTCTCTCTATCTATTACATGTAATGAGAAGCCGTTGAGTTGGACAAATTATCTATTCGTATTGTTTTTATTATTTCGCTTCATTTGTTTTCTTTGCAGAATGGCTTCCCGTAACGGATTTGTCGCCGCCTGTCCCTCTGTTTTACCTTCCGATTCTTCAACTTTGAGAACGGTTCTGGATTCCAAAAAGTCCTCTACTTGAGCTTTTAGCTGTTCCACAGTCTGCCTCAAGTTCTCACGCTGGTCATCTGTTATACGTGCTTTTACTTTTTCGATATCGACTTTGTTTTTGGTGAATAAATCTGATACAAACAAATCCATTAACTGGCCTGATAACTCGTTCAATTGTTCACGGCTATTATTGTCTTCCACTCAAATCACCCCCTTTATCACTTACATTTATGTATACTCGTGAAAATTAGCTATCATCGGGCATCTATACGTGCAGAACAAAATTATGCAAAAAAATCCCCAAATTGCCTGGCAATTTGGGGATTGAGTATGCACATTAATATTTGGATATAGGGTAAACTCTATTTTGAAGCAAATTCAGTTTCATCCATAAAACATTCAACATGTATAATAGGGATTTTTATGATTGAAAATACTTTTATGTCTTAGAATTCAGAATTTGTAAAGAGGATTTACAAAACATTTACAAGAAACCCGATTTAAATTTACAATTCGACGCTAATATTTACATTGGGTTAACAAATCATGCTGGAGGTATAATATGAACTTCATGAGGAATGCAGCAAAAGGATTATTTATTGTCTTTCTGACGGTCGTAATGACTGGATGTGGCAATAAAGCTGATGGAGGTACTAAATCGTCAAAAGAAGGTTTACCGACAATTGCTATTTCTGGGTCGACTTCCGTAGGGCCGTTGGCAGAAAAGTTAGCGTTTAAATATGAAGAAAACAACGATGTCAAAATAGAGATTAACCAGATCGGATCATCAGCTGGAATAACAAATGCGATAAATGGTGTATCCGAAATCGGAATGTCCTCCCGTGATTTAAAACAGGAAGAGATTGACAAAGGGTTGAAAGATACAGTTATTGCTTACGACGGTATCGTTGTCGTAACGCATCCAACGAACAAAGTGAAAAATCTCACGTTGGAACAAGTAAAGAAAATATTCACAGGCGAAGTGACAAATTGGAAAGAGCTTGGCGGTGATGACTTGGAGATAGTAGTCGTTTCTCGTGAGGATGGTTCAGGTTCACGGGATGCATTCCAAGAAATCGTTGACTACTCATCAGGTGAGTTAGTGAGAAGTGCCATCATAGCAAGTGGAAACGGGAATATTAAAACGACTGTCGCGATGAATAAGCATGCGGTAGGTTTCATTTCCTTCGAATATATCGATGAGTCCATTTCAACGATTGACATTGATGGCGTACAGGCGACTGCGGAAAACGTACTAAAGCAACAATATAAACTTGCCCGTCCATTCTTGTTCGTTCATATGGACGGAGGTCTAACGGATGCGGGACAGAAATTCATTGATTTTATTTTAAGTCCGGATGGACAGGTTATTGTATCTGAAACCGGGGCTATACCAGTTAACGAATCATGAATCGAATCTACATCTGCCTTATTAAAGGTAATCTTGGAGGAATGCAGCCATGACAAGCCCACCTATTGAGAAACACAACATAGGTAACGGTAAATCAAATAAAAGAAAATACATGTTGGAAAGTTTATCATCAAAACTTTTCTTACTCTGTGCACTTTTATCAGTACTCAGTTTGTTGTTAATCGTCGGTTTTGTATTTTATAGAGGATCTCATCCGTTTCTCGCAGAGGGTTACAGCTTTTTCGAGTTTCTTTTCGGCGTAGATTGGGTGCCGGGGGAGGATAAATTTGGGATATTCCCAATGATTGTCGCATCCTTTTACGCGACAATTGGTTCCTTAATCATCGGTGTACCGATTGGATTATTTACAGCCATTTTCTTATCTGAAATCGCACCAAAACGAGTTGCGAAAATTATTTCACCAGCTGTACAATTGCTTGCTGGTATCCCGTCTGTTCTCTATGGTGTTTTCGGACTTGCGATTATCGTGCCGTTTTTGCAAAACTATTTAGGTTTAGCGAAGGGGCAAAGCTTATTGGCAGTCATTGTCGTATTAGCGATCATGATGCTTCCAACAATTGTGACGGTAGCTGAAACTTCGATTCGTGCAGTTCCCAAAACGTATCGGGAAGGTTCTTTGGCACTAGGCGCTTCTGAAATTGGCACTATTTTTAAAGTGGTTGTACCGGCGGCTAAGTCCGGTATTATGGCAGCGATTGTTTTAGGTTTAGGTAGAGCGATCGGGGAAACGATGGCAGTTATTTTGATAGCAGGAAACAGTTTGATCGTTCCTACAAGCCTGACAGACAGTGTCCGCCCGTTGACAACCAATATTGCCTTGGAAATGGGTTATGCTGCAGGGGTACATCAAGAAATGTTATTTGCAACAGGAATTGTATTGTTCTCCTTTATCTTGATTTTGAATTTCGTATTAGCAAAAATCAGCGCAAGGGGTGCGAACTAAGATGAGGACTTTTAAGGATAACTTATTGCGCGGCCTTCTATGGTTTTCAGCTTTCGTGACGGTTGGTATTCTGTTACTTATTGTAGGTTACATTTTTTATAAAGGATTCCGTCTCATCAATCTTGATTTTATCTTCGGAAGTTATTCACCTACTGGTGGCGGTGGCATTTGGCCAATGATCGTTACAACCGTGTACACAATCGTCATTTCACTCGTTATTGCAACACCTATCGGGATTTTAGCAGCTGTGTACCTCCAAGAGTACGCGAAGCAAGGCAGACTTGTCAGAACAATCCGTTTTGCGACAGAAAGCTTAACAGGGATTCCGTCCATCATCTATGGATTATTCGGTGCAGTATTCTTTGTGACGACGCTAAAGCTCGGTATGTCGATCATCTCTGCGTCATTGACGTTGACGATTATCGTATTGCCTGTCGTTATCCGAACAACAGAAGAAGCATTGAAAACAGTACCCGGGGCGTATCGAGAAGGTTCTTTGGCATTAGGAACAACGAAACTTCAGACACTCATGAAAGTCATCTTGCCAAGCTCAATGCCTGGAATCCTATCAGGAATCATTCTTTCTATGGGACGGATTATCGGTGAGTCGGCTGCGATATTTTTAACCGCTGGAACTGTGGCAGCGATGCCATCAAGCATTTTCTCTTCTGCAAGGACATTAACGGTTCACGCCTTTTTAGTTACACAGGAGGCGGGAGATATTGAGCTTGCGGCTGCAATTGGAATTGTGTTAATCGTTATCATCTTGATTTTGAACTTCTCAGCTACGTTCATATCCAAGAAGTTAAGTAAAGCAGATTATTAATGAAGCAAGAAGCGAAGGAGGAAATGTAGCGCTTATGAAGAAGCAATCAGAAGGAACAGCTAAGATCAGTGTAAAAGATTTAAGTCTTTATTATGGAGAAAAACAGGCACTGTACAGTGTATCATTAGATATTGAAGAGAAAAAAGTAACAGCATTAATCGGGCCATCCGGTTGTGGGAAGTCAACTTTTCTACGAACGCTCAACCGGATGAATGATCTAATCGATGGAGTTAAAATCAGCGGGGACATCGTCATTGATAACGAAGATATTTATAAATCGAGTGATGTCATTAAGCTTCGTACAAAAGTCGGTATGGTATTCCAAAAGCCGAATTTATTCCCGATGAGTATCTATGATAATGTTGCTTACGGACCCCGAGCCCAAGGTATTAAAAATAAAAAAGAATTGAACAAGATTGTTGAAGAAAGCCTACGTGGGGCTGCAATTTGGGATGAAGTAAAAGACCGTCTTAAATCATCTGCACTTGGTCTATCAGGTGGTCAGCAACAAAGGATTTGTATCGCCCGTGCAATTGCGATGAAGCCGGATGTAATTCTAATGGACGAGCCTACTTCAGCATTAGACCCAATTTCGACATTGAAAGTTGAAGAATTGATTGCACTATTGAAAAAAGAGTATACAATTGTAATTGTGACCCATAACATGCAGCAGGCTGCGCGGGTATCAGACAAAACAGCTTTCTTTTTAAATGGGGAAATCATTGAATATGATGTCACAAATAACGTCTTTTCAAATCCGAAAGACCAAAGAACGGAAGATTATGTAACAGGTCGGTTTGGTTAATTCGCCGAAGCTCAATATATTACATGTGGGGTGACTGTAATGATGAACGTCAGAAAAAACTTTGACAAGAACTTGCAACAGCTGCAAAACAAAATGATGGAAATGAATGCACTTACGGTATCAGCATTTGAGAAAGCGTTCACCGCTTTTAAAACACAAGATGTCGAATTAGCGTTACGAGTCATTGACGAAGACACTGCTATTGATAATCTTGACCAGGAAATCAATCAACTTGCAGTGTGGCTTATTGCGAAAGAGCAACCTTTTGCAACGGATCTACGAAGAATCATTGCGTCATTAAAAATCACATCTGATATCGAACGGATTGCCGATTTCGCAGTAAATATCGCGAAAGCGACAGCGAAAATCGGAAAAACAGAATCACTGATCAATATTACAAGTCTAGAGAAAATGAATGAGGTTTCCCTCGACATGCTTAAAAAGGCAGTTACTGCGTTCATCGATGGAAATATGGAGTTGGCTAAGGAAGTCGCCGCTTTGGATGATCAAGTCGACGATGCTTATGCAGTAACATACAAAAGCATCACTGAATATTTACGTACACATCCAGAAGAAACAACACAGCTCGTTCAATTATTATTCATCAATCGTTTCCTTGAACGAACAGCTGACCACATTACAAACATCGCAGAAAGTGCCGCTTATTTAATAAAAGGTCAGATTTATGATCTAAATCAGTAACAGTTTTCATGAGGTGAAATCCATTCGAACGTGAATGGTTTCACCTCATTTTTATTTCCTTACAAAATCATCTGTTTACGCTATATTTGTTATTTTGAGAAAAATGGATTACTTGGGGAATATAATGGAGGGGTTTGATGAAATCAGTAATGGAATCGGTCTTACTGGAAATATTGGAGAATGCATTTCAAAGGTTTGTTGTCGTTGATAAAGAATCGAACATAACTGGATGACAGATCAACCTTTGGGGCGCCATCCGTACATCGCGCTAGCGCCCTGCAGTATTTCTTCAATTGGGCGATTATCAGCACAAGATATACATAGTATAAGCCTCTTTTTTGTACAAGCAAATATGTAATTGAAAACATATAATACTTAAATAATGATAAAGGAGGTGATAAATTTGTCATGTGAAAAAAGGAAAATAAGATACTATCCCACGTTTAAAGCTTCCGACTGTACTCTTTCTTGTCCTCCTGAACCTACCGGTGCTACAGGAGAAACTGGACCTGCCGGACCTGCTGGACCTACCGGGGCTACTGGTACAACCGGCGCCACTGGAGCAACTGGAGAAACTGGACCTGCCGGACCTGCTGGACCTACCGGGGCTACTGGTACAACCGGCGCCACTGGAGCAACTGGAGAAATTGGACCTGCCGGACCTACCGGGGCTACTGGTACAACCGGCGCCACTGGAACAACTGGAGAAATTGGACCTGCTGGACCTACCGGGGCTACTGGTACAACTGGTGCCACTGGAACAACTGGAGAAACTGGATCTGCTGGACCTACCGGGGCTACTGGTACAACTGGTGCCACTGGAACAACTGGAGAAATTGGATCTACAGGAACTACCGGCGCTACTGGCGCTACTGGAGCTACGGGGACTACCGGTGATACGGGACCAACTGGAGCAGATGGATCTATTGGACCTACTGGTGCTGCTGGCGCAACCGGACCAACCGGCACTTTTGATCCTAACGCAAACATAGTCGGTGTAGGACCAAATGTAAGCTCGCAGTTTAGCGAATTAAGAGTCAGCCAAAGAACACCGTTAATTGAATTGACTTCCTCATATGGCTTATCCGATTTAAGAGACATTGTTACCGTAACTGGCGTTGGTTCAGTAGGAAGTAATAATAGCGAGTTCCAATTAACTACGATAGCAAGTGGAACAGATAGCGCCATCCTGCAAAGCTCAGAAAGAGGAAATTATGAACCAGGATATGCTGCTGAAGCAGGAATAGGTATCCGGTTGCCAGTTGCACCAACAGGAAACCAAGTGGGCAGATGGGGCATTTTTGACGCCCAAAATGGTATGCTCTTTGGTCAAGATGTACCCAATGGGATATTCGTAGCTATTAGAAGAGCAGGTGTTGATACTGTTATTCCTCAATCATCTTGGAA
This sequence comes from Sporosarcina thermotolerans, assembly GCF_042658975.1. Classification (NCBI taxonomy): domain Bacteria; kingdom Bacillati; phylum Bacillota; class Bacilli; order Caryophanales; family Caryophanaceae; genus Sporosarcina; species Sporosarcina thermotolerans. The sequence continues at coordinate 96,368 of NZ_JBHSRM010000015.1, read as the reverse complement.
CGTAGATCCGTTAAACGGAACAGGTCCAAGTGGGGAGAATCTTAATTTATCAAAAGGTAATATTTTTCAAATTGTATATACATGGTATGGGTATGGAGTAATTGAATTTAAAGTGGTTCTCCCTAATCCTACAACTTTAGCACAAGAAGTGATTACCGTTCATCGTTATTCCCCGACCGGGCAAACAAATCTTGCTGACCCTAATCTCCCTCTTCGTGCAGAAATTTTTAATAACGGTACGGCAGCTGCATTCAATTTATTTGTTGGAGGAAGACAATTTAGCATTCTAGGCGCATATAATCCGGTTTATCGTGTTACTTCTGACAGAAGAACTGTACTTGCTTTAGAACAGGATTTAGTACCAATTGTGTCTTTCCAAAGAAAAGCAGTCTTCCCGGCTGGTTCTGCTAGATCCAATTCAGTTAGTATAAAACTAAAAGGTGTTGATCTTGTACATTCGGCAGATATTTGCTACCAAGTCATATTAGGTGGAACCATGGATGGAGAATTTGTAAACTTTCCAACCGATAACACTAGTATCCCTCTATCGGAGACAGCCCTTACAGTTAATAACACTTTAACGACAATATCAGGAGGACAAGTGCTATTTCAAGGATTAGTAGCTGGAACTACTTCAGGAAGTGCTAGAATTACAACCTCTGACTTCTTACCCGATTTTCAATTACCGGATACTGAAACCATTACTCTAGCTGTATATAATTTATTCCCCGCTGTTAATGATGTTCATGGAATTTTTAGCCTGACCGAAGAATGGTAATGAATAATAGGAACGGGAGAGAAATAATCGTATTTTCATCTCCACTTCTTTAAATGTACAAGGTTAGTTAACTAAGGAAGAGTCCATGATATTACTGATTCCATGGACTCTTCCTCTATACATAAGAGGTGAAGTTGTAATTTAGGAACCTAAAAAACAAAGGGATGGCATTCAACTATAAATCTATGTTATCAAGTCCTTTTAAAGGAAACCCTTAAACGAAGCTTTCGTCTAAGGGTTTCCTACTACTAACAAGAGATTCAAAAATAAGATAGATTAATTTACGCAAAAAACTAATATACAAGGTTTACTATCAGAAGAAGAGCCCGTGGATTTTCCCCATGGGCTCTGCTTATTTTCGTTTAGTCTGTTTCAGTAGGATCGATTCTAAATATTTTTTATTTTGAAGGATTCTTGGATCATCTGGATTATACTGTCTTGCTTTTTCATTATGTTCGTTTGCAAGTTTGTGTTGACCTAATTGATCATAACAAACGCAAAGTTGTAAATGAGGTAGCCATGTCGCATATTTTGGATACTGCAAACCTAGATTATGACTAGGGAGCTTAATCTCAGTCGCTAGTTGATACCAAAATATCGCTGCATATAATTCTTTCTTTTTCAAGAAATAGAATCCTAGACGACAGCAAAATTCTGATCGAGGATGATCATATTGGAAAGATCGTAAAATGGACTCTAATTCTTTCTTATAATCTCCTAACGAAAAAAAACAATCCGCTAGTCTACTACAAGCTGAAATGTTATCTTCGACCCACCCTTTCTCTGTTAAGAGAAATTTTTCGTAATATTCAATTGCTCGTTCATACATTTGGTGGTCTTTTAATTCATTAGCAAAATAAAATAAATCACGAGCTGAGAACTCTACATTGTTAGCTAATTGCTTTTCATAAATAAGTAAATTTCGATTCGTATCATGATGTAAGCTTTTATGTGTGACCGCTACGTTGCTATGAAAGATCGTTCCAGCTACTTCTAAATATTCATGAACAGCCCCAATCCATTGAAAATGATTTGTTCGTTTCACTAAACGGTTCCGTTTAAGACTCGTTAATACATTTCCATGTTGATCGGTAGAAAGATTGTAGTCCATTGTCACAGAATCCGTTGTAAGATCTAAATTCATTTTTAATTCATTAAATTTTTCTTGATCCTTTGGTAAAAATACATCATCCGCATCCAACCATAAAATGAAATCTTTTGTTGCTTGTTGAAAAGCATAATTTCTAGCCTTTGCAAAATCATGCACCCATTCAAAATCATAAATACGTTGCGTGTACCTTCTTAACACCTCTTTCGTTTGATCGGTTGAGCCTGTATCCACGATGTTGATTTCATCCACAATATCTTTAACAGAATCTAAACAGCGGCCAATGGTATCTTCTTCATTTTTAACAATCATGCATAAACTGATTGTGACCATCTGCCCCCCCCTCTCTTTGTCAACCTAAATATATGTTTTAATAACTAGTCCCATAATTAATTCATCGTTTGAAAAATAAAAGTAAAACCTGGTTGAATCCTAGATTAATTTACGCATATATTCCTCTATTTTCAAAACAACTTTTTCGTACCGGAGTGACAAAGGGAAACTGTATAGACAATTCACCGATGGAGAATTTCTTCGGGCTTTTAAAGCAGGAGATGTATTATGGCGTGGCTCTTCGAACTTACGAGGAGCTTAAAAAAGATATCGAAACATACATCCATTATTACAATCACAAGCGTATCAAACAGAAATTAGCTGGCATGAGTCCGGTTCAATACCGTCTTCACACCAGCCAATCAGCTGCTTAATATAAAACTCTAACTTTCGGGGGGCACATCAAATTAACGGGGGTTTGACACTACTTCTTCAGCTAATACACCAAGTCGATCAAGAATAAATGCATAGCATTCAGCAGCTTCTTTCAAATGATTGAAGCGTCCGGACTTACCGAAATGGCCGGCGCCCATATTCGTTTTCATCACAATGACATTATCATCGGTCTTTAACAATCTAAGCCGAGCTACCCACTTCGCCGGTTCAAAGTAACCGACGCGTGGATCGTTAATGCCGGTCGTGATATACAAATGCGGGTAATCTTTCGCTTCAACATTGTCGTAAGGGCTATACGATTTCATATAGAAATAGTCTTCCGGTTTCCGAGGGTCGCCCCATTCATCCCATTCAAGTGTAGTAAGGGGAATTGTCGTATCAAGCATCGTTGTTACAACATCGACGAACGGCACTGCTGGAACGATTACTTCAAACAGCTCACCCGCCATGTTGGCTACAGCGCCTACTAACAATCCTCCCGCACTGCCTCCACGGGCTGCCATCTTACTTGGGGTTGTATAGTTATTCTCAATAAGATGTTTCGCCGCAGCGATAAAATCAGTGAATGTGTTACGCTTCTTCTGCATTTTACCGTCCTCATACCAACCACGTCCCATTTCTGATCCACCACGAACTTGTGCAGTGATAAACACGACACCTCTTTCGAGTATCGGAAGTCGATACGGGTCAAAGCGTGGATCACTGTTAGAGCCATACGATCCATACCCATAAAGAATCAACGGTGCAGGCCCATTATCGAGTGCTCCTTCGAAGTAAACAGCGGTCATTGGAACTTTCACGCCATCATCCGCTGTCGCCCATAGTTGCTCTTGGCGGAAACGAGAGCGGTCATAGTCACCGCTAACAGGTGCAACCTGCAAGCACTTCTTCTCTCCAGTTATTAGATCCAAGCTATAAGTCGTTTTTGGTGTGAGCAACGACTCGTATTGGATTAATACTTCAGTTGCTTCATAGCTTTGATTGGATAAAACCGCTACGGTGTATAGTGGCTCATCCCATTTAATCTGCTCCAATTTGCCGTCTTTAAGAACCCAAATTTGCGTCAGACCATTCTCCCTGCCTGCGACAAGAAGCGAGTCACGGAAGGGATACATAGCTTGAAGATAGCGAGCTTCGCTATGCTCAATAACAGTAGTTCGTGCGCTGAGGTCATCGAGAGAACAACGAAGCAACTTGAAGTTCAGTGCATTTTCATTCGTCAGGATCAGCAATTCATCGCCCCAATGCTCGACATCATATAAGACGCCTGGACGCCGTGCATCCAATAACTGTAACGAGGAGAGCGGTGAATCCGTATCGATCATGCGAGTCTCGTTCGTTGTTTTTGAATGCGAATGCACGAAAATGAATTTTTGACTCTGTGATTTGCTAATGAATAACGTGAACGTCGTATCGACCTCTTCGTAGACTAACTCATCCTGATCTACTTCAGTTCCTAAACGATGACGCCACAATCTGTAAGGGCGTTGGTGTTCATCCACCGTCGTGTAAAAAATGTATTCACCGGACCGGCTCCACTCCATGCTTCCGAATAAATAAACATTAGGAATCCGGTCAGGCAGCAGTTCGCCTGTTTCCAAATTCTTAATATGGATGGTGCATCGGTCTGTGCCGTCGCGATTCTCCAAATAAGCAAGAAGGGTCTGATCCGAGCTAAATCTTAATGCTGTCACACTTAAATATCCATCTTCAACAGCCAATTCGTTCAGATCGAGAACCACTTGTTCTTGTGCTTCGTTAAGTAGGTCGCGACTCGCGGCTTCCTTACGTGCATAGATAGGATATTGCTTGCTTTTATCCAAGCGAGAATAATAGAAGAATTGTCCATGCTGCACAGGAACATTTACTTCTGAATCAGGCACACGGTCAACCATGCTCTGATAAATCCTATTAGTTTCATCCTCAAGTGGCCGCATGATTTCTTCGAAATACTTGTTTTCTTCCTCCAAGTACTGGATAACTTCTGGATTGTCACGTTCATTCAACCAATAATAATCATCTTCACGCACATCACCATGTAATTCATGAGGATGGGGAATGCGTTTTGCTATAGGTGGTTTCAAGATTAAGCAACTCCTTTCGATATAATTAATAATTCGGCACAGGCCATCTGAATTCCTTCTTAATTCGACAATTTGATGTACTATTTGCATTTTCTATACTAAAATTACGATAATTGTAAAATAAGGAGCGACTAATATGACGAACATTTTACCCGAAGACCAACGTGAAGAATTGCTTAAAGTATTGGAAGCACGTTTTGAGAAAAATATGGACCGACATGTGGGGATTAGTTGGGCGAAAGTGCAAGCAAAGCTTGAAGCAAATTTAGAGAAACTCTGGGTGCTTAGTGAAATGGAAAGAACAGAAGGGGAACCGGACGTTGTAGAGTATGATGAGAAGACGGATGAATATGTTTTTTATGACTGCTCAACTGAAAGCCCAAAAGGTCGCAGAAGTGTTTGTTACGACCAAGAGGCTCTTGAGGCAAGGAAAAAGCATAAGCCGGAAAATAGCGCAATGAATATGGCCGCAGAAATGGGTATTGATCTTTTAACAGAAGAACAATACTGGAAGCTGCAGAAACTTGGAAATTTCGATTTAAAAACATCCAGTTGGGTGAAGACACCTGCAGATATAAGAAAGCTTGGCGGGGCCATTTTCTGTGACAGGCGTTATGATACTGTTTTTACATACCATAACGGCGCAGATTCTTACTATGCAGCAAGGGGCTTTCGGGGATCATTAAGAATTTGATTGGAAAATTACTTTTAAAATGTTTAATATTACCACGTGAAAGGGAAAAAAAGTCCATGAATGACTTTGTTTTCCCTTTTTTTGAATTACATAATTTTATGGTTTTATGCAAAGTGCACAAAGAATTGTTGGAATGGGCTTTTAATGAAAAAATATTATGCACAGTACATAGTCAACGCTTGTACATTTTGTTTAATAGGTATAAAGACGTTTTAAATAAAGCTATGTATAATCAGTGTTGTTAAATAAAAAACCGTTTTAGATAATCATAACAAAATGACAATCTGACATCTTTTCTTCAGTAGTAAAAATGTTAGTATTGGGCAAAATAAAAATATCTATTATTACGGTACCGAAAGGGGTAACGCAAATGTCAGCAGTAAATGATGGTGTCGATACAAAAGCCATTCAGATAGAAAACACCACGAAAATGGATGAATCATTGCATCCAAAATCCGACAAAGAAAGAACTGTTGACCCAAAACACTACGTTTTCATGTGGATGGGCGACGGGGTTAACTTAGGAAATATGACGTTAGGCGCCAGCGTAATTGTTGCGGGAATCGCAACATTAAACGTCTACCAAACAATTCTTGCAGCTTTGATTTCAATTGCAATTATTTCAACTGTTTTCGCTTTAAATGATCGTCTTGGCTATAGAGAAGGTATTCCATACGTTGTTCAGCTTAGAATGTCCTTTGGGGTAAAAGGAACAGTCATTTCCTCATTATTACGCGGAATACCTGCTATCGTCTGGTATGGTGTTCAAAGCTGGATTGGCGGAACCGCCTTAAATGAAATTGCGAAGATTCTTACAAATGGGTCTTTCGATAATATTGTTATTTGCTTCATAGCTCTTCAGATATTCCAGATTATCCTTTCGCTATTCGGCTTCCATGCGATTAAATGGGTAGAGACGGTTGCATCTGTTGTGTTCATGATAGCACTTGTGTATGTTTTCGGTCTTCTTGTCACGTCGCATATGCCTGAGATTTCCCAAAACTGGGTACAGGTTGAAGGTTCATGGGGCTTGCCGTTCTTCGGGCTTATCATGGTGTTCTTAGGTAACTATGCAGGTATCTTCGTTAGCGCTGCAGACTATTCCAGAGAGCTTAAAACTGGTGTGAGCAATAAGAAGCGTGGAGCACTATATTTCGTTCCAATCACTGTTTCATACGGTTTAGTTATTGTCATCGGAGCAATGCTCGCTGCTGCAACAGGTGTAACGAATCCAGCACAAGCACTTCCAATCATCCTTAATAATGACTATGTGTCCATATTTGTATCTGTATTTATCGTCGTTGCTGTAATTGCGACAAATATGGTGGCGAACATTATTCCGCCAGTGTATGTCATTACATTGCTGACGAAATTAAAATACAAACCTTCTGCAATTATTACAGGATTGCTTGCTTTAGGTGCATTCCCTTGGTTGCTTGTACAAGAATCGTCGGCAACTGGTCTGAATATGTTTATTCTTATCTATTCTGCATTTTTAGGACCAGTTATTTCCATACTGCTCGTCGAGTATTATATTTTGAGAAAACAAAGAGTGAAAACTGCTGATTTGTACAATGATGAAGGTCCTTATAAAGGATATAACCCAGCAGGTTTGCTTGCTATGTTTATTGGTGCAGGTGCGGCGTTTATAGAGGTAGAGCTCGCGTGGATCATTGGGGTTGTAGTCTCAGGAATATCTTATTATCTACTGTCTAAATATGCCTTTAAAGGTTCAAGCTTTAAAAAGGGAACAATTTTCGATAAGTAATGTTTCTTTTCTTTATTCAAATTAGTCTACGTCTTGCTAACTTTCATGACAGCTTTCTATAAAAATAGCGGTTTGGTTTTAGCCACTTTGAACAATCAATAGTTCAAAGTGGCTAATTTAGTATGTGTGGTCGTCTACTGTCAACAAAATAATACCTATTTTTTGGTTACATGTACTAACGACTATGGGTATGAAAGTTTGTATACTAAACGTGCAAATAGGAAGTCGTCCTTTATTTTTAGTAGTTTCCAAAAATAACTGCCAATACATCTGGATGATTGGGACACAATAGAATGCATGAGTATAGCCAATTTGAATATAGAAAAAAGAGGTTTTCCCATGGAAAATATAAATCGAGAAGAATTAAAGGACTTAGGATACAGTGAAGATATCCTACCAACTAAAGAAGAAGAGCGGAAATGGAGTATTGGTAACTTTGCAACAGTATGGATGGGCGCAGTTCATAACATTCCGAACTATATTGCGATTGGTGGACTGTTTGCATTAGGTCTCTCGGTTGGACAAGTATTCGGCGCAATCATCGTTGCTTCTATTGTTTTATCGGTAATGATGGTGTTAAACGGGCATGCGGGTTCAAAATACGGATTGCCGTTTTCCATGTTGGTTCGTCTATCTTATGGAACTAAGGGTGCGATAATTCCTGGCGTATTACGTGGGGTAATTGCAGGAATCATGTGGTTTGGATTTCAAACCTATGCAGGAAGCCAAGCCCTGTCCATTTTAATAAGTAAACTTTGGCCGACATATTTAACATTGGGTGGCGACTGGAATCTTTTAGGATTGTCATTGCCTGGGTTAATTTCATTCTTGATCTTCTGGTTATTTAACGTTGCATTAATTTACGGTGGTATGGAAGTATTAGGGAAGTTCACGAATATCCTTTCACCGCTTGTCTATATTGTTTTTGGTGGTATGGCGATTTGGGCCATTAATTTGGCTGGAGGCATTGGACCGATTCTCGCCTATACAGGCACCGGCGTTGAAGGCAATAAAGTAATCATCTTTGTGGCAGCCGTTACCGCGGTGTTAGCTGCTTGGGCTGCGCCGATGGTGAACGTGTCAGACTTCACAAGATTAGCCCGCTCAACGAAAGACCAAGCTATCGGTCAGACATTAGGCCTCGTTGTGACCTATCTTCTATTTGCGGTAGCAAGTATTTCGATTATTGTTGGATCTGAAATTGCATTCGGAACGCCGATTTGGAACGTTTTGGACGTTGTTGCTCGATTTGACGGCATGTTCGCCATTGGAATTTCAGTACTTACTCTCTGTTTAACAACATTATCTGTTAACGTCACAGGTAATATCGTTCCAGCAGGTTATCAGCTTGCTTCATTGTTCCCGAAAAAGCTTACATTCAAAACAGGTGCATTGGTAGCAGCGGTAATCGGGATACTTGTAATGCCTTGGAAGTTGATGGAGAACGCAACAAGTATCTTCCTGTTTTTGAACATCGTTGCTGGGCTGCTTGCACCAGTTGCAGGCGTCATGCTTGCACAGTATTTCGTTATCTCAAAAACGAACATCAACCTGAAGGAATTGTATTCAGGTGAAGGTAAATTCCCGCGTACCAAAAATGGTTTTAATGTGAATGCGATAGTCACTACAGTTGTTGCCGGCGTCATTTGTCTAATTGGTAACTTCGTACCGTTTTTCAAACCGCTTTACGATATCTCCTGGTTTGCAGGATTCATCTCAGCGTTCGTTCTCTATTGCATCCTTGAGATGTATAGTCAAAAAAGAGGTTAAACTTGAACGAAGTGGGGAATTTCAGAAAGAACATAGCTAAACCTTTGAACTTGTGTTGTATTTTGTCTATATAGACAAATTTTTATAAAATTACTTTCATAATTCTGAAAAGAGGTAATCACAATGACATTCGATTTGGTAATTAAAGGCGGAAACGTAGTTTTACGTGATGGAGTTTATAAAGTTGATATTGGGATCAGAGATGAAAAAATCACATGTATCGCAGAAACAATCACCGAAGACGCAAAAGAAGTAATTGACGCAACTGGTCAATACGTCATGCCAGGAATGATCGACACACATGTTCATATCAGTGAACCAGGACGTACAGAATGGGAAGGTTTCGAAACAGGCTCCAAATCATTAGCGGCAGGTGGAACAACAAGCTATGTTGAAATGCCATTGAACGCCCTACCAGCAACGACTAATAAAGCAGCGTTGGATCTTAAACTAGAAGCGGCTATTGATCAGAACTATGTAGATTACGCATTTTACGGCGGTCTTGTACCCGGAAACGTTGACAAGTTAAAAGAAATGGCTGATGGTGGCGTTCTTGCTTTCAAATGCTTCTTATCAGATATTACAAGTGATATTCCTGACGATTTTATCAACGTGGATGACTTCACATTATACAAAGGCATGCAAAAGTTAGCTGAGTTGGATCAAATTCTATGTATTCATGCAGAAAATGGAGCTGTACCTTCGGGATTGGCTAAGGAATTTGCAAGAGAAGGCAAAAATTCCGGAGTAGAATACGCAGAATCACGTCCAATCTTCACAGAAGTGGAAGCTGTACAACGTGCAATCCTTTTCGCTAAAGAGACTGGTTGTAAATTGCATCTTGTTCATATCAGTACTTCAGAGGCAATTCAGACAATCATACAAGCGAAAAGAGAAGGTGTAGATGTAACTGTTGAATCATGCCCTCACTACTTTGCTTTTACAGCTGAACAAGTGGATGAAATTGGTCCGAAGGCAAAATGCCAACCACCGATCAGAAAAGCAGAAGACCAAGCGAGATTATGGGATGAGCTTTTAGCTGGCAATATTGACTGGCTAACATCCGACCACTCCCCATGTACTGAAGACTTAAAACAAGGTACACTTTGGGAAGCTTGGGGCGGAATTAGTGGAGCACAAAACAATGTAGACCTAATGTTTGACCTATCTGTTAAACAACGTGGCCTACCAGTTCATAAATTTGTTGAATTGATCGCAACGCATCCAGCTGAGCGCTTCAATATTCCACAAAAAGGTGAACTTGCTGTATCAAAGGATGCCGATATTATCTTAGTGGATCCGAATCAGTCATACACTGTGAAAAGGGAAGACCTCTACTATAAAAACAAACATAGTGCATATGAAGGTAGAAAAATCGACTGCCGTGTAACGAAAACCATTGTACGCGGACATGTTGTATTCGATTTGGAAAAAGGTATCCAAGGAGAGCCAATCGGAAAATTGATTTCCTCGAAATAAATAAAACAAAAATCCCCAATCCGATATGGTTGGGGATTTTTATTAACTATTTTCAACTTCATCTTCTTTCAAGATTGAGCCTATGACAAGTGCTACGCGAATTCGTAAAGAGTCGGAAGGATCTCGAAGTGAGCAGTTAAGCAGCTCTTCTGTTTTCTCAATCCGATATTTCACGGTATTACGGTGAACGAATAATTTCCTCGACGTTTCCGAAAACTCACATTGGGAATCCAGGTAAACCTGAATAGTTTTCACTAAATCCTGATCGTCCTTTGTTTTTGGATAAGCCAGTGATTTTAATGTGTTTTCGTAAAGTGCTTTTAAATCTTTCCGAGGTAACGTATTCAATAATTCTTTTAAGTCCCTTGTTTTATAATGTTTGATAAAACCTTTTAAGTTCTGGTCGTATCCAGTCAATATCGCCTCTACAGCTTCATCATAAGCTGTCGGCATATCTTTAAGGGGCTGTACAGAATGGCTGACACCGAAGGATAGTGTGAATTCACCTTTGAAATTTGCTTGAACATTTTCGATGAATTTCGTAATCGTATCAACTTCCTCTTCAGTGTATCTTGGAAATTGTAAAACCATGACGAAATACTTTCCTTTTGTGAATAAAGTTGCCTCTAAATTTGCATGAATAAGTTCATCTTCAAGTTGGTCGTAAACGCTATTATGCAGTTCTCCGACCTTTTTTTCGTATAACTGCAAGGTTTCGTATATATCGCCATCTGCATCAATCGTACAAATAACACAGACATTTTCCAAATCCTTTACCAATCCATAATAGTTTGCACGGCTTATAATTTCTTCATCAGATTGAATTTTCATTTCGATTAAATCTGCAAAAAAGTTATTTTTCAATAGCCTTGAATTTTCTTCGATCGCCTGTTCTTTTATTATTGTGAAAGAAATAACATTGCCCGCTTGTTCAATTGCCATTTGAGAAGAAGGGTATGGCAATGTGAGTGAATCAAAAATGACAAGCATGCTTGGATATTGGCGCTTCGTTTGAACCGGGAAAGTGGAAATGGATTGTTGTTCATGAGATGGAATCGAAAAAGTGGTTCCTTCCCGTGCAGAGGATAAGTCCTCTTTTACCTTTTCGATAATTTCCATTTCAATTTTTTTCATTGATTCTTTTAAGAAATGATGGCTTTGAGCGATCTTTTCGCCCCTATGATTCAATAGGAGAGCTGGGCGTGCCAAGGAATGACCCAGTCGTTCCAATAGTGCGGCTAAACTATAGCCTTTAATGAGCATATTAGAAAATTCTTTTTGAATATGAAGGGCATAATACAATTGTTCAGTTTCAGCGTCGTTTAAATAATTCAAGATGTGGCGAGAGACATCACCCAAGGTGTGATTTGTCGGTAAATCAATTATTGGAAATGCCAAATCGTCAGCAAGTAATCTTACTTCCGCTGGCAATTCGTTGAAGAAACGGTTGATCTTGATCACAAGTCCAGAACAATTCAAGTCATGCATTTGTTGAATTAACTCACAGAATTTCTCTGGATCATCTTTAAACGCATAACCAGTTGTAAGAAGAAGATGGTTATTAGACAAGAAGTTGATGACATCGGGTGTATCGGAGATATTAACGAATTGTACATTTCTCGTGAGCCCGCGATGACCTGCCAACACTATACCTTCTTTCATCCCTTCTAAAATTAATAAATCATTTATTGTTTTCATTTAGATACCTCTTTATAAAAAAGTTTTTCATAATGACAGAAATGAAAGTGTTGATATCATTTTACGTTAAAAGTGAACAAAAATCAAAGCATAAATTAGTCATGTTAAACAATGACATTAATTAAGAAAAGTTGTAGACTTGAATAGTTAGTGAAAAAATGTGGGAAGTCATAAAATGGATATTATCTTAATTCTGGGGTGAAAATATTGTATTATTCAATGGGTGAAAACACCGACCATACCGGACCATTTACATTGACTGCACTAGCAGCAAGTGGTGATATACATCAAATCCTGAATGAATGCCCAAAGGGACGTGTCCACAGTGTTTTTAACAGCAGTTTTAATTTGGCCTTTGGCGAACACCTTATCCATATCGGTGCACTTCCAAATGGATTATCACCATTCGGAATTGGTCTAAGCGAGGAAATTGCCCTGTTTCTTACAAAGCTTGCACATGCAAGCGAGGAAGTTTTTTGGGATGTTAGATCGCAGTCAATCATCTTTCCAAAAGGGCTTTGGCTTTCGCTCAATCAAGTGAATTGGGCGAATCATAAGGTGCAGCCGGTTGTATACCAGTTATCATATATAAAAACAAATGCTGCATTCGTTGCCGACAGGCTACTTCAAGACGATTGGCAAACGGGTCTCGGTGATAATGAAGAAGAAAAAAAGCAAATCATTCATTATCTATTAGATTCCTCAAACTCCCATGGGGATAGTATCATTTTCGGTAAACTATCAAGTTTGATGAAACTTGTACGCAATGAGGAAGATATCGAAGCTGAAGAAGTATTCGATTACTGGATCGGCAGAGGTCTTGGGCTCACCCCGAGTGGAGATGATGTCATTACAGGAATTTGCGCAGTCCTTTCTGCTTTTGAGGGGATTGATCAAACGTTTATCGGAAAACTTAAATCCTATTTGGATGACCGTGGTCGAAAACGTACAACGGATATCGCTTTAGAGTATCTTCTATATGCAACTGACAATAAGTTTCATTCACATCTTCAAGGGATATGTTCTGTTTTGAACCAACCAATGGGATCTGAATTAATTGAGGCTCTTGATGAATTGAAGAAAATCGGACATACATCTGGCGCCGACACATTGTTAGGCGTTTTAGTAGGTATTACCTCAGTTGTTATTCACAAAAAAGAAAGGTGATTGTTATCAAAGAGTTAGCTAAATCAAGTAACTGGATTTCGGGCTTACAATGGCTCTTTTTTATTTTTACAAATATAGTTGTTATCCCGATAACTGTCGGTGCTGCTTTTGAACTTTCGCAAGAGACAATTGTTAATATGCTGCAGTTGTCATTTGTCGTAACAGGTCTTGCGTGTATCATTCAAGCCTATTTTGGACATAAACGTGCCATTATGGAAGGTCAATCCGGACTTTGGTGGGGCGTCATTTTAACACTTGTAACAACAGCTGCGGCTCAAGGTATGCCTTTGTCTATACTTGGAGGCAGTTTAACGGTTGGAATAATCATTGTTGCGATTCTGACCTTTTTGATTGGCGTAACTGGGGTTGGACCACTTATCGCTAAATTATTTACACCAGCAGTAATGGGTGTATTTATGTTTTTATTCGGATGTCAATTAATCGGTATCTTTTTAAAAGGAATGCTTGGTATCCCGTTCGGAAACCAATCCGGAGGTGCACATATCGATGTACCAGTTTCTTTACTTTCGATTGTGATTGCAACGTTGGTCATCGTGATTAGTGTGAAGGCCCCGACAAGCATCCGTCGATATGGGTTACTCATTGGAATTATCGTTGGATGGGTTATTTTCGCGCTTATCTTCAGGCCGGAAAGTGCCATCAGCGAAGCGACATCGTTTAAACTTGAATTATTCCCGTTAGGAAAGCCTGCATGGGATATGGGAATTATCATTACAACTGTCATAGCTGGTTTATTAAACGCGGCAAATACATTTGGTGCGTTAAAAGGTACGGAAAGTATGTATAAGGTGGAAACGACTAAATCCGAGTATAGAGCGTCGTTCACAATTACAGGTGTTTTCACTCTGATTGCAGGTATTTTTGGTCTTGTACCAAATTCACCTTACGTGTCATCGATTGGTTTCTTAAGTCAGACAGGAATTATAAATAGAATTCCGTTTGTTCTTGGTGGTCTTATGTTCCTTGTAATGGGACTTATCCCACCAATCGGCCACTTTTTCTCTCAACTTCCATTAAGCGTCGGTAGTGCAGCATTGTTTGTCTCCTATTTACTGCTCTTAAATTCTTCTTTTAATTTCTTTAAAAATGTTGAATTTAATACAGTCAATGTGTATCGTTCGGCAATTCCGCTGTTTGTCGGGATTGTTATTATGACGCTGCCTGCGACTTATTTCATCACGGTTCCAAGCATTATCCGTCCAGTACTAAGCAGCGGACTACTTGTGGGGATTATTCTTTCACTCCTATTGGAAAATCTTATCAAATGGGATAAATACGGTGTGGAAGATCAAGAAGAAATCGAGTTGTCCAATAAACAATAAAAAAAGATGGGGGATAATGTAAAATTTTCCTCCATCTATTTTTGTATTTTGGCTTACTTTAAATGATCGTTTAAGAAGGTAAGTACTTCATTGAAAGCATTTTGCACAACGGGAAGTTCCCAGTCATTATCGAATTGGTGCTTGCCTTCAGGAATGGTAATCAGTTTTCCTTCGATTCCATTTTCCTGTAAACTTTCTGCAAAGAGGACGGCTTGTTCGTAAGGGACATCCTCATCATTTGTTCCGTGAAGGAGCAAGGTTGGTGGGTAATCAGCATGAATGTTGAAGAGTGGGGAGTACTTTTTGAGTTTGTCTTTTTCCAAAAACGGGATAAGTCCACTTAACTCCTCAATCCAAACACCGTGCTGCCTGGCATGCATATAAATAGCGTATCGTTTTTCGATTGGGCCAACGGAAATGATGTCCTTAGACAAAAGCATTTTTGCAAGTTCTCTTGGCACGTTTGTCATGCTTGTATAGTGCGGGCTTGGCTTCACCGCCCAATCCCCAGTAATATCCCCATACCCATAAAACGAAACGATTGTTCTTGGTTTGTTTGTCAAAGTTCCGGACAGAAGGGCAAGGTATCCACCAGCAGAGCTACCGATAACGGCAATTCTTTCCGAGTCATAGTCAAACTGGTTTACGCCCTCGTTTTTGACCCAGAATAGGGCATCATCAATATCATCTTTGATATCAGGTAATTTAGATTCCGGGGCCAATCGATAATCAATGGAAAAGATATTAAAACCGGCTTTATGAAAAAACTCTATCTGCGTTTGGTTAATATCTTCCCTGGAACCCCATATTAGACCGCCACCATGAATAAAGACAATGAGCGGTCGTGATTTCTCACTAACAGCATAGAAATCACCTTTAAGTTCAAAATTCTGTCCTTGTTTATATACAATAGTTGTTTTCAACACGATGTCACTCTTCTCTTTAATGGTATTAAATAAATCATATCAGTTTCATTTAAAGACGGAAAGGAATGCGTCAAATGGAATTAAAGATCAAAGATCTACTGGCCATGGAGCCAATGAAAAATGCGGAAATAATAGCAGGACAAGCTTTCAATGACAACGTAATCCAAGGCGTCACCATAATGGAAGGCCCCGACATAGCAGATTGGATAAAAGGCGGTGAAGTAATCTTAACAAGTCTATACTCGATAAGAAACTTTACCGAAAATGAACTAAAAGAATTCATCGGGAAATTGGCAGCAAAAAGAGTAAGTGCTCTGATAATTAAAAAGTTTAACCCAGAGTTTATCGAACAATTACTTGCAATTGGCAAGAAATATAGAATGCCCATTATCGAGCTTCCAAACAGCGTTCCATTCGTCGATGTGATGTATCCCATCATGGGAGAGCTTTTCAATAATCAGGTAATAAAGCTCCAATACTATAAAGAGATTCACGATCGTTTTACAGCTCTATCGCTTGCGGGTGAAGGATTAGAAAAGATTATCTACACACTCGAAGAGTTGATTGGAAATCCTGTCGCATTATTTGATCGGAATTTTAACCCGATTATTTCAACATATCCTAATCTCGAAAAGTTCCAAATGGTAGAGAAAGTTCACTTTTACGAACAGACCTCAGGGATTAAATATCCCCATTACCGGCAAATCGTAAAATACCCTGAACAGAAAAACATAGGGCATCAAATTGTTGTTCCGATTGATACTCTTAACCATAACAAAATGTATCTCCTAATCGGGGAAAATAATAACTCTTTAGGTGAACTTGATTTAATCGCTGTGGAAAATGCAGTAACCTCCTTATCTCTTGAATTAATGAAACAATTTGCAGTAGCAGAGGTTGAAAAGAAATATAAGAACGATTTGATTGAGGAATTGATAAGTGGAAGATTCCAATCGATGGAAGCTGTCTTTGAAAAAGCGAACGTTATCGGGTGGGATCTTACCGGTGCGTTTACGACAGTCCTGTTTAAGATAAATCGTAGTGAAGATGGCGTTATTAAACAGAAAAGCGGACTCTCCGACAGAAACCATTTTGTTGTGAGCGAAGCAATCCATCATTACTTGCCGAATGGCATTATATCAACTAAAAGCAACCTATTTATCATTCTCTGGAAAGTAGAGAAAATAAGCAAGAATGATAAGTCAGTAATAAATGAAATAAAGAAAATCGCACTATCCATCCAAACGTTAATAAAACGTCAAATTAAAGATATCGATGTTCAAGTTGGGATTGGAAATGCGATTGACGATATTTCAGGAATCCGAAAAAGTTACAGAGAAGCTCACGATGCATTGGATTTAGGTGCAACATTGAATGGATTAGCCTCGATAACGACATTTTCCGAATTAGGCATTTTTAGGCTGCTGCGGAATATTGAAGATGCATCTGCCTTAAAACAGTTTATTCCCCAGTCTCTTGGGGAATTACTAGCATATCAACAGGCGAATCATGCAGACTTACTGAATACATTGAAAATATTTTTAGAATGCAATCAAAACGCTGCGCAAACAGCCAAACAGCTATTTGTCCATTATAAGACTGTTGTATACCGTTTAGAGAGGATTAAAGAAATAACAGGCATGGATTTTGACGATTCTGAAGAAATGTTATCTGTAAGGGTTGGTCTTAAAATTCATGAATTGATACAACGTAAGAACTGAGAATATAGACTTTTCGAACTAAAGTGTTTTTTATCCTTATAGGATAAAAAAAACTAAAATCTTTATCCTCTTATGCCAAAGACTATTTCGGTTGTAATGACTACAATTAATAGTGGAGCTAATAGTCCATCCGTGAACGAAGATTAATTCGTGCATACTATCTGCATGAATTACAAACAATATTGAGCGTTATCTAATAATGCATTGAAAAAACATAGCGGAAAAGGGTGGTGAAATAGATTGAACGAAACACCGAAAGATATTATACAAAAACTGGATGTTTTAGCTGAAGAAACTGATAGTAAGCTTAAATGGCTATCAGGATTCGGTAAAGATTCGGAAGGTGGAGTTACTCGTTTACTCTATACAAAAGAATGGGTGGAAGGTCAGAACGCCTTAAAGGAATGGATGGAAAGCGAAGGCCTTGAAGCTCGATTTGATGAAGTCGGAAACTTATACGGAACATTAAAAGGTAAAAATACAGAAGAAACGATCTTGACCGGTTCCCATGTTGACACAGTGAAAAACGGTGGCCGTTTTGATGGTGCATATGGTGTTGTTGCCGGAATCATCGCATTGAAATATTTGAAAAAACATTTTGGTGAACCAGTAAGAAACATCGAAGTTGTTTCGATGGCAGAAGAAGAAGGAAGTCGTTTCCCTTATTCTTTCTGGGGTTCTAAAAATATAGTAGGAATCGCAAAACGTGAAGATGTTGAAATAATTAAAGATTTCAACGGCGTTCCGTTTGTCGAAGCGATGAGAAATGCAGGCTTTGACTTCAGAGACGAATCCAAAGGATCTCGCAAAGACTTGAAAGCTTTCGTAGAAGTCCATGTGGAACAGGGAAGCGTCCTTGAAACCGAAAAAATTGACATTGGTGTAGTGAACAATATTGTCGGTCAAAGAAGATATACGATCGAATTGACAGGCGAAGCAAACCATGCCGGCACGACGCCGATGGGTTACCGTAAAGACGCAATGTTTGCAGCGAGCCATATGATTCACGAAATTATTTCTATGGCTATTGAGATTGGCGATCCACTCGTAACGACAGTCGGAAAAGTTGAAGCTGTTCCAAATATCGTTAACGTAGTTCCAGGGAAGGCAATCTTTACAATCGACGTCCGCCATACGGATAAAGATGCGATTTTGTCCTTTACGGAAAAAATGACAGCAAGAATGCAGGAAATCTCAAAAGATCATGGTGTTGAGATGAACATCGATCTTTGGATGGACGAAGATCCAGTTCCAATGGATCAAAGAGTAGTTAATCTTATCGAGAAGCAATGTAAGGAAAATGGCTTTAATTATAAAGTGATGCATAGCGGAGCAGGACATGACTCACAGATTTATGCTCCTGTTGTCCCAACAGCAATGTTGTTTGTTCCAAGCTTGAAAGGAATCAGTCATAATCCAGCTGAATTTACTGAGCCTGCTGATTTGGCTGAGGGCGTCAAAGCGCTTATCGGTGCACTTTACGAATTAGGCTATAAAGAATAAGGAATTGTAGGTTAGGCGCAAGCCGAATCATTATATAGAGACGAAGGAGAATGTGAAGATGGGTTATCCAAAAGACTTATTATCAAGCAGATCTATTATTAAGCCAGGGCAATACGCTCTAATCGCTCCAGAAGGATTAGTGAATAATGTCATCCCTGGATTTGAAAATTGCCGAATCTCTATTTTGGGTTCACCGAAACTTGGCGCAAGCTTTGTAGACTATATGGTCACAATGCATGAAGGTGGCAAAAACAGCGAAGGTTACTGTGGAGAAGAAGACGTGCAATGCTTCGTTTACGTTATTAGTGGGAAAATTAAAGCAAAAGCGGACGATCAAGAATTCATTCTTGAAGAAAGCGGCTATTTATACTGCCCTCCTGGTGTGAAAATGTATTTGGAAAACATGGAGTCTGGCGATTCACGTCTATTCCTTTACAAACAAAAACACAATCCTCTTGCAAACGGCCGTAAGCCATGGGTCGTATCAGGTCATGCTAACGAAATCGAATATATGGACTATGATGACATGCATAACGTTCACCTGAAAGATCTATTGCCAATGGATCTTGAATTCGACATGAACTTCCATATTCTTTCATTTGATCCAGCAGCAAGCCACCCATTCGTTGAAACACATTACCAAGGCCATGGCGCATACTTATTATCTGGTGAAGGTATGTACAACCTTGACAATGAGTGGATCCCAGTTAAAAAAGGCGATTACATTTTTATGGCGCCATATGTGCATCAAGCAGCGTATGCGGTTGGTAGAGAACCGTTGACATATGTTTACTCCAAAGACTGCAATCGTGATGCATCACTATAATTTACAGACTAAAGAGGTGTCATGATGAGAGTTAGTAGAGATGAACTAAAAGATCTAATCAAAACAAAACTTCATAAGGCTGGTTTGAAAGAAGAGCATGCTGATGTAGCGGCAGACGTTCTAACGTTTGCGGACGAAAGAGGCATTCATTCCCACGGAGCAATTCGTGTGGAATACTACGCAGAGAGAATCGCTAAGGGCGGTATGAATGTTAACCCGGATTTTAAATTCGAAAAAACAGGCCCAGCAACTGGCGTATTTCATGGCGATGGTGGTAACGGCCATACAGCGGCTAAATTAGCTATGGACGAAGCCATCAAAATGGCAAAAGAAAGCGGAGTTGCCATCATTGGTGTTAAAGATATCTCTCATAGCGGAGCAATCTCTTATTTCACAAACCAAGCGGCAAGTGCAGATCTAATCGGATTCTCAGTTTGTCAATCGGATCCAATGGTTGTTCCTTTCGGAGGCGCAGAGCCTTACTACGGAACAAACCCAATCGCCTTTGCTGCACCAAGCAGTGATGGAAGAATGATTACATTGGATATGGCAACAACTGTACAAGCCTGGGGTAAAATTCTTCATGCACGTTCTAAGAATGAGTCAATCCCTAATACATGGGCAGTTGACGGCAATGGAGAACCAACGACAGATCCATTAAAAGTGAACGCGTTATTGCCAATTTCAGGTCCAAAAGGTTACGGATTGGCGATGATGGTAGACGTTCTTTCAGGAATCCTTCTTGGACTTCCATTTGGTAATAAAGTTTCCTCAATGTATGAAGATTTATCGGCATACCGGAAACTTGGTCAATTGCATATTGTCATTAATCCAGCATTCTTTACAGGTTTAACTAGTTTCAAAAATGACATCACACAATCGATGGAAGACTTGAATCAAATCAAACCTGCACCGGGCTTCTCAAAAGTTCTTTACCCAGGACAAAACAATGATGTTGTCATTGAGAACTATAAAGAGAACGGCATTGAAATTGTCGATGACATTTACGAGTATTTAAAATCTGATGTCATCCATAATAATCAATACGACCATAAAAATCCATTCGCTGAATAATATTCACTATTTGAGTAGATAACGGCTGAAAAACTTAATAGGGGTGTGTGGAGTGAGAGTTAGTAGTGAGCAATTGAATGAGTTAATTACAACAAAGTTGCATAAGGCAGGCTTGACAGAGGACCATGCTCGTGGAGTTGCAGACGTGCTTGTTCATGCGGATGCAAGAGGAGTCCACTCCCATGGAGCAATGAGAGTTGAGTATTATGCAGAGCGAATTGCTAAAGGTGGATTGAACGCAAATCCAAACTTCACATTTGAAAAGACAGGTCCTGCAACAGCTGTTTTTGATGGCGATAACGGTGTAGGTCATGTCGTTGCAAAGTTAGCAATGGACGAAGCGATACAAATGGCAAAAGAAAATGGAGTAGCGGTAGTCGGTGTAAAAAGAATCGGTCACAGTGGTGCACTTTCTTATTTCGTCCAACAAGCTGCAAATGAAAACTTAGTTGGTATTTCACTATGCCAATCTGACCCGATGGTCGTTCCTTTTGGTGGATCTGAGCCATATTACGGAACAAACCCGATTGCATTTGCGGCGCCAGGCAAAAACGGCCAACATATCACTTTCGATATGGCAACAACTGTTCAAGCTTGGGGTAAAGTTCTTCATGCTCGTTCAAAAAATGAATCCATTCCTGACACGTGGGCTGTTGATATCGAAGGAGAGCCTACAACCGACCCATTCAAAGTTAGTGCTTTAGTTCCGATTGCTGGACCGAAGGGTTATGGACTTATGATGATGGTAGACGTCTTATCTGGAATTCTGTTGGGACTTCCATTTGGAAACAAAGTTTCTTCAATGTACCATGATCTTACTGAGTACCGGAATCTTGGACAGCTACACATCGTTATTAATCCCGAATACTTTGGCGGATTAAGCACATTCCAAGAAGGCATTGCTACAACAATGCAGGACCTAAATAATATTAAACCTGCTCCAGGTTTCGATCACGTATCTTATCCTGGTCAAAGAAGTGCTGAACGTGAAAAGCAATACGCAGAAAACGGAATCGAAATCGTGGATGACATTTATGAATACCTAATTTCAGACGTTGTCCATAACAATGCATATGATCATAAAAGCCCTTTTGCAAAGTAAGGTTGAAATATAAAGGGTGGTCATGCCAAATGGCCACCCCTTTCCTGTGTCGATTTTTAAAAAACTAAAGAAAAAATAAACAAAGAGGTGCGTGAAAACATGTTATATACAATCGTCAAACAGAACTCCTACCAGGATTCAGTTAACCTAATGCTTCTCACAAACAAAATTTCAACAATGGACGGCATCATCAAAGTTCAAATCATGATGGGAACACCTGCCAACAAGGATATCCTCAAGGCTGCAGGCCTTTTCACTGAAGAACTTGAAAGTGCTGCGTCCAACGATATGTGTATCGTTGTCGATACAGAACAAGAAGAGAAAATCCAAGAAGTACTCGACGAAGTGGATAACTATCTAAGCAACCAAGCAATTAGCGCTGGTAAAGAAGCTTTCGAAACAGTTAACTCATGGGATAAAGCTGTAAATGCACTACCTGATGCAAATATTGCTATCATCTCAACACCTGGCCAATATGCTGCTGAAGAAGCGGAAAAAGCACTTGACCGCGATATGCACGTCATGATTTTCAGTGACAACGTAACGACAGAAGATGAGCGCCGCATTAAAGAAAAAGCTCATGAAAAAGGTCTTCTTGTAATGGGTCCTGATGCAGGTACAGTAATCGTTTCCGGTGTTCCTTTAGCATTCGCAAACGTAGTGAAAACAGGAAAAATCGGTGTTATCGGAGCTTCTGGAACAGGTATCCAAGAAGTAACGACTGAAATCGACCGTTTAGGCGCAGGCGTTAGCCATGCAATTGGTACTGGTGGACGCGACCTTTCTGACAAGATCGGTGCAATCACAATGTTGGATGGCCTTAAAGCATTGGCGCAACATAATCAAACAGAAGTGATCACACTTGTTTCTAAGCCCCCTGCAAAAGAAGTTCGTGATGAAGTTGTACAATTGCTACACAGCATTTCTAAACCGGTTGTTGCGATTTTCCTTGGAGAAGAGCCACATAACCATGAAGGAAATGTGTACTATGCAAACACGCTTGAAGAAACAGCAGCAATTGCTGTCGATCTTGTAAAAGGCAATCCAATTAAACCAAATTACAACACGCTACATTCAGATGTGCCTGAAGTTGACTTGAAGTTAGAACAAAAAACGATCAAAGGTCTATATTCAGGCGGTACGCTTGGGTATGAAGCAGCTACGTTGATCAGCAGAGGCTTGAACCTTGGAGAAACTGACCATGGCCAAGCTGGTTACCTTCTAAATGCGGACGGTTTTGAAGTAATTGACCTTGGTGATGATATTTACACACAAGGAAAACCACATCCAATGATTGATCCAGATACAAGAATCCAATTCTTCCAAAAAGCTGCTCAAGACGAATCAACAGCAGTCATCCTATTTGACCTTGTTCTTGGCTATGGCGCACACGAAGATATGGCTGGCGCATTGCTTCCAGGCATCGAAAAAATCCAACAAGAAACAAAAGCAAATGGCAAAAACATTTACTTCGTTGCAACTGTTTGCGGTACGGATCAAGACCCACAAGGCATCGATGAGCAAAAGGCGAAACTAAAAGAAGCTGGAGTTATCATTCGTGATAGCAACAACCAAGCTACTCTTACTGCTTTAGCAATGCTTGGCATTCAAGTTGAAGAAGGAATAAAAGAAGTAACTCCAATGAAAGAAGCAGCTACAAATGCTGACTTTACTGTTTCAGAAGCAATCCAGAAACTATTGTCTGAAAAACCTAACGTTGTTAACGTTGGTTTGAAGAGCTTCACTAATTCGGTTACTGCAAACGGCGGCAGAGTTGTTCAATATGACTGGCGTCCAGTTGCTGGCGGAAACCCAAGACTACGCAAAATCTTAAGCCTTCTTAAATAATAAACAAAAGCGGAAGCGCCTGTTTAGGAGCGACAGGCATAAGACGACTTGGCGAAGAGGCGTCTTTTGCCTCACAGCCAAATCGGCTTATGACCCGAACTCATAGGCGCTGCAGCTAAATGGCTGAAGCTTTAAATAGGTAATCTTTATAGAAATATTGATTTTTCAGGAGGAAACCACAATGTACGGACAATTTAAAACAATTGATGAAGCAAACCGAGCGGTTATCGATAAAATTGTATCAAGCGCACCATTTTTAAATGATGTAGTGCCAGCGAAATCAGTTATTGAAGAATTAAACGGGAAAGTATTACTTCATGCTGGACCGCCTATCAAATGGGAAAACATGACAAGCCCAATGCAAGGATCATGTATTGGTGCTACATTATTTGAAGGCTGGGCAACGAATGCTGATGATGCACGTACTATGCTTGAAAACGGCGAAATCGAATTTATTCCATGTCACCACGTAAACGCAGTAGGTCCGATGGGCGGAATCACATCCGGAAGCATGCCTGTTCTCGTTGCGGAAAATCGTGACGGCGGAAACCGTGCATACTGCACAATGAATGAAGGAATTGGTGCAGTACTTCGTTTCGGTGCTTACTCAGAGGAAGTAATTAACCGTCTAAACTGGTTCAGAGATGTTCTTGGACCAACACTATCTAAAGCTCTTAACATTAAAGGTGACGGCCTAAACGTCAACGTTATGATGGCGAAAGCAATTACAATGGGTGACGAATTCCACCAACGTAATATTGCGGGATCACTTATCTTCTTAAAAGAAATCGTTCCATACATCCTACAAACAGATGTAGATGAAAAAGACAAGCAAGACGTTATCCAATTCCTTGCTGACACAGATCAGTACTTCTTGAACATTGCTATGGCTTCCACAAAAGCAGTAATGGATTCGGCAAGACAAATCCAACATGGTACTGTTGTAACAGCAATGTGCCGTAACGGATATGAGTTCGGAATCCGTATCGCTGGTATGGGTGACCAATGGTTCACAGCACCGGTTAATACACCACAAGGTCTATTCTTCACAGGATACGATCAAGACATGGCTTGTAAAGACATGGGTGACAGTGCAATCACTGAAACATTTGGTGTTGGTGGATTTGCAATGATCGCTGCTCCTGGCGTAACACGCTTCGTAGGTGCTGGCGGTATGGATGATGCAGTTACGACAAGTAACGATATGATGGATATTTGTATCGATCACAACCCGAACTTCTCCATACCAACTTGGGATTTCAAAGGTTCTGCCCTTGGAATCGACGCTCGAAAAGTTGTTGAAACTGGAATCGAACCGATTATTAACACAGGTATCGCTCACAGAGAAGCTGGCGTTGGACAAATCGGTGCGGGTACTGTTCGTGCTCCATTGGCTGCATTTGAAAAAGCAATCGATGCATATGCAGTGAAACTTGGTTTAATCGAAGCAGAATAATGAAATTGATTTGGAGAGGAAATGGATTTTTTTTCTTGTTCCTCTCCACTTTTCTGTTATATACTTTGTTGAAATGATTTTTAAGGGTAAAGGAGAGATATTGATGAGTAAAAAAATCGTTTTAGCTATCGGCGGAAACGCGATTATTAAAGAAGGTCAAAAAGGTACGCTTGAAGAGCAAATCCAAAACATTGGTGAAAGTAGCGGTCCAGTTCTTGACTTAATCGAACAAGGCAATACAGTTGTCATCACTCACGGAAATGGCCCGCAAGTTGGGAATACGTTAATTAAAAACCAAATGGCGGAATCTGTTGTTCCAGCTTATCCTTTAGATGTATTGGATGCTGAAACACAAGGTAACCTTGGTTATTTGATCCAGCAAGAATTCAAGAACAAAATGGTTGAACGTGGCATTAACAGACCGATTGCAACAATTGTTACGCAATCCGTTGTTTCTAAAGAGGATCCAGCATTCGCGACTCCGACGAAACCAATTGGTCCATTCTACACACAAGAAGAATTAGACAAAATTCTTGAGACAGAGAAAATTTCATACATTGAAGATAGCGGTAGAGGGTACAGACGCGTTGTCGCATCTCCAAAACCGGTTAGAATCGTTGAGAAAGAAGCTATTGAAGCACTTCTTGACAAGGAAATTACTGTTATTACAGCTGGCGGCGGCGGAATCCCTGTCACTGAAGAAAACGGTATTCTAAAAGGTACAGATGCTGTTATCGATAAAGACTTCGCAAGTGCATTACTTGCAGCGGAAGTAAAAGCAGATTACCTATTCATCTTAACGGGTGTTGAACAAGTGGCGATCCACTTCGGAACTCCACAACAACAAAACTTGCTTGAAATGACAGTTGAAGAAGCACTTCGTTATATGGAAGAAGGCCACTTCCCGAAAGGAAGCATGGGTCCAAAAATCGAAGCAGCGATTATGTTCTTAGAAAAAGGCGGCAAAAACGTCGTCATTACTTCAATCGACAAGCTAAAAGATGCTCTTGAAGGAAAAACGGGTACACGAGTAACACTATAATCATAAAATGAGACAGCCCAGAAAGTCAGTGAAATCACTGATTTTCTGGGCTGTTTTTTGATTTAAATGGCAGGATTGAAGGATTTATTGAAAAGTATACGATTAGACCAGTAGGATTGTCCATCTCAGATTGTAAAGGCTACATATCTTGGTACAGAGAGCGCTCTCAAAAATAAAAAGAAAGAGGTTACAATATGGGGTTACTTATACCAAAAATTGCTGCGACGAAAACAGCTAATTCTGTCGTTTTAAACGAAGTAATCGTCTACGATTGGTCAATTGTTAAAACAGCTACACCAGAAAATATTACGTTTAACTTCTTTGCATCTGATACAATACCCGTTCATTACCGAATTACTGCAGATAGATTTGTACAAAGTGAAACAAGAACGTATACAGTATCCGGCTCTGTCTGTGTTTCGAATTATGGAAATGCAACGACTACTGGTTTGGAAATTTTGGATGAAATTCAGTTCCGAGCCGCGCCTGACCTCGATTTCACGACAATTGCTGGACCATTCCCATTAACAGGTTTGCATGAATTAGCCCCTGGGGAAATTGCTTGTTTCCCATATGAAATATCATTTTCAGATCATGGTCCTGGGGAGTACCGTAATGTCGCAGTCGTAAGCATTGATGAAAGAGAGTTTCCACTTGTCGTGACTGCGCCTATTAATGTCACAACTCCAACATGTACAAACTTAACAGAAATTGATGAAAGAGCCACGATCGAATCTGATCAAATCATTGAACAACCGGGTGGATTCCTACCAGGATTCTTCGATGTTTCTGGGCCAATTGGGATTTCCTTCCCGATTTTACTGGATCCAACGGACACGCCACAGGTGTTTAACTATACAAGAAATATTTTCAAAGGAATACTCACATTTGTAGAAGGAGATGTCGTAAACCGAGTAACATTGGTTGAAGACGATTCCGGAGAAATTCGTCAGACGACAGCTACGGTCCATCTAAATACTATCTTCTTTGGACTAACCGAAGCGTTACCTGTCAACATTGCTGGAAGAGCAATTAATACAGTTGAAGAATTAGTGGAGTTCAGTAAAAATGCAACTGAAGAACAACGTCAGAACCTCATGGATATAGTAAACCGAAAGGCATAATCTAGGACAACGCGCGCGGTTGATATAGATTGCAAAAACGGGTCCTCATAAAGGACTCGTTTTTGTATGTTTTTGGTAAAATGAGTATAACTCCACATCCTTAATCCAAACTTCTGCATTTTCTCCATTTCGATCTGCCTTCCATAGATCTCCATGGCCCTCCACCAAATCACTTTGTCTTAGCCAAGTGATTTTATCAATGGAAGTTAAAAACTGTGGTTGATAATCCCCTTTATTCTTATGAGGATTTGTCAGTTTGATTTGACGTTCATCAGTCAAAGAAACTAAATATAAAACTGGTTTTGGTCGTTTTTTTGGGTCATTGGACCACTCTGTTTCCTGAACCCTTGAGACAATAAGTGAATTGTCATCAACCCATGTGAAGCCCATTTCCGCATAATTTTCAGGTGTAAGATTAACGGTTGAATCCATGGGAATCTCTGTTACTTTCATATCCTTATTTTTAAATCCAAAGACAATCCGTCCTCCGCCTGCGATATAGCCAAGAAGATTCTTGGTATATGCCCATTTGGGAGTAAACTCCAAAATTACCTCATCTATCACTTCAAAATCTTTCCCGTCTGAAGAAATCAATGCAAGCATGTCACTGTCCATAGACCAGGATGCAGTAGGAGAAATAACAAATGAAATCCATTTTCCATCTGGGGAATAAGTAAGTTTTTCCGCCCCGATAGAAATGACACTCACATCACCTTTTCGTACTTCTTTCGGGACCACAAACAATTTCTTTCCATGGTCCATTAAATCAGGAATGTTCCTATAGCCATTTTCAATTGAGATCGTATAAAGGATCGTATGGGTCCATCCATCAGGACGAAGAGATGCACCGGAAGAAGCGATAAAACCTTTTCCATCAGGCTGCCATGTGTAATCATCCACCCCTAATGCAATATTATAGAAGTTTTTCAAATCGGAAATATTCAAAACACCCCCCGCATTGAAGGCGACAATATTCTCAATAGGCGACCATTGAGGATTATTACCGTTGTAGAAAATTTTTTGATGCTTTTTAGTTACGACATCATATACCCATAATTCATTTGACGTTTTATCGGGATCATCAGGGGAATCAGTCACAAGTTTTTGATAAAGCAACATTTTACTGTCATGCGACCATTCCGGTGGAGAAGGATAGATTGCCTTCTCCTCAGTTATTTTTTCTTCCTCGCCGTTTGTTTTAACAAAAAGAAAGCCATCGCGCGTAAAAGCTACTTTTACCTGATCAGTGTCTGTATTTGCATGGGAAATAGGTGGTATCAGAAGAAATAAAACAACCAGTAATTGAAATAACTTCACAATTATCAACACCTTTCGTTTAATAGGTTCTCCGTTAACTAACAAAGTAAGCGTGTGAAAAACTGGCAAGTATCACAAATAGCGTGCTCCTTTTAGAGACTCGCTTGTTTAAATGAATTTAGTAATTAATTTTGGTTTGTTTTTATTTTTTAACAAAATATACATCAGTAATCAAATTGAAATGTGTCCGTTATATAACTGAATGATGAACGTTTAGTGACAGTATTTCACGTTTTCAGGTGAAGTTTTTGTGAAGTGTAGTTCATCTAATTGTTTTTAGTTTTTCATTCTATTAAAATAAAGAACAAGATGTTGAAGTCACACATTACTTCGGTTGTTTAACAGCTTATAGATTAAAAGGAAGGGGTTTCTTCATGATAAAGAAATGGACTTTTTTAAGTTTAGTTATTGGCCTTCTCGCAGTGTTGGCGGGTTGTGAACCACTAATGGTTTTGGATCCTAAAGGGCCGCAAGCTGAAACGACTGCCAATGTCATTTGGATTTCAATTGCGACGATGGCAATCGTAGTGATTGCTGTTTTCGGACTGATGGCGTATGTCGTATTTAAGTACCGCGCTTCAAAACAAAGTGAGGATTATGAACCACCACATATTGAAGGGAATCCGATTGTTGAAACATTCATCGTTGCAATTCCAGTAATTATAATCATTTTCCTTTCAATTGTTACGGTCAAATCCACATATGAAGTTGAGGCGACTCCAAAAGGATATGAGGATCAAGAACCGCTGATTGTCTACGCTTCATCCTCTGACTGGAAGTGGCATTTCAGTTACCCTGAAGAAGATATTGAAACAGTGAACTACTTATATATCCCGACAGATCGTGCATTGGAGTTCAGACTTTACTCTTACGGTCCAATTACAAGCTTCTGGATTCCACAATTAGGCGGACAAAAGTATGCGATGTCAGACATGATCACTACTTTGCACCTCGCAGCGGAAGTTCCAGGTGAGTACATGGGAAGAAACGCAAACTTCAGCGGGAAAGGCTTCGCCGAAAACATCTTCCACGTAGAAGCCATGCCTCCTAAGGAATTTGATAAATGGGTTGAAGATGTAAAAGCGAATGCTGAACCCCTTACTGAAGAAAAGTTCGATGAATTGTTAGAACCAGGTCACCTCGGTCAATTAACATTCAGCGGAACTCATTTAGGGTTCCTACCACCACCCGAAGGTCATCACGGTTCAAACGAACACGATTCAGAACACGCACATGAAGAGGAAGACACAGACCATTCAGGTCATTAATAGCTCTAATCTTTTTTTAGATTTTCGAAAGGAGTACAACAAGAATGGATTACTTTGATCGATTTGCCATACCTCATCCAAGCCCCGCAATCTACGCATCAATGGTTGCCATCGGTCTAACGATGATTGCAATAGTTATAGGTTTAACCTATTTCAAAAAATGGGGATATTTATGGGGTGAATGGCTAACAACGGTTGACCATAAACGAATCGGTATCATGTACCTCATCGCCGCATTGCTCATGCTATTCCGCGGAGGGGTCGACGCATTAATGATGCGTGCACAAACTGCCGTTCCCGATAATACTCTGTTAGATGCACAACATTACAATGAAGTATTTACAACACACGGAGTTGTCATGATCATCTTCATGGCAATGCCATTCATATACGCATTAATGAACTTTGTCGTACCACTCCAAATCGGGGCACGCGATGTAGCATTCCCACGTTTAAACGCACTTAGTTTCTGGTTGTTCTTCATGGGAGCAATGCTATTCAACATCTCATTTGTCATTGGAGGTTCTCCTGACGCCGGTTGGACATCATATTTCCCACTTGCAGGGAATGATTTCAGTCAATCGGTCGGTACAAACTACTACATGCTGTCGATTCAAATTGCAGGTATTGGTACATTAATATCTGGTATTAACTTTATCGTTACAATTTTCAAAATGAGAGTACCTAGTATGAAATTGATGAAAATGCCAATGTTCACATGGACTGCTTTAATCACAAATGCAATCGTAGTTTTCGCATTCCCAGTACTAACCATTGCTCTTCTACTTGGAACGATGGACCGGCTATTCGGCACACATATCTTCACTATGACGAATGGCGGAATGGACATGCTCTGGGCGAACTTATTCTGGGTTTGGGGGCATCCGGAAGTATATATTCTTATATTGCCGGCATTCGGTATATATAGTGAAATCATTTCTACATTCTCACGCCGAAATCTTTACGGATACAAATCGATGGTCGCTTCAATCGTGGTCATTTCATTTATGTCCTTCTTAGTTTGGATGCACCATTTCTTCACGATGGGGCAAGGACCACTTTCCAATAGTATTTTCTCCATCACGACAATGGCGATTGCGATTCCAACCGGGATTAAGATCTTCAACTGGCTGTTGACGATGAGGAAAGGGAAGATTAAGTTTACGGTACCAATGCTGTATTCAGTAGGGTTCATCCCGATCTTCACAATCGGTGGGGTGACAGGGGTCATGCTTGGTATGGCGAGTGCCGATTACCAATACCATAATACGATGTTCTTGGTCGCGCATTTCCACTACACAATCATTCCAGGTGTCGTCTTCGCGATGCTTGCGGGTCTAACGTATTGGTGGCCGAAAATGTTTGGTTTCATGTTAAATGAACGTATCGGAAAATGGGCATTCTGGTTTGTCGCAATTGGCTTTAACGTCACATTCTTCCCGATGTTCTTCACGGGGTTAGATGGACAAGCACGACGTATGTACACATATTCCGAAGCAACTGGTTTTGGTCCGTTGAATATGCTTTCCTTTGCTGGGGCAATCGGACTTGCAATTGGATTTGCATTGATCGTATACAACGTTTATTATAGCGTGCGCCATTCTTCAAGGGACATTGGATCGGATCCATGGGATGCTCGTACACTTGAATGGGCAACGCAAACTCCAGTCCAATCATATAACTTTGCACGGACTCCACAAGTCGATTCAATCGAAGCGCTTTGGGATCATAAGAGAAACGGGAAGCCGATATTCCAAGGTGAAATCGAAAAGATTCATATGCCGAATAATAGCGGTATGCCGTTTATCATGAGCTGTATTTTCTTCGTCTGGGGCTTCTCGTTCGTATTTAGCATGTGGATCCCAGCGATTATTACAACGATAGCAATATTCGCATGCATGGCACATCGTTCATTTGAAAAAGACGACGGACATTATATTTCTGTTGAGGATATTAAAGCTACGGAAAAAGATTGGGAGGTGTTGACTGATGAAAATAGATAACTCGGTTCCTCTTGAATATGCAACTGAACAAAATAAGATGAATATATTTGGTTTCTGGGTTTTCATCGGTGCGGAAGTAATGCTTTTTGCAACCCTCTTCGCGACTTACTTCACATTAGAAAACCGTATTGGAAATGGACCAGCAGGAGCTGAGATATTTGAGCTCACTCCTGTTCTCATTGAAACGTTTGTGCTCTTAACAAGTAGTTTCACGATTGGTCTTGGTATACATGCAATGAGAATCGGACGAAAGAATGCCATGTTGACTTTCTTTTCGATTACATTGCTGCTTGGTCTTGCGTTCCTTGGCGTTGAGATTTATGAGTTCATGCACTATGCACATATTGGTGCGGGTCTTCAGGTTAGTGCCTTTACTGGCATTTTATTAACAACATTGGGAACGCACGGGGCTCACGTAACGGTTGGTCTTTTCTGGGGACTATTCATCATTATGCAAGTGAAGAAAAAGGGCATAACGCCTCAAACGGCCAATAAGTCGTTTATCTTTTCGCTTTACTGGCACTTCTTAGATGTTGTTTGGATTTTCATTTTCAGCTTCATCTATTTGAAAGGAATGATGTAAGATGATTGAGTTATTCCCACGTAAACAAGTGATGGGCTTCGTCTTTTCATTGGTTCTGACGGCAGCTGCGTTGACTGTCTATTTCTTGGATGTGTCATTTAATGTCGGGATTACGATTCTTTTAGCTACTGCTTTTGTGCAAGCGGCCGTTCAGTTGGTCGGATTTATGCATGTAGGGGAGTCAGAGGATAAGACGATAATTTATATGAACATCTACTATGGCATCGCTATAGCGTTGTTCACGATTTTTGGTACGTTGTTGATCTTGGTATGGGATATGTGATACCCAAAAGCGGAGGACGCTTGCGACCACTGCTCGTAACGCTACGTTTTTACTCGCAAAAGGCCGTTCTTCGTGACGGCTTTAGCTGCGACAGGCGCTGGAGGGTTTGAAAAAAAGGCGCTCTTTGCCTTTTCTTTCAGAACCGAAGCGACCCGAGCAGATAGCGTCCGGAGCTGGATGATAATATATAAAAAAGGGAGCGCCCGCTTTGGGTGCTCCCTTTTTGGCTTTTTATTGCATAAGTTGTCTTTTTACTTTTTCTTGCATTTCTTCTGTTGCGACGAAAAAAATGCCCATTAGGAAAATGAATATGGCTCCCATTACTGTACCAATTCCTACGCCTGTGATGGCGCTGTAATCGCTTACGAAAAATCCGTATAAGAATATGGCGATTCCGATGGTAAGGATGGTTAACCCGACTACTTTTACTGCATTCAACATTTTTAATCTGGAATCCATTACCAACACCCCTTTTCTTTATTATTTACCTTGTTCACAAAGTTGTCAAATATTTTTTTGGGCCCTTCCGTTTTTAGGCCTTTAGATGCTCTTTTCGGTTTTGGTATATGAATATGTAATTGCTTCATCTAAAATTGAATGTATATTGACAAAATTCTTTCACGGGGGTATGGAAATGGTTGATAGTAAAGAATACATTGTAAAGAATGGAATGATTATCGATGTGGAAAATGGGGATTCTTTCATCGGTGCAATTGAAGTAAAGGAAAATAAGATTTCGAAAATTTATCGTTCGACTGAAATGGTACCGGATCACCTTCCAACTGTCGATGCTGAAGGGAAATTCATCATTCCAGGGTTGATTGACATGCATTGTCATATCCAGGAAAATTTTGCTCCGCATTTTTTGGCGTCCGGCATCACGACGGTCCGAAATACAGCTGGAAATGTGATATTTCTTCAAAGCTTGATCGAAGCTCCGTTAGATGCGCCGACACCAAGAGTCTATGCAGCAGATCGGATGATTGACGGAGAGCCAGGGCTTTGGGGGCCGACGAGCTTCGGAAACTTGGTGACCGAAGATCCGGAAGAGGCGAGAAAAGAAGTGAGAAGACAGGCTGAGGTGGGAGCGAAATTTATAAAACTTTATGGATGGGCGAATAAAGAAGTGATGAAAGCAACGGTTGACGAGGCGAAAAAGTTCAATTTGGAAGTGAGTTGCGACATTATTCATTCCAAAGAGTTAAATGCCTTGGATGTAGCTAAATTTGGTGTCACTTGGTTTGAGCATGCATCCGGGTTTGCTCAGGCGCTTTATCCGGGATGGTATCCATCGGCAGACCAAACGGAGTGGAGTCATATTAATTGGGATGAACCGGACGAAAATAAGATAAAAGAGCTTTGTGAACAGATGATTCAATACAATGTCAAACTTTGCCCAACGATTGTCCTTTCAGACCAAGCGGAGAGGTATCCTGAAGTTTGGTATCCAAAGAACAAAATAACAAACTCTCTGGAAGAAGGGAATATACTGATTGACCATTGGAAGGCGATGGAGAGCAACATTGAAGGAGTGAAAGAACAAGTCGGTAAATTGACGAAGTTCACCAAAATCATTGCGAAAACATATTACGATTTAGGTGGTACGGTTGTAGCTGGAACAGATACGCCTGCGCTCCTTTATACGTTTCCTGGAATGGCGCTTCATAGGGAATTGGAGATTTTCAATGAAATAGGATTTACGGAATTGGAATCCTTGCAAGCCGCAACAATTCATGCAGCCCAGTCCATCAATCTTGAGAATATCGGTGTGATAAAAGAAGGCTATATTGCCGATCTTGTTATTTTAAGCGAAAATCCGCTAAAAGCTATTCGACATACTACAGACATCCATCGCATCATCAAAGGCGGTAAACTGTATAGTCAGGATGAAATCCTTGCGCATATACCAAGCGAAGAGGATATGAATAATAAGATAAGTGAATTCCAGGAAAAATGGGATGCTTACATGGGACAGCAAGTAAATTAAATACTAAAAGTAGGAGGTCAATCGTATATGATTGGCCTCCTACTTTTGATCAACTAAGTATTTTTTTCAGCACTTCTTGCAATTATTACATTTAGATTTATCCGCACCACATTTTTTGCATTTCGCCATTCAATCACTCCTTTGCATGGTATATTCAACTTTATTCTACAGTCGGCGGGGTTATGCACCGCTATAACTTGGCCTATTAAATAATCTCTTTCACGCGACGGGTAAAGCCATTAACTGTCATTGGGGACAAGTATAGTTCCCGAATGCAAGGGAATCTTAAGGCCAACATATCAAAGGTGGAGGACTTGCTATGACGAAAAAAGCTTGGCTACTTCTTGTCTTCATTTTCATAGTGGCGTTAAGTTTTGCGACGCCAAACAAAGCTGCTTTTCTTAACTCAAAGATGGAGAAGGATGAATTATATAAAGAGATACAGTCAAAAAGTGAGCAGCATGAAGTAAAACCAATTGATGCGAAAATTGATAGAGTATGGAAGGCTATCCCGGGATACAATGGACTACGAGTTGATGTTGAAGCGAGTTATAAAAAGATGAAGAAGGCGGGCGAATATGATGAATCAATGCTCGTTTTTGAGGAAATACCACCTGCCGTTCATTTGGACGATTTGGAGCCTCAACCAATCTTCAGAGGGAATCCCGAAAAACCAATGGTTTCACTACTCATTAATGTAGCTTGGGGCAATGAATTTATCCCACCCATCCTCAAAATTTTAGATGAACATGAAGTGAAAGCAACATTTTTCTTTGATGGAAGTTGGACGAAAGCGAATCCAGATCTGGCTATAATGATTTATAAAAAAGGCCATGAAATAGGAAACCATGCGTACAGTCATCCGGATCTTCAGAAACGTTCGAAGGCCGAGACAATGGAAGAAATCACAAAAACAAATGATGTCATTTTTGAAACCTTGAACGTTCAAGCGAAATGGTTTGGACCTCCAAGTGGGAGCTTCAATCAGCAAACTGTAGATGTAGCGCATGAGCTGAAGATGAAAACGATACTATGGACGGTTGATACGGTTGATTGGAGAAAACCTGAGCCTACTGAAATGGTCAATCGAGTTGTCTCCAAGGTGGAAAACGGCGCGATGATTCTTATGCATCCAACTGATCCTGTAGCCAAAGGCTTGGATAGGATGATTAGGGAAATAAATTCTAAAGGACTACGTATTGGAACAGTAAATGATCTTATGAGTGAAAAAAGGATAGAATGATGCTACACACAAAGCCCACATTCGATGTAGGGCTTTTTCTTTTTATGAATCCCATGCCAAATAGGCGATGCACCCATTCCTTAAGTCGTACATAAAATAGAAGAGCAACATTTATAGGATAGAAAGGGTGTAAAATTGGCGCAAGAATCTATGAATCAGTCCGATGGCTTGAACCGACATAAAAAGAAACCAAATTTCCTTTTCATCATTGTTGATGAAGAGCGTTTCCCGCTTGTCTATGAGAATGAAGAACTGAGCCAATGGAGGAAAACGCATTTGAAAACACAAGAACTTCTTCGTGATAATGGAATGTGTTTTTCCAATCATTATATTGGGAGTACAGCTTGTGCCCCCAGTAGGGCGACCTTGTTTACAGGACAGTATCCGTCCCTACATGGCGTAACCCAAACGCCGGGTGCTGCAAAGGGGTCGTTTGATGCTGATATGTTTTGGCTTGACCCAAATACTGTTCCGACCCTTGGTGATTACTTCCGAACTGCAGGCTATCGCACCTTTTGGAAAGGAAAATGGCATATATCTGAAGAAGACATCTTGATACCGGGTACACATGATTCATTGCCAAGCTATGGCACGAATACAGGTGTACCGAATCCGAAGAATTCACGGATATATGAGCGAGCAGATCGTCTTGAATCATTTGGGTTTTCAGGATGGATAGGTCCCGAACCTCATGGAAGTGATCCAAGGAATTCCGGCTCCTCCGCAGGGATGGGTGTAAGTGGCCGGGATGTAATCTATGCTAAAGAAGTCGTGTCGCTATTAAGTGATTTAGAAAAGGGGTATACAGAGGAGAGTAAGCCATGGCTTATCGTCTCGTCTTTCGTAAATCCCCATGATATCGTTTTACTTGGATTATTCACCCGTTTCCTACCGACCTTCAACTTTAAAATAGATCCTTCCGTACCAATAATTCCTCCCGCTCCAACTGCGGATGAAAGTCTTCAAACAAAACCGTCAGCTCAGAAAAGTTATCGGGATACGTACCAATTGGCTTTGCAACCGACATTCGATACAGATTTTCTTAGACAGTTCTATTTTTCACTCCAAAAAGAAGTTGACGATGAAATGTTCAAAGTGTTCGATGCGCTCCGTAAATCCATTTTTTATGAAGATACGATTGTTGTCTTTACATCAGATCACGGGGATTTGTTAGGCTCGCATGGGGGACTGTTTCAGAAATGGCATAATGCATATGAGGAATCTTTACATGTCCCATTGATCATCCATAATCCGAAACTCTTTTCAGGTAGAGAACAAACAGATATGTTAACATGTCATGTTGATATTATTCCTACATTATTAGGGCTAGCAGATATTCCGATTGACTATGTTCAGGATAGACTTAAGCGGGATCATACGGAGGTGCATCCACTAGTAGGGCGCGATTTAACACCGGTTTTAGAGGGGAAGAGAAAGTTTTCGCGTTCGAATGAACCGCTCTATTTCATGACAGATGATGAG
Source organism: Sporosarcina thermotolerans (assembly GCF_042658975.1). Lineage (NCBI taxonomy): Bacteria > Bacillati > Bacillota > Bacilli > Caryophanales > Caryophanaceae > Sporosarcina > Sporosarcina thermotolerans. Next base: position 58,962 of record NZ_JBHSRM010000015.1, on the reverse strand, counting down.
TTTTCAAGAGGGTTGAATCAAGTAACATTAACAGGAAAGCCTTACGAATCTGTTACTCAACCAAATCACTTAGAGACCGTGATCACTACATTGAAAACGGGAAAAAATCATAGCGATGAAAAATGGAAACTATCCCGTTACTATGACAATCCTCAATTTTGGAGCGATCCCAATGTAGAGGATCAAGTTACGGTAACGAAAGGGACTTTCCCAATTTCGGATACTAGCGAGGCTGTACTTTCCATCACCACAACCAAAACGGAACCCGTGCCAGTACAATATGAAATGTACAATGTTACTACAGATCCATATGAGGAAAAAAACCTTGCAAATCCAAAGTACGCATCACCGGAAACAAAGTTTATCCAACATACATTATTAAAACTTCTTGAAAAACAAGCCAAGCAGAAGAGACTTACCCCGACAAGTGGGAATGGGCAGCGGGAGTGTTGAAAAAAAAGCCTTGCACGCTTGAATTATTGTGCAAGGCTCTTTCATTTTTTTCCGTAATCTGATTTTTTATCAACAGTCCGTAAAAAGTCTTTCGTCGTGTTGACCACATATTGGATTTCACTCAAATCCCTTTCCAAAAGCAAGGTTCGATGGATATCGATTAGTAACTTTTTGTCCGTAATATCCTCGATATCCGAGAGATTTTGGAAGTTAAATAATTCAACCGGTGTGATTTCCAAAGCATCCATGATTTTTTCAACTGTACCCAATGTAGCATTGCCTTTCCCATTTTCAATCTCCGATATCCTTGCCCTGGCGATTCCCGCTTTCTCCGCCAGCCATTCTTGCTTAATCCCCTTTACTTCCCTAACCATACGCAAATGGATTCCGACAAGCCGTATGAAGTTTGATGAAGTTGTCAAGCTAATCACCTCTAACTATGAGGTTAGTGTAATTTATGGGAATTTATTATCCTTTTATAAATTACAAAGATTTATATTTGTACTATATAACGTACATGTGCAATGAAAATGGAGATGGAGTTCTGTACGTTTTTGCATATGTGAAATCAACTAACTTTTAAATAACCGACAGCAGTAAAATGAAACTGTGTCGAAAACTCAATAAAAATGTTAAACTTATAGAGTTGAAATATTTAAAGGAAGTGTATCAAATGATAGGAAGAAATGACCCATGCCCTTGCGGAAGCGGTAAAAAATATAAGAAATGTTGCCAATCAAAAAAAGCAGTCTCAGTTGAAACGGTTCAAAAGGAAGAACTGGAGCGCGTACTGCAATCATTTTATGAAGAATATCCGGAACGGAAAGATATACCTGATTACTTGAAGTTAGCTAATGAATGGAAAAGCTCTTTAGAAAAGTATTTACCAGAGGAAATGATAGAAGCGATTTGTTTGGACGAATTCTTTTTCCATTATCGTTCCGATATCTGGCTCGGATATTTGGATAAGCAGAAGAAGAAAATAGTCCGTCCCTCAGTATTACGAGTTGTTGACGCTTGGCAGCAACCCCGCGCATTTATCGGGGAAGTAAAAGAAGTGGATGAAGCTTACATAACCGTTCAAATGATCTTTACGGATGAAGTGATCCGTTTACGGCGTGAAGGAGAGAAACCTGTACCGGAAGGCGTTCACTTATACTGCTTCATCTTGCCTGACGGAACAGGGAATGAAAATCACTACTTAGCTGTTTCAAGCCTAATTTTCTTCCCGACAGACCATACGAACGTGATCAATGAATTTGCTAAGCGATATTTACCAGAGGAACTGGTTTCCATATTTATAAAGGAAAATTCCTTAGAGTTCTGGAAGAGTCTCGGTGAATCTGGCTATGCCGGTGGAGAGTTTACAAATTTTGAATCCGGGGTTTTATTATCAGCCATGGAGTTTTTGGAAAAACATGATCGGGATCCGAATAAATTACTTGACGTGATTGAGGACTTTTTAGTGGAGCAACAACCAAATGCCAGGAAGGAAGTGGCCATTGCGGCAGGTGCTATCCGTTTCGGACAGGAACATTCATTTTTCGAGCCGTTGTCCATGACGTTGAAAGAGATTGCTGAATGGTTCGAAGTGTCCCCTTCGTCCATGAATAAGTATTATAAGGAATTGGACGCTTATTATAGTGACGTGGTAAAGGCTTAACATCTTTAGCTTTTGATTCGAATAATCGAATCAGAAGCTTTTTTTAATGGTGGAGAATTGCTACTATTATAAATGTATAGGGATTATCTAAAAGAATGGGGATGGGAACATGGCGATGCCAACACATATTGTAGCCTGTGGGGGGCTTGTTGAAGATGGGGAAGGGAATTTATTAATCGTAAAAACGCATCATGGAGGCTGGGTATTCCCGGGTGGGCAGGTTGAAGTTGGGGAGAACCTCATGGATGGCTTGATCCGGGAGGTGAAAGAGGAAAGCGGCATCGATGTGGAAGTCAGTCATTTGATAGGCGTGTATACGAATTCTGCGATTTACAAATGGTATGACGGAGTGACGGATGTACCTACGAAAGTGATGTTCGACTTTGCATGCAAGCCAATTGGCGGGGAATTATCCACATCTGATGAAACGACGGATTGCAGGTGGGTTCCTAAGGAAGAAGTGATCGAGTATATTAAGCAGCCAGCGATTCGGGCTCGCATCGAGGAGTATTTAAAGTTCGACGGCAAAGTGGAATACCAAGAATATGTGACACATCCGGAATTCGACGTGAAATTGAGCAGGAAAGTGTAAGTGAAGTTGACATTTATGCGTGAATAAATTCCCTTATGCGTCTTTGCGGCGATTTATGAGCAATTTATTACATTTATGCGCAGTTTCACGGAATTATACGCAAGTTTCCGAGTTTATGCGTGAATATCCAAATTTATGCTTATTTGCAAGAAAGTTTATCTACAATATGGACGAAAGAGCGAGTTTGCAAGATTTCATTTCTTTTTTACGAGGGGTCCCGTTTGTGTGGGACCCTTTTGCCGTTCATTTCCATATGGTATAGTCATTCTTATAGAAATTCTGATAAACGTTCAGAAAAGGGGAAATCGTATTATGATCGAAATAAGGGAATTGAAATTGGAGAAGGACAGACGGGTTATCATTACGTCCGATGTTCACGCAAACCTTCTACTGTTTCAACAATTGCTTAAGAAAGTGAACTACACGACAGATGATTATTTATTCATCAATGGCGATCTATGTGAAAAAGGGCCAGATAGTCTATCGACGGTGGCGTTTGCACGAAAACTTTGCGAAGAATCGGATCGGGTGTTTATCACGAAAGGGAATTGCGATGTCGTCCATAATTATGTTTTTAATAATGTTGAAGGCATTAAAAACTATATGACGAAGCGAAAACATTCCGTTTTGAATGAAATGCTTGAACGGCATGGGAAAGCGCTGGAGGATTTTGCGACACTTCAAGAACTTGGGGAGCATTATCGAAAGCATTTTCAAGATAAACTGGAGTGGCTGGACCAATTGCCAATAGCCTATGAAACTGAAGACTTTATTATCATCCATGCGGGGATTGAGGATATTCCCGATTGGAAAGGGACGAGTCATGAGTTTGCTTTATATACCCAATCGTTTTATGAGAAAGAACATCAAGCGGATAAAACCGTAATCGTAGGACATTGGCCCGTCGTCAACTACCGCGCTACTACTGCAAGCTCCAACTCACCAATCATCAATTTGGAGAAAAAGATAATTGCCTTAGACGGCGGCAATCAAATTAAAAGAGACGGGCAGTTAAATGCGCTCATAATTAACGGGGACGATATTGCTTATACATATGTTGATGAATTGAAAGAGAATATTATTACACGTAGTCATGTGGATGAAACAAATCGTGTTGGAACAGTCACCTATCCGAACTATGAAATACGTGTTTTAGAGAAAGGTGAGTACTTCACCCTTTGTGAAAATAAGAATCTTGGAATTCAACAGTGGATTAAAAATGAGTATATTCAAGAGAATATGTGCAAAAATGATTTGAGCACAACCTTCTTATCTGTTGAAAAAGGAGAGACCGTCTCCGTAGTTGATGACTGTCACGAAGGATATGCATTAGTAAAGTTGTGCAGTGGAGAAGTCGGTTGGATTCCGAAGGATTGTTTGTTGTAATTTTAAAAGCTTCGATGGCATTTGCCAGTCGGAGTTTTTTTGTGTGAGTCAAAGGTCCTGAAACGACGATAAAACTTGAAAAGTGACCGATAACTTCCTGATAGTGACCGATAAGCCTCGGTAAGTGACCGATAATTTTCCACAGGTGAAAAAAATCAAATGGAACAACTCCAAGCTTGATTACGTCATGTTTAATAAGAAGAATTCGAAGTCAAAAGGAGAAGCTATGTGGTTAATTAGCATGTATGTCATAGAGATGCTCTCGTATATGGTTGTTGCACTGCCAATTTACGTACTTATACGAACGATCATCATCAAAAGAAAGAAGCTTCCCGTAAACAAGTTGCATGAATTGCTGCTTGCTTTATTCATCCTCTACTTAGTCGGTCTTGCTTCCCAGACTATTATTCCGAAGTGGAGTTTGAGCGTGGACGGGAGTACGGGAAAGTTCTATTTTGATGTTTATAGCATTAATCGTCTATCGAGTGTCAATCTCATCCCGTTGCGAACGATTTTGAATTATTTTCAAGTTAATGAACATGTGAGCGGCTGGAGCAGCGTTTCGCTTGTGAATCTTCTTGGCAACATGTTCGTGTTTTCACCAATTGGATTTTTCATTCCTTTGTTGTGGAGTAGGATGGATTCATTTAAATCAATCCTGTTCATAGGATTTGGCGTCACTTGCTTCATCGAAGGCACTCAATATTTCATCGGTCGTAGCACAGATATTGACGATATCATCTTGAACACAATCGGTGTAATTATTGGGTATGGCGTCTATCTTGTATGGAAAATCCTTTCAGTACGTGAAAAAACTGTTGACTAAAAATAGTCACTTTGTTATGATAAAAACAACTTTCAGAAAGTAGGTGATGTTTTATGGCGAAAATCAATATGGCTATTGTACAAATGATCGGACCCATTCCATCACCCGCGAGACTTGCCAAATAGGCATGTCTATTCTGTTATGCGCGTGAAAGCATGGTGTCCGATCCGGAACCATGCTTTTTTATATTCACGAACATAATAGGAGGAATACCATTTGATTAATTTGAAAGAGTACGGCTGGAATGAAACACATGAAATGAACTTCAATGCACTAATAGATGAATTGAAAGCAGACAGCTACGTGGCAGGCCGTGTCACGCTTGAACATAAAAGGATGTATCGGGTAATGACTGAGGAAGGCGAATGGCTTTCCGTCTGTTCAGGAGCATTTCAACATGCAGCGTTTGAAAGACGGGATTTCCCAGCGGTAGGGGACTGGGTGTTAGTAGAGAGAATGCCCGGAGAAGATAGGGGCATCATTCACGCAATCCTTCCAAGAACATCACTTTTTTCAAGGAAGTCGGCAGGGTCAACAATTTCCGAGCAAATCATTGCGGTGAATGTCGATATCGTTTTCCTTGTCATGTCGATGAATCACGATTTTAACGCAAGAAGACTTGAACGTTACCTTGTCGCGGCATACGATTCGGGCGCAACACCAGTTGTTGTGCTGACGAAGAAGGATCTAAGTGAAGCCCCACAGTATTATATCGAACAGGCAGAAATTATCGCACCTGGTGCGGATATTTATTCTGTGAGCAATACTACTGGTGAAGGGATCGAGCCGCTCACTGACTTATTAAAGGGTGGTAAGACCGCGGCGTTATTAGGTTCTTCCGGGGTCGGAAAATCATCGCTTGTCAATGCGATTTGCGGAGACGGAACGATGGCGGTACAAGGCATTCGGGAAGATGATGCAAAAGGCCGTCACACGACGACACATAGGGAACTACTGAAGATACCGACGGGTGGCGTTCTGATCGACACGCCTGGGATGAGGGAGTTCCAATTATGGAATGAAAGCGAAAGTTTAGACTCCGGATTTAAAGATATTGAGGCTCTTTCCGAGACTTGCAAATTCAATGATTGCCGTCACATAGGGGAACCAGGTTGTGCAATACAGGAAGCACTTGATACAGGTGTTTTGTCCGCGGAGCGTTATGCTAACTATGTGAAACTGCAAAAAGAGATTGCCTTTCTTGATCGCAAAATGAACCGTCAAGCGCAGGCAGCTGAACGAGATAAATGGAAAAAGGTAACGAAGAGCATGCGAAAGCATCCTTCGAAGAAGAAGTAAGATGAAGTAGTGCAGTAGCAGAGGAGAAACTTCCTTTGCTACTTTTTTTATGATAGAAAAATTACTTTGCGCGTCCAAAGCAGGCTACCACCGCTCAACTATTCATGACAATTGTCATCTCATTCTATGACAGAGCATACTGAAAGTAATGTTCACAATTCCATATGATTGTAGTAAGGGAGTGTGAGCGTATGGAAACGGTTATCGACATTATAAATCTGACAAAAGAATTCAAAGGGAAGAAAGCAGTTGAGGATGTCTCTTTCTCCATCAAAAAAGGTGAAGTCGTAGCAATCCTTGGGCCTAATGGTGCGGGGAAGAGTACAACGATCCTTATGATGCTTGGCCTGCTGAACCCGACTTCAGGAAAAGTTTCGCTCTTCAATCAGCAGCCACAAGTTCAAAAAGTGCGGGAACGAATAGGAGTCATGCTTCAGCAAGTTAGTCTCATGGATGCGTTGAAAGTGAAAGAGGTCCTTGCCTTATTCAGGAGCTATTACCCAAGCCCGCTATCATTGGAAGAGATGATCCGCTTGACCGGACTCGGGGAAAATGAGTTAAAGAAAAGAACTGAAAAGTTATCCGGCGGACAAAAGCGTCGCGTCAGTTTTGCCCTCGCAATGGTAGGAAATCCGGATCTCGTATTTTTCGATGAACCGACAGTAGGCATGGATAGCACCGCACGGAGGGAGTTTTGGGCAACTGTCCGACAGCTTTCTGAAGCGGGAAAAACCGTGATATTTTCCACTCATTATTTACAAGAGGCGGATGATGCAGCGACTCGAATTCTTTTATTCAACAAAGGGAAATTGGTAGCGGATGGCAGCCCTTCAACGATCAAACAGCGATTGCTGAAAAAGACGGTTTCATTCAAAGTGCAGAAAGAATTCCCGAAGGAACAGTTTCTCACAATGGACCATATATCCGTAATCTCAGAGGAGAAGGGAAGAATCGTCATTCAGACAGAAGACACCGATCGTGTGATAGCATCCCTGTTCACTGAGGGATTACAAATATCGGATATCTCGATTGATAAAGGAAGACTGGAAGACGCTTTCGAACAATTGACAGTCGAACAGGGGGTATCGTGAATGAAGATGCTTTTGAATGAATGCAAAGTTGAAATGATCCGGATTTTCCGGAACCCTTATTTCGTCTTTTGGTCACTGCTTATGCCAATCATATTCTATTTCATCTTCACGAAAGTCGTTAACACAGGGGTAGATGATCAGGAGCTGTGGAATAAACATTTCCTTATGTCCATTGCGGTATTTAGTGTAATGGGGAGTGCGATTATGACACTTGGCATTCGGATGGTTCAGGAAAGGAATGAAGGGTGGACAACGTGGATTAAGGTGACGCCTCTACCAAGTTCAAGTTATTTTATCTCCAAGATGATTGGTCAGTCTGCGGTTCATGTTTTTTCGATAGGTGTCATTTTTTTAGCCGGTATTATTCTGAATGGTATCAGGATGACTTTCGCGGAATGGATATTATGCGCCATTTGGATAATGATTGCATCCTTCCCGTTCCTTGCGTTGGGCGTTCTTGTTGGCACGATGAAACGGGTGGATACTGCTTCCGGCGTGAGTAACATTGTCTATTTAGCGTTGGCGATTACAGGCGGTTTGTGGATGCCAATGGAAATCATGCCGAAGACGATTCAACTAATCGGGTCATGGCTACCAGCATACCATTATGGGAATGGCGCCTGGGGAATCATTCGAGGACAATTCCCGGAATTTAAAAGTATTGCAATACTGGCATTCTATCTTCTTTTATTTATGGTAGTATCAATATATATCAGAAGGAAACAGGAAGCGGTGTAAATATGAAGAACTTTAGGGTGTTTCCAAAAAAGTTTGGATTTATTCCTTATATATTTTTAGTCTATCTGGTGATGCCGCTTTACCAAGTGAACAAAGAAGTAGGAGTGAAAGCGGTAATCGGCTATGTCCTGTTACTGCTTTTTTTTATTTCGTACCGGCAGTGCTATCAACCGATCCATATAAAGAAATTTTACACGTGGCTATTCATTCAGGTGGCAGTCACTGTCATCTTCGTTGTCTTCTATGATCCATACAGCATATTTTTAGGTTTTTATACGTCTCACTTCATCGGCTGGATTGAGGATAAAAAGAGATTCGATATAGTCTTGAAGCTATTTGCGAGTATCGTTTTACTATGCGCCGGTTGGATTTGGTTTCACAATGGATTTTCTGGCTTTGTTGCTCTCTTGCCTTTTATAGTTGTAATCATTCTTTCCCCATACGGCGTCAGACATATGAATGAACGAATGGAATTGAAAAGCCAATTGTATGAAGCGAATGAACAAATCAAGACGCTTATTAAACAAGAGGAAAGGGTTCGGATTGCCCGGGATTTGCATGATACATTGGGGCATACATTGTCACTAATCACTTTGCAAAGCCAAGTAATTCAACGTATTGCCGAGCATCCCGATAAAGTTAGGACTGAAGCGAAAGGGATTGAGCAGACATCGAGGTCCGCACTTCAACAAGTTCGTGAGCTGGTGGCAGATATGCGAGTCAGCACAATCGAGGAGGAACTTGTTCATATAGAACAAATTTTGATGGCTGCAAACATCGAATTTCATTGCAGTATACCTGAAGTCATCACGGAGCTTTCCCCGCTTCAACAAAATATTGCGGGGCTTTGTTTGCGCGAGGCTTCAACCAATATTGTAAAACATAGTAAAGCATCAAAATGTTTGGTGACTGTCCAACAGGATTCAATTGGGCTCACTATAGAAGTTCAAGATAATGGTATTGGAATCGCAGACCGTCCGTGGGGCAATGGATTAAAGGGGATGGCCGAGCGACTTTCATTAATTGAAGGAGAACTGAATGTGTCGTATTTGGGTGGAACGATGATCGAAATTTCCATACCAATTGTAGTGAAGACGAAGGAAAGGGCGGTTGCTTTATGATCCGGATTGTAATTGCTGAAGATCAGCGTATTCTTCGAGGGGCATTGGGCACGCTTCTTGATTTTGAGGAAGATATGAGGGTAGTAGGCCAAGCGGAAAATGGTGTGCAGGCATTGCAACTTGTTCGTGATTTGGGTCCGGATATATGCATTTTGGATATTGAAATGCCGTTGAAAAGCGGGCTTGAAGTTGCAGATGAATTACAAGCATGTGGCTCTTCATGCAAAGTGATCATCTTGACGACATTTGCAAGGCCGGGCTATTTCGAGCGGGCGATTAAAGCGAAGGTACATGGATATATGTTGAAGGATGGTTCTATCGATGATTTGGCGGTTGCAATCCGGAATGTGATGCAAGGGAAAAGGGAATTTGCAGCTGAATTAATCATGAATTCCTATCATGAGGAGAATCCGTTAACAGATAGGGAGCAAGATGTGTTAAAACTATCTGCTGACGGAATGACAGCGAAGGAGATTGGCGCAGAGCTTTTTTTATCACCGGGCACTGTTCGCAACTACATGTCCGAAATCCTGCAAAAAGTTGAAGCGAAAAATAAAGTAGAGGCAATCTCCATCTGCCGAGAAAAAGGATGGATTTAACGAGCGGTTAAAGAAATAAACGAGCACTTCTACGAAAGAACGAGCGGATATCGGAATAAACGAGCGCTTCTACGAAAGAACGAGCGGATATTGGAATAAACGAGCGCTTCCGCGAAAGAACGAGCGGATATTGGAATAAACGAGCGCTTCTACAAAAGAACGAGCGGATTCAGAGATAAACGAGCGTTTGTGAAAAACATAAATAAAACAGACTGCGGATCATCGGAACTCGATGGTCGCAGTCTGTTTTTTTATCCCCGCGGATTTTTATGAATCCGCTCTTTACGTAAATCTTCCTTCTGATCATCCAAGTTAATGGTATCTACTGTTTGCATGTCCTCGTGCATATCAAATAAACTCACTCCTTCAGAAGGAATTCCCTCGGGATGCGCCAAATAGCGAAAGTCGATATCCTTTCGATCTTTTTTGGACATGTTGCTTTTCAACTCTGACATCTTCACTGCCTCCCCATTGTGTACTCACCAATAGGATGGCAATATCAGCCCCATTTATCCACAAAAGGCTTCCCAACACGTCTATCGTCTACGCGACGCCGCAGTCGTTTTTCCTTTGGAAAGTAATTTCCGTACAATCGGATAAACGACTGGAGCCCATTTAATAGCTGTTTTAATAAATCTTCCTATTTTCATTTTATTACGCTCCTTTTATTTATTAATTTGCCCTCTCTTACAGAAAGATAAACAAAACATTCACCTCTATAACTGTTGCAGAATGCCAATCAATTTCTTGTTTAGCATTTTTTATACTTTCTTTTTTAAAGAATATGTTTGATTTTAAAAGTTTTGGGGCAGGATGGGGGAAATTGTAAGAGAGGAGAACTACTTTCCAATGAAAATGAAAATGATTTTTTTAACTGTTGTTCTGACATTTTCTTATAGTGTTTTAGCTGAAGCAGCCCCAGTCAGCTCAACAGAACAGGCAGAATTTAAAGGGGACATAGTTAGTGTCAATTTTGAAACGCAAGAATCTGTTGAAGATATAGAGACTATCCAAAATGACGTTCCATTTATGGAGTTATTGGCGGGGGAAATACCACATATTTATCCACCGCTTGAGATTTTGGATGATGTACCCCAAACGTATACGGTAGTGGAGGGGGACAATCTATTTCGGATAGCGATGAATCATAATGTCTCTCTTCTTGAGCTAATGAGTTGGAATGACATAACCGGTGATCTAATCCATCCGGGGGAAGTCTTGGTGGTTGGTGGGGGGAAATCTGTTGAAGATGTAGGGATTGTCCAAGTCGCATCGATCACACCTGAAACAGTCCCGGAATCAAAAGAACCAAAGGAACCAGCATTCCAAGCCTCAATTTCAACACCGCCCGCAAGTGTTGGGGACGAATTTATTGTTACTGCTACTGCATACACAGCGTATTGCGCAGGTTGTTCAGGAACGACTGCATTTGGAATTGACTTACGGTCCAATCCAGATCAGAAAGTAATTGCAGTAGATCCGAAACTCATTCCACTTGGAACAAAAGTATGGGTTGAAGGTTATGGTGAGGCGATTGCGGGAGATACTGGAGGAGCTATAAAAGGACATAGAATTGATGTCTTCATCCCTTCCTATGACAGCGCTATGGAGTGGGGAGTAAAAAAAGTAAAGATTATAGTTTTGAATTAAGTAGACATGCATTGGGAGTCAATTGTCCCCCAATGCGTGTTTTTTAATTCCAATAAGTCATAACTGATTCAAGTTTCTCTGTATGGTACAATTATCTAAAAGGGCATAAAATTGGGGGAATTATTATGATAGATATGAACCGTGAGCTTTACAATTTCTTATGCGAGAATACAGACTTGATAACTGAGAAATGGCTATTGGATCGAGAAGACCTGAAAGGATCCATTTACTCAATAAACGCGGGTGAGTGGGCTGAAAAGCTAATAAGTGAACAAAATACATTGACCAATCTGACTGTCGCAAGCAGTTTGTTAAATGATTGCAGCGTGTTTCAGAAAAATAAAATAAATTGGGCTTTAGTTATTACAGAAAGTAGAGTAAATACCAATACACCAATTTTTGAAGTCTTAGATGCACTTTCTAAGCTTAGATCGACATATTGGTTCTATATTGAGCAATTTGTTGAAAGAGAAGGGGAGAGGGTTCTTCGTTCGGACATCATGGGCTGGGGCATTACCATTCATAAGGCATTGGACGAACTAATGGTAGAGTTTTCAAAGAGATACGATGACTTGATGAATAACAGATTAGATGCACAACAAAGCCTGATTGAAGAACTGAACGCGCCAATTATTAAGCTGAATTCTTCAATTGGTGTGTTGCCCCTTATAGGAGATGTCGATACGACACGGGTTCAGTCCATATCGGACTACGTTCCCTATAAATGTACTGAGCTTGATGTAAGCAACCTTTTCATCGACTTATCAGGAGTATCCATTCTTGATACAATGGTGGCGAATCATATCTATCAACTTACCCAGGTTCTTGGCTTGCTTGGTATTGAATCGACGATAACAGGAATCAGGCCAGAAATCGCACAAACTTCAGTCCAATTAGGATTGGATTTCTCTAAAATCCATACAACGAGTTCATTGCAATTAGCCTTAAAGACTATGTTTAAAGAAACAACAATATAAAACAAATAAGAAAGCATCCGGCATTACGACCGGATGCTTCTTTACTTTATCTCGATACCAAATAGATCTTTCATAACAGAAGGTTTTTCAGTATGTGTGATTACTCTATTTTTCTTATTTCCTTTTTCATAAATGGATAGTTCATCATCATATAATGAAATCCGACCAGTTTCAGTCGCCCTCGTAATAATATCCACATGAGTGAATGTTGAATCCGCAGAAACTTGATTGAAAACACAGCCCTCATGGAAATCTTCAAGGCGCTTCTGTGTTGCTCTGAACTTATAAATCATGCGGGATTCCCCATTTCTTGTCCGGTTAAGTACATACATTAGATTATCGAATTTCTTAACATCGTAACTTCCGCCTGCATCAGTACATAAATCACCATTTAACGGGATTGGAAGGATTGTAGAATCTCCAAAACCGACATCTACAAGATACGTTTCATCCAAATGAACGAGTATAGCCGCATGTGTCTCGGGCTTTGCCCATTTCCCATTCGGTCTGAAGACGGTTGCTGCGACCAAGGATGCATCATATCCGAGTTCGACCAATAGCCAATGAAAAAGTCCGTTTAACTCGTAGCAATAGCCCCCACGTATTCGTGTGACGATTTTCTCATAGATTGTAATCAAGTTTAGATAAATAGGAACTTTTCGGATGACATCTAAATTTTCAAATGGAATGTTAGTCATATGCAAAAACTGCAGTTCCTTCAAGTTCTTTAGAGAAGGATCCGTCAAATGACTTGCGTTAAAACGCATTAGGTACTTGTCAATATTCATTCCCCTGACCTCCTTGCTTATTTATTCCTATCCTATCATGTTAGGAAATTATTGTGAATGAAATAAAAAGTCGCATAGAACTGGGACATTTTACATATAAGATAAATGGAAAAAAGGGGTATTCAAGTCTCATGAAATATGTTATTCTAATAGAGAGATAATTCGGATTATATAAATCTGATGAGAGATATGGGGTATTTATATGAGAAAACATAATCTTGTTTGGATTGCAATTGTTGGAGCTTGTTTATTACTTCTAGTTGGGTACAACGGCCAGACAAAACGGGTACATCAACCGAATATGATGAGTATTGCTCATAGGGGCGCCTCCGGTTTTGCGCCAGAAAATACCCGATCAGCCTTTTTAAAGAGTGTCGAACTTCAAGCGGACTATTTGGAGTGCGACGTTCATCTATCAAAAGATGGAGAGCTCATTATCATGCACGACGAAAGAATCGACCGGACAACGAATGGAAGCGGTTTCATAAGTGATTATACATTGGCCGAATTAAGGGAGTTTGATGCTGGAATTACGTTCAGTGAGGAATTCAAAGGTGAGTCAATCATGACCCTTAACGAGTTATTGGATGAATTCTTTGACCAAATCGGTTTATTAATAGAATTGAAAAATCCCGAAAAAAATCCGGGTATTGAAGAAAGTGTTGTATCGTTATTAAGTAAATATGATGATTTAAGTTCAATCATCGTCCAGTCATTTGATATCGAATCAATGAGGAAAATGCAATCCTTGCTGCCAGAACTAAACGTAGCAGTCTTAGTTCGTCCCGCAGAATCATTTTTATCTGATAGTAAATTGGATGATTTAACATCCTTTGCATCTTTCGTAAATTTCAATGTCTCCTTTGTAAACAAAAGCATGGTGAATAAAGTCCAACAGCGAGGAAGCAAGGTCCTTGTTTGGTCGAAAAGTGACAAGAAACTCGTCTCGAAAGCCCATAAGTATGGAGTCGACGGAATCATTTCCGATTATCCTTCATGGCGCATCAGCGAACAGATCTATCTCGTACAAGAATAAGTAAGTAATCAAAACCGGAATACTGCATTCCGGTTTTTTGCTTGCATAAAACACTTTATTCCAACGGATTAACTGAAAATATATAGTATGATAGACGGACTGGAGGAGATATACTATGAAAAATGGAAAATCATATAGAATTATTTGTCGAACAGTCTCTTTGAAGGGAGCTGTGAAAGATGATCATACACATTTTATATGAAGACAATCATTTGCTTGTTGTCGAAAAACCCGTGAATTTACCCGTTCAAGCCGATGAAAGCGGCGATGCAGACCTACTTACTCTATTGAAAGAGGATTTGAAAAAGCGCTATCAAAAGCCTGGAAATGTCTATCTTGGATTGGTTCATCGACTGGATCGTCCGGTAGGGGGTGTTATGGTGTTTGCCAAAACATCCAAAGCTGCTTCTCGCTTATCCGATGTATTACGAAAAAGGGAAATGGAAAGGACTTACCTAACCGTTGTGCGTGGAAGTTTGAAGAAGAATTACGATGTATTGGAACATCATTTATGGAAAGATACGAAAAAGAATAAAGTGCATACGGTTAAAGCTGGACATCCGGATGGAAAAAAAGCCATCCTTCAGTATGAAGCAATTGAAGAAATGGACGGTATGAGCCTATTGAATGTCCGTCTACACACAGGCAGATCCCATCAAATCCGCGTTCAATTGGCTGCAGTTGGTACCCCTCTTTACGGAGACCAAAAATACGGGCAACAAGTGAATAAACCTGGCCAGCAAATTGCTTTATGGGCAAATACCCTCGAATTCCCTCATCCGACAACAAAGGAATTAATGAAATTCGAATCGATACCTCCTTCCGTGCATCCGTGGACTATTTGGGAGAGAATAAGTGATCGAACTGTCACCGTATAAAGTTAAAGCAGGTCATCCGGTTGATTGACATAGAAATTCCATAACCCTACACTTAGAATGAGAAAATTAGTTGGAGGAAATTATGACAAATCCGTTTATCCCGATTATTGTAGGAACCGATATTAATGCATACAATATGGCAATCTCCTTTCATGAGGCATATGGAATACACCCTATCCTCGTTGGAAAAGAACCACTATCCTTTACAAGCTTAAGCACAATCCCCGGAGCGATTGAACTGTTTCCGAAGCTTGGGGAAAAGAAAGAATTTGCAGCTATTCTGAAACAAGTCGCATCTAAATACAAAACTCCGGGGAAAAGATTGCTCCTGATCGGCACAAATGACCTTTATGTACGCCTCATTATTGAGAATCGAGATGCCCTCTCCAAAGACTTTGTATTCAATTATATCGATGAAGCGTTAATGAATAACTTACTTGTAAAGAAAAATTTTTATAAACTATGTGAAGAGCATGGAATCGATACGCCAGCAACTTATTTTTATTCCTGTAAAAATGACGACCGCTTCACAGATGAAGTCATGTTCCCAGTTATCATCAAGCCAAGCAACGGCGTAGAGTATTATAAACACCCGTTTACAGGTATGCAAAAAGTCTATAAAGTCGACTCGTATGGGGAAATTCAAAAAGTAATTGAAACGATTAAAAAGAGCGGCTATCAAGATGACTTGATCATCCAGGATTTCATCCCAGGTGATGATACATACATGTGGGACTCCGTTTTTTACATTAACAGCAAAGGGAACACTGAGCTGATCACATTTGGACAAGTTGTACTTCAAGAGCATACTCCTACTGCTATTGGAAATTACACAGCAGTCATAACGAGATACAATGAAGAGATGATGTTGAAGCTGAAGGGCTTTTTAGAGGCGCTCAACTATGTGGGATATGCGAATTTTGACTTGAAATATGATCATCGTGACGGCAAATTCAAAGTGTTTGAAGTGAATATCCGTCAAGGACGTTCAAGCTATTATATAACGTCATGCGGTCATAATATGGCGAAGAATTTTGTCGATGACCTCATTTATAATGTCGAAAAGTCTCTAACATTATTGGATGAAAAATTCCTCTTTACGGTCGTTCCGAAAATTGTTCTTAAGAAGTTCGTTGACAATAAAGAAGTCCGGGAAGAGATTAAGAAGTTGTTAAGGGCGGGTAAATACACCAATCCATTGTTCTATAAAAGGGATAGAAGCTTCAAAAGAAAACTATATCTTTTATTGAGACAAATTAATTACTACCGTAAATATAAAAATAATAGCTGGGAATAAGAAAAGCGGAGGGCGGTGTTTAGCCAATCAAACAGCGAAGGGTTTGATTTGCCGTATTTCTGCGGATCTTTGCAGAAATTAAGGCATCCAACTGTGCTCCTAACGCTTCGCTTTTACTCGCAAAACCCGTTCTTCGTAACGGCTTTGGCTGCCGACCGAAGCTGGCCAAAAATATCTAAAACCCGATTGCAATCATGCAATTGGGTTTTTTTTAGTAAAGTTTACAGTGTTGTAGGTGGTGGAATAGAAAGGTGAATAACTCAAGGAGGAATTTTTCATCATGAGAAACCAAAACATCAAAACCACCAAATGGATTCAAAAAGAAACACAATCATTGAGAAACTTGTAAGCAAAGGCGTTTATAAAATTAATGGTAAACAATTATATGAGCTTTCCTTATATGAGTTGCTAAAACAGTATACAATGGGAATAGAGATAGAGTGAATCATTGGGGGGATAAGCTTGAACGGGAAATTGGAGAAATTTCGCAAGGAATGGTTAGAGGAAGCGACTATTCGTCAAATGCAACAGAAGATGGGGGACAATGAGATAAGTTCTGAAGAACTGGTGATCATGTATTTACAAAGAATTTCAGAGGTAGATCAAACGGTTAACGCTATCCTGGAAATTAATCCACAAGCACTCCAGACAGCTCGTTCACTCGATGAGGAGAGGCGTTCTGGAAAAGTACGCTCTCTTTTGCACGGAATACCGGTGCTGCTAAAAGATAATATGGATACTTCCGATAAAATGCATACAAGCTGTGGTTCATTGGCTATGAAAGATTATTTTGCAGAAGAAGATGCGTTTTTAGTAAAGAAATTACGTGAAGCGGGCGCAGTCATCCTTGGGAAGACGAATATGACAGAATGGGCGAACTTCATGTCTGACAGGATGAGGAATGGGTGGAGTTCCCGTGGAGGGCAAGTGAACAATCCGTACGGTCCTTTCGACGTTGGAGGTTCAAGTTCTGGAGCAGCTGCCGCAGTCAGTGCCAACATGGCAGCGGTTTCCATTGGAACGGAGACAAGTGGATCCATCATTAACCCATCCGCACAGAACGCACTTGTCGGTATAAAGCCGACAGTAGGTGCAATCAGTAGAAGCGGTATAATCCCGCTATCATTCACCCAGGATACCCCGGGGCCAATGGCGCGAACAGTAGAAGATGCAACGATAACGTTCAGTCTGATGATAGGTCATGATTCTGATGATCCGGTTACGAAAGGATCCGATTGTTATGCCGGAATAGACTGGCTATCGTTATTGGATCCTAAGGCGCTTATTGGTAAAAGAATCGGTATTGCCCGTTCTATTTTTGAACGTGAAATTTCGACAGAAAGAAAGGCGCAGTTCGATACCGTCCTAACTCAAATGGAAGCATTGGGCGCGGAAATTATCGATTCAATCGATTTAGGGGCGATGGAGGATGATTTAGGGTATAATGTCCTACTCTACGAATTCAAGGCCGCGTTGAATGCGTATCTTGGAAAAACCCCGATGACGAACCCGGTGCGAACCTTGTCCGATGTCATTCGATTCAATAAAGAGCATTCGGAAGAAACGCTTAAATACGGCCAAGTGATGTTGGAAAAAGTGGACCGAACAAGTGGAACATTGAAGGAACCTGCCTATATCGAGGCTTTAATTAAAAACCGTCATTTGGCAGGGGAAGTAGCCCTTGATAAAGCTTTCAATGAACACCGCATTGATTTTCTATTATTTCCGCAAGACCATGGATGCAGCTTCAGTGCAGCGGCTGGTTATCCGGCAATCACAGTTCCCGCATCTTTCACGGAAAAAGGAGAGCCTTTTTGTATTACAATGTGCGGACGGGCATTTGCCGAGCCGGAATTGATAGGGTATGCATATGCATTCGAACAACAAACATTGGTAAGAAGCAAGCCAAACGTATAAAAAATGTTGAAATGAAATGGAATCCAGTCCATTATGAGATAAGGTATAAGGAAAGCAGGGATGAGAATGTCCTTCTTGGAAAAAATGGACGATGTATTTAAGAACAAGTGGAAATTTGAACATGAGACGCCGATACAGTCACAAATGATTCCTGAATTGCTGAATGGCAAGGATATCGTAGCGGAATCTCCAACAGGAACAGGTAAGACACTGGCGTATGTATTGCCGATGCTTCAACAGGTAGATGGCGATAAAATGAAAACACAGGCACTGATCATGGCTCCCTCACAAGAATTAGCGATGCAAATAGTCAATGTCATTCGTGGTTGGGTGGAAGGAACAAGCATATCCGTCACTCAGCTAATTGGCGGTGCGAATATGCAACGACAGATTGAGCGGTTGAAGAAAAAGCCAACCATCGTCGTTGGAACACCTGGTCGATTAGTCGAACTTGTTAAAGCGAGACGATTAAAAATGAGTGATATTCGGTATATTGTCTTGGACGAAGGGGATCAGCTTCTTTCTCGTGAGTACAGAGTCATCGTTAAAGATCTGATCGAAGCAGCCAATACAGATCGCCAAGTGGCGGTTGTATCCGCAACCATTACAGATGAAATTGAAATCGTTGCGAAGAAGCTTATGAATGACCCGGTTCGACTAAAAGTATCCCTTGAAGATATGCCGTTGTCAGGAAAAGTGATACATTCATTTGTTAAAACGGAAGCCCGTGACAAAACTGATTTATTACGCGGCCTATCACATCTACCCGATATTAGAGCTCTTGCATTCATGAACAATGTCGATCAGCTTCGGATGAAGGAACTGAAATTACAATACAATGAGGCTCCAATCGCGGTTTTATATTCATCTATGAAAAAATTCGAACGCCAAGAAACGCTTGAACGTTTTCGTAAAGGTGAAATTCGTATTCTAATCGCGACAGATCTTGCAGCAAGAGGATTGGACATCCAAGGATTGACCCATGTCATCCACGTCGACGTCCCTCATACAATCGAGCAGTATTTACACCGCTCAGGACGTACCGGACGCGCTGGTGAGGACGGGGAAGTCCTTACGCTACTCTCTTACCCCGAAGAACGTTCGTATCGAAAGCTTGCAAAGGACTTCAAACCCGTTCAAAAGGTATGGTACAAAGGAAACCTTGCTGAAGGAAATTCAAAAACAGTCAGCGGTCAAAAACCAGTAACTAAAAAACCAAACAAAAAACAATAAAAAGGGCAATGCCAACTCCATCAAAGTGAATTGGCATGCCCTTTTTTGTATAGCTTATAGCTGAGTCAAAATAATTGGCTCATCCTTCGTAACAATAATCGTATGCTCAATTTGTGCAACAAGGGACTTATCCGGCGTAACAAACGTCCATCCGTCACCAAGCTCAATAATATGCTCGGCCTTCTCGGAAATGAATGGCTCAACCGCCAATACCATCCCTTCCTTCATCAACGTCTTATCCCACGCATCATAATAATTTAAAACATGCTGCGGATCTTCATGCAAAGAAGTGCCAATACCATGCCCAGTCAAATTCTTAATCACCTTAAGCCCATTATCCTTCGCTTCTCTTTCAACAGCTTTTCCGATCTGATTCAGACTGGAACCCGCTTTCACCTTCGTCATCGCACGGTCAAATGCACGTTTCGCAACATCACAAAGCAACTGTTTCTTTTCATCGGGTGTACCTACAACAAATGAAATGCCCGTATCCGCGAAATAACCGCCAAATGACCCTGAAACGTCAATATTGACTAAATCGCCATCTTGAAGGACACGCGATCCCGGAATCCCATGGGCAACTTCATGATTCACACTAATGCATGTGTATCCAGGAAAGTCATACTGATCGATAGGAGCCGAAACAGCCCCGCGTTCAGCAAAAAGACGTCCGCCAAGTTCATCAAGTTCTTTAGTTGTAATTCCAGGAACAGCCGCTTCCTTCATTGTCTCGCGTACTTCCGCGACAATCCGTCCAATTTTTTTCAACGCTTCAATTTCTTCATTGTTTTTAACAATCATTCTTTACAGGTCCCTTCTTCGAAACATACTTTTTCATCCGATTATATCATAACTATTCTAACCTGATGGCCCGTATGCTTAAATCATTTTAGGACTTTTACACCTTGGAAGACATTCCAAATGACGACAAATAAAAAGAGTAGACCATACAAAAGCATGAACAGGAAAGGAGCCAACCCCCAAAAGTCAAACTGTCCCGTCATCATCGTATGTATTCTGGATTCATATGATATGATTGAGAACGAAAAAAGGATAAACCCTGCAATCAGCAGTACAACCGGTGCCAAATGTGAAATTAGCGAGCGTTTGGCATGTCCTTTTACTTCGTGATCATCTGTGATGAAATAGACAATGGCTGGAAGTAGAAGAGGCGAAAAAAATATGCTGAAATAACATAATGCCGGTAGGATTTTATTGTTGGACATTGGCAAACCTCCCATAGTTTTCAAAAGCTTATAGAATCATCTTGCTATTATGTACCTTAACATATACAATGTATACGACAATTGAATTACACGACCACAAGGGGTGCCTTCATTGGCTGAGATTGGACATCTGTCCGGACCCTTCGAACCTGTAAGTTCATACTTGCGTAGGGATGTGGATGGAAACTGACATGTATTAACGATGTCTCGGTTCTATCCGGGATGTCGTTTTTTGTTGTAAAGAAAAAGTGACTCTGCTTTAAACGTAACCTTGATTGGCCCTTATTAAACTGTTGGCTCATATATTTTGCCTAACTTTTACTGATGGTCATCATGTGGAAGCAGTTCGATGTCTTTTCTTCTTCCGTATCCCTCCGACAAAAAAAGAGGAGGAATTTCAAATTGGATCGTAAACGTCTTCAGTTTTTATTAGAGGTTGCTATTTTTGGAGCATTATCATTCGTCTTGGATTTACTAGTACTTTTCAAAATGCCTCAAGGTGGATCAATCACATTATCTATGCTGCCAATCATCGTCATCGCATTCAGATGGGGAATACTTGGCGGAATGTTAACAGGGTTAATTACTGGACTGTTACAGGTAATTAGTGGGGCATATGTGTTGAATATCTACCAAGCGGCACTCGATTATTTTGTTGCTTATTCGCTGGTAGGGCTTGCTGCAGTTACTTTAGGCTGGTTGCTTAGCAGTAGAAAAACGGGGAATAAACAATCAATGGTTTCTGCCATAATAATAGGTACCGTCATTGGGGGCGTACTACGATTCCTTGCCCATTTTATCGGTGGAGTTATTTTCTTTGCCGAATTCGCGGGGGATCAACCAGTATGGTTGTATTCACTCGTGTACAACGCCTCGTATATGATACCTTCAATTATACTTTGTGCAGTTGTAGCAGTTCCCTTATTCACAACCGCTCCACGACTTATTCAAAGGGCGGCATAAAAAAAGGAGTAGGCGCTTGAAAAATCATGCGCCTACTCTATTTTTGATTTCCGTGTTTCTTCCTGAGAACAAGAAGATGCATGTAATGATTGTTGCACATAAGAAAATAGCAGCCGCTGATATGAACAACTCCTCGGTTCCGTTTTTAATAGCAATTCCAATGAATGCCCAAACAAAAACAAGATTCATTACATAATCTCGGTGATGGTACATAAAATGTAGTGCGAACGCAGTAGAAATGGTTAAGTAGATGACGGTCCAAAGTGGATCGCTCAGCCCCATCCCAGACCAATCGTTAATAATAAGTGTATAACTGACATTCATTATGGTAGATATGAAGCCCCATCCAACTAACAGACTGAACGGAATTCTCCCTAGTAATCGGTTGTCCCTTTTCGGATAGGAAAAGTAAAAAGCGAGCAATAAAAATAGAAGTGCAAGCTTTACAATGACCGCCCAGTTGAACAAACCGTAGTGCCATAAAAAAATCCAAGTGATGTGCAAAATGCTACATAGTATAAAAAGTGAAGCGACACGGTTTTGATACCTATAACTTAACTTTCGCCCCGCTTTATTGAAATTGAAAATCCAGTAAAAAAGCAGGACAACTACTACGCCCAAAATAAGCAGCACATAATCAGCAGGGATAAAGAGAACAGGTAATCTATTCGCGATTTCGCTTGTTGTAAACCCATTCAATGAAAAAAATCTTGCTATTACATTCACAATAATGACTGCGATTAAAGATAGCGTCATCATAATGGTTTTAGACATAATAAATCCTCCCTTTGAACAGTATACATAGGTTTTGTGGATCATGCGAAAGAAAGTATGAAATTTCCGTCACAAATCTAATATTTCGAATCCCGAAGATTCATGTTATAATTAAAAAAGCACTAATTACAAATTTTTTAGACGATTAGGGGGAATCAATCAATGAAGACAAAAGAAGAATATTCACAGGTATGGGATTTAGACGTTTTTTTCAAAGGGGGAAGTGCTTCAGAGGAACTTCGTCAACATCTTGACGCTGTAAAAGTACAAATTGGTACATTGGAAGAGCTTGCAAATACAACACAGACACCGGTATCCAAAGACGAAGCGGTTCAAGTTTTAAACGTTCTTGAGGAAATCACGAATACGGGTAAAAACTTAAGGGAAGCTGGAGCTGTTATTGGCTGTTTCACTGCAGCTGACATAAAAGACAAAAAAGCGCTTGTTCTTCAATCAGAAATGGGCTCAATGGGTGCACGATATTCAACAGTAATTTTGAAATTCCAACAAACGATTACAAAAGCAGAAGACAATGTGTGGAATGAATTATTGGAATCAGAACAGTTATCTCCATTTGCATTTGTTTTAAACGAGTGGCGCGAACAAGTAAAATTGAAGTTATCTGAGAAAGAAGAAAGTCTGATAACGGCGTTAAGCGTTGATGGATACAATGGATGGGGACAACTTTACAATCAATTAGTCGGAGACATTAAGATTGAAATGACTGTTAACGGAGAAGAGAAGAAACTTTCCGTAGGGCAAGCGAATAACTTAGGCTCCCATCCGGATGCGGCAGTTCGTAAGGAAGTATTTGAGAAACTTGAAGAGGCTTGGGAATCGAAAGAAGATTTCTTTGCTTCGACATTAAATCATTTGGCTGGCTTCCGTTTGGCGGTCTATGAAAAACGAGGATGGGATAATGTTTTAGCCGAGCCGCTAATGCGTAACAGAATGAGCCAAGAAACATTGGATGCAATGTGGGGAGCTATCGGCGCCAATAAAGCTCCATTCGCTGACTTTTTGAAGTACAAAGCGAATATGCTTGGTAGTGAAAAGATTAATTGGTACGACATGAGCGCACCTGTTACATCTTCAACGAAGGAAATGTCCTATCAGGAAGGGGCAGAATTTATACTTGAGCATTTCGGTAAATTTGGTCCTGAACTCGAGGCGTTTTCTCGTAAAGCATTCGAAGATAGCTGGATCGAAGCAGAAGATCGTGCGGATAAACGTCCAGGGGGCTTCTGTACAGGAATGCCGGTTTCTGAACAATCCCGTATCTTCATGACATATAGCGGTTCTATGTCGAATGTTGCTACACTTGCTCATGAACTTGGACACGCTTTCCATTCATACGCATTACGCCCAGTGCCTTATATGAATCGTCAATATGCAATGGGAGTAGCGGAAACGGCTTCAACATTCGCTGAAATGATTGTTGCAGATGCCTCTGTAAAAGCCGCTGAAACAGAAGAAGAAAAACTTGCATTACTTGAGGATAAAATCCAACGAAGTGTGGCATTCTTCATGAATATCCATGCGCGTTTCCTATTTGAAACTCGTTTCTATGAAGAGCGTAAAAATGGTGTAGTACCAGCTTCACGCCTCAATGAATTAATGGAAGAAGCACAACATGAAGCTTATGCTGGTGCACTTGATTCAACTCATCCGCATTTCTGGGCGTCCAAGCTACATTTCTACATTACAGGTACGCCTTTCTATAACTTCCCGTATACATTTGGCTACCTATTCTCCTTAAGCATCTATGCGAAGGCGCTAACAGAAGGAGAATCGTTTGAACAGAAGTATATGGCATTATTACGTGATACTGCTATCATGTCCGTTGAGGATTTGGCTATGAAGCATCTTGGTGAAGACATCACTAAGGAGGAATTCTGGGCTAAAGGTGTAGCTCTTTGCGTAAAAGATGTCGAAGAGTTTTTGAAAATAGCTTCCGAAGAAAGGTGAAGAAGCATTGATTCTGCTTGAAGGGCGAACTTGTTATTTACGTGTTTTGACAGAAGAAGACGCCGTCATTTTTACTGAACTTCTTATAGCGAATAAAGAGTATTGGACGGTTTTCGAGCCGCGACATGATCCGGGCTACTATACGGTTTCTGTCCAGCGAAATAAAATTAGGGAATCCCTCTATCAAATGAGAGACCGGCGTGAATATAACTTTGGGATATTTGACGCCGAAACAAGCAGGTTAATTGGCCATATTTCTCTTTACAGCATCAAAAGGCTTCCATTCTCAAGCGGCTTTGTCGGATATTCAATCGATGAACGGGAAACGGGTAGGGGCCTTGCAACGGAAGCGGTTCAAATTGTGACAAGATTCGCGTTCGAAACCGTTTCATTGCATCGGGTTGAAGCTTTCGTTTCCCCGAACAATATCGGCTCTGTCAAAGTCCTTGAAAATGCAGGTTATGTCCGCGAAGGCTTGCTTAGAAAGCTATTGTACATTAATGGGTCCTGGGAGGATCACTTTATGTACGCAAGCCTGGCCGATGATTATTGAAAGGGTAAGGCCGCCTGGCGGAAACTATTAGCTAAAATGAAAAGCCGATTCTTCTAGGGGTGAAGAATCGGCTTTTGTCTATAAATAGGAAAGACCTGTCGCCACTTGGCAGCTAACGTCCTTCGTATTTGTCTATCCATAGGAAATATTTAGATTCCCCGGGAAATATGGAATGTCATTTTCCGACAAGATACTCATATCCATTGGTAATAATATCTAATTGACCAGTGTGTGGATGGGCTACGAGACCATGTACAGGTACTTTTCGGTCCATGAGCGGGTGATTACGTACTTGATCAACACTACTCTTCACGCTTTGCGTGACATCATTAAAGCCACGCAACCAATCCTTCATATCAATTCCGGAGTACTTTAACGTGGTGAAAAGATTATTATCAATTCCACGTCCTACCATACTTTCAATAATACTATCTGTATCGATTGAACTCATACCGCAGTCATGGTGTCCAATAATGTAAACTTCATCAGCCTTTAATTCATAGATGGCAATTAAGATGCTTCTCATTACACTACCGAATGGGTGGGTAACAATGGCACCTGCACTTTTAATGATTTTGGCATCGCCGTTCTTTAAGTTCATTGCCTTTGGAAGTAGCTCTGTCAGCCTTGTATCCATACAAGTCAGCACAACGATTCGCTTATCGGGAAATTTCGTTGTTTCATATTCTTTAAATTCTTCATTTTGGACAAATTCTTTATTGAAATCAATGATTTCAGATAAAATCGTCATAAATACACCTCCAAATAGTAGCCTTTAACATAGTTTACATAAAAAAAAAAGGACTGCCAAGCGGCAACCCTTTTCATAGATTATTTTACTTCCGGTTTAGGATCGATTGTTACTGCATCGGAAGAATTAAGAGCTTTACTCAAATAGTGCATTGTAAAATAAGCTGAAATACCAAGGATAACAGCGTAACCGATAACTGTAGTGTACATTAAG
This sequence comes from Sporosarcina thermotolerans, assembly GCF_042658975.1. Lineage (NCBI taxonomy): Bacteria > Bacillati > Bacillota > Bacilli > Caryophanales > Caryophanaceae > Sporosarcina > Sporosarcina thermotolerans. The sequence continues at coordinate 32,970 of NZ_JBHSRM010000015.1, read as the reverse complement.
CCCATAGTGAGACCCCTCTCTACAACGATTGTTTAATATACACCCATTATACTATAAATCAGAAATAATTAAAGAGTAGATTGAAATGTTTTTAGTAATTGTGACGGATATTAGAATGCCCAATTTCCATTACGGAATACAGGTTCAACAGTTCCATCTGGTAAAACACCATCAATATCCATTTCAGCAGAACCAATCATGAAATCGACATGTGTAATACTTTGGTTTAGACCATGTTTCTCCAAGTCTTCTGTAGACATTGTTTTTCCGCCTTCTAAACAGAATGAATATGCACTTCCGATGGCAAGGTGATTGGATGCATTTTCATCGAACAATGTATTGTAGAAAAGCAATCCGGACTCGGAAATTGGGGAAGCATGTGGAACAAGGGCCACTTCACCAAGATGCTTAGCACCTTCATCTGTATCGATTAGACGTTGAAGAACCTCTTCGCCTTGTCCAGCACTGATTTCCGTAATTCGACCATCTTCGAAAGTCACTGTGAAATCATCGATAATATTTCCGCCGTAGCTAAGTGGCTTCGTGTTCTTAACATAGCCATTCACTCCGTCCTTATGTGGAACCGTGAATACTTCTTCAGTCGGCATATTTGCCATGAATGCATTACCGTCTACGTTGACACTACCTCCACCGCACCAAATATGGCCTTTTGGCAAATCGATTGTCAGATTAGTACCTGGAGCTCTGTATTGCAAAGTTGCGTACGCTTTTTTATTCAAGTAATCGGCTTTTTCATTTAATGTTTTGTCAAGCTCTTTCCATGCTGCAACTGGATCTGCCACATCCGCTCGCACCGCACTGAAGATGGCTTCCCATAATGCAGGGACTTGTTCTGTTTCCTCAAGTTCAGGGAACATTTTCGCAGCCCATGCTTTTGAAGGTGCTGCAACGACAGACCAGCTGAATCGGTCGGCTTGCAACATTTTTCGGTAATTGCTAAGTGCTTTGCCTGCCGCTTTTTGAGCATTGGCAATGCGTGAAGGTTCAATACCCTTCAGTAAATCCGGACTTTGGGATACGACACTGACAAATGCAGCTCCACCTTCAGCCAACTTTTCACGTTCCATCACTTTCCACTCAGGGAAATCAGAGAAGGATTCTGCAGGTGCCTTTTCATAGCGTAGTTTTACTAACTCCTCATCCGCCCAATCTACGATAACTTGACGTGCCCCTAAAGAGTACGCTTTGTCAGCAACTTTCCTTACAAGTTCCACTGTTTCAATGGATGCACTGATGAAAAGTGTTTGATCCTTTTGGATATTCGCTCCTACCTCTGCAATTAAACTTGCATAATTCTCCAATTTTTGCTCGAATGACAACAAATAAAAAACCTCCTTCATCTTTATGTATTAATAGTACTCCAGTGTAATAAAACAGGCAAAGGATAATTAAACAATGACTTTGTCTATCTTTGTTTAAATTCTTTTTATTATTAATGGGATTTATCATTAAAGAACTAAAGAATTGTATGATTATGTCGAAATAAGAAGAAGAAGAGAAGACGGGGGTACTATTATGGATTTATCAACCATTGTTGGACTTATTCTTGGCATAGTCGCATTATTTGTTGGTATGGCGATGAAAGGCGTAACACCAGATAATTTACTTAATCCAGCTGCGATTCTTATTATCATTGCAGGTACAATTGCTGCTGTTGTCATTGCATTTCCAATGAAGGAAATTAAACGTGTACCAAAGTTATTCGGCATTCTATTTAAAGAACAGAATTTGAATTCCGATTCGGATTTGATAAGGATGTTTTCCAAATGGGCCGATATTGCAAGACGTGAAGGCTTATTATCATTGGAAGCACAAACTGATGAAATTGCAGACCCTTTTTTGAAAAATGGACTTGACCTAGCCATAGACGGTCAAAACGCTGATTATATACGTGACGTCCTTACCGAAGAAGTGGAGGCAATGGAAGAAAGGCACTCGGCTGGTGCCCTTATTTTCAGTCAAGCGGGTACATATGCCCCTACATTGGGTGTTTTAGGGGCAGTTGTGGGTTTAATTGCTGCACTAAAGGATATGAACGATATTGAAGCACTCGGATATGCCATTTCGGCAGCATTTGTCGCGACATTGTTGGGGATTTTCACCGGATATGTTCTTTGGCATCCGTTTGCAAATAAATTAAAACGAAAATCAAAGGAAGAGGTCCGACAGAAGATGATGATGATTGAGGGAATCCTTTCTGTTCTTGAAGGTGAAGCACCTCGGACTATCGAGCAAAAACTGGTTTCCTATCTTTCAATGGAAGAACGTCGTAAGTTCTTTAAAGAAAATAATAGCGACAAGGGGGAGGGCGAGCTTGTCGAGGAAGCGTAAGAAAAAACGAGACGACGGTCATGTTGATGAATCTTGGCTTTTGCCGTACTCGGATTTACTCACTCTACTTTTAGCATTATTTATCGTTTTATTTGCATCAAGTTCGGTCGATGAAAGAAAGTTAAGTCGGATGTCGTCTGTTTTCAGTGAGATATTCGATGGGGGGACAGGCGCTATGCAAAATACATCCCCAACACCGGTTCCTTCTTATAACACAAAAGGGATACAAGGAAATGCCAACCCAGCCTACTTGGAGGATCAGCAAACACTTGAGGAAATCAGGTCATCATTAGATGACTATATAGCAGTAAATGAACTGGAAAACCAATTTCAAACCAAGTTAACTGAAGAAGGCCTTTTAGTTACGATACGTGATAGCATTCTCTTTGAATCAGGGAAAGCGACGATCAAAGCGGAGTACACTAATTTAGCGAAGGATATTGGCAATCTCCTCAAATTTGAAAAACCAAGGCAAATTGTCGTTACGGGGCATACGGATAATGTTCCGATTAATAATGCTGAATTTCCATCGAACTGGGAACTCAGTATGATGCGTGCTCTCAATTTTTTAAAGGTGTTAATCGATACGAATAATCTTGACCCGCAACTTTTCAGTGTAAAAGGCTATGGTGAAAACAAGCCAGTTGCATCAAACGATACAGCAGAGGGAAGAAGTAAGAACCGTCGTGTAGAAGTGCTTATTCAACCCCTTGTCCTTGAAGACGGGACATCTGTTGAATAAGATAAATAAAAAGCCGATGCTTTAGGGGATACCCTGTTGCATCGGCTTTTCTTGTGTATAGCTGAGGCCACTTAGGCAAGCGCCCTCCGCTTTTCGTTATTTCCTTAGTGTCCAGCTGCGGGCGGCAGCCTCTCGGGTCGCTTCGGTCTTGAAGAAAAGGCAAAGACCGCCTTTTTTTCAAGGCCTCCATCGCCTGTCGAGGCTAAACGCCGCCCTACGCTTTTCTAAGTGAACCAAGTTCAGCGGCAATGGCTTGCATTTCGTTAGGAGTGATCTTATCCCTTTTCATGACCATCTCATACATGTAAACCAAGTCTTCATAACGTTCTGTATCGAAGTTATCCGCCTTCATAGCATCTACGTTTACCATCCGCAGTTTCTCTTTGATCTTATCAATCATATACGAAACATTTTCGGCTGTTGGTTGAGTTAAATCCATTGATTTCGTCCGCCCTTCGCTATCATCGGACTTATCATTGCATTATTTAGCTGTAGTGTCAACCGCTTTTCCAAGCTTTTCAGCTTCCTTCTCTTCGTCCATCTTCGCTTTGAATCGTTTAGTTTCCAATATGATGACACCAGACAATCCAAGAAGGCCAATCAAGTTAGGAATAGCCATCAAGCCGTTCAAGACGTCTGCAAGAGCCCAGACTACGTTTAAAGGTACTAAAGAACCTACAATAATGAATGCAACAAATGCAATACGGTATCCTAAGACTGCTCCATTTTTAGGGAAGAGGTATTGGAAACATTTTTCACCATAATAACCCCATCCAAGGATGGTGGATGAAGCGAAGAAAATGATACCAATTGCAACGATGATCGGCCCAGCTCCACCTAAGAATTCCCCGAAAGCTTGCGCAGTCAAAGAACCAGCTTCAATTGATTTATCTTTCCATTGGCCAGACATGACAATTGTGATTCCCGTAATAGAACAGATGACAAGTGTGTCAAAGAAAACTTGCGTCATGGAAATGAGTGCCTGACGACCAGGCATGTCTGTTCTTGCTGCCGCAGCCGCGATTGGAGCTGACCCAAGTCCAGCTTCGTTTGAGAAGAGACCCCGGGCAACACCGAAACGGATAGCCGCCCCGATTGCTCCACCTGCTGCAGCTTCCCCTGTAAATGCGAATTTGAAAATCGTTGCAAAAGCTTCAGGTACTAAATGGATATTCATCACCATAACGATTGCACCTGCAATGAAGTAGAAGAGTGCCATGATCGGTACGAAGAATGCAGTAACTCGTCCGATCGATTTGATGCCTCCAAGGATTACAAGTCCACCAAAAATTAGAAGTGCAAGCCCTGAAACCCAATGAGGGACGTTGAATGTGCTATTCATGACGTCCGCAACGGCCTTCGACTGTGTACCGTTCCCGATACCGAATGCAGCGAGGGCACCAAATATAGCGAATGCAACACCAAGCCATTTTTGTTTCAAGCCATGTTCCAAATAATACATTGGTCCACCGGCCATTTCGCCCTTGGAATCCTTTACACGGTATTTTACTGCAAGGATGGCTTCCCCATATTTTGTAGCCATCCCGAAAAATCCAGCGAGCCACATCCAGAAGACTGCTCCTGGTCCACCCATGTATACAGCAGTGGCGACACCGACGATGTTTCCGACACCGACGGTAGCCGCCATCGCGGTCATCAATGCTTGGAACTGCGAAATATCCCCATCCGCTTTTTTATCATGTTTACGAGAAAAAACTTGTTTTAATGAATAAGGTAATAACCGTATTTGTAAGAATCCGAGTCGAACTGTCAAATAGATACCCGTTCCCACTAACAGAATAAGAAGAGGTGGTCCCCAAACATATCCACCTACCGTGTCTAAAAAGCCAGTAATTGCATCCATCCTACTACCCCCTAAATTTGTTCTTTGTCCCAATCTCCCTTTCCCTATTCCTGCTTACATAATCCCGCCTTTCTACCTAATAGGTTAGACTATTGAGAATCAATAGTGTTATTGTTAATATTCCGAAACTTTCACACTTTAGTCAAGACCTAATTTTCATTTTCAGCAATATTGTTTGTTTTATTTTTTAGAGGGGTATAATAATATAAGCAAATTAGAAAGTTATGGAGGGTTTTTCTGTGGGAAATAGCAAATTTGGTAAATTTATTATTTTAGGGGCAATCTTAGGTGGGGCTATAAGTTTGTGCGACAAAAGCACTCGCCGCCAATTAAAGGGAAATACAGAAAAGATGGCTTCCCAGGTAAAGTATTATTCAAAAAATCCGGATGTGTTAAAAGAGAAGCTTCAGCAACAAAAAGATAAATACATGTCGATTTATGAGCAAATCTCGGGTGATGCAACATATATTAAAAACCAGGTGGCCGAATTGAAAGCACTGACTCCTCAAGTAAAAGAGTTAGTTGTTGATACAAAAGAGGCATTTGTTGAGTCGAAAGAGGAATACAAAGAAATTGTTAACGAACAAAAAGAGGGCATGGAAACAAAAAAGATATAAGTACCGAAAGGAGTGAGTCTAATGTGAGCAACAAGGACCAGTTTACTCCGAAAACGATGCAGTCACAAATGGGAAATGACGAGAAAGAAACGAAAACGACTGACGGGAAAATGGGCGGTTTTATAAAGAATTCATCCATCATGAGATTCATTGATGATGTGAATAACGGCGACCTTGAGAAGTTTGATGTTACAACGACAACAGGATTTTGGAAAGAGCTGCTTGTCAGGATAAAGAAAGTGGATATTACCGGTTTAGGATCACAACTGGCCTTCTTTTTCCTATTATCAATGTTTCCTCTATTAATCTTTATGATAACGCTTTTACCGTTTTTAAATATAGACGAAAATCAAGTGTTCCTATTCATACGGGATTATGCACCCGAAAGTGTTTTTAGACTTATCCAAGATACTCTTCAGGAGATACTAGCAAATCGGAATGGGGGACTGTTGTCCATTGGTGCCGTGGCGACAATTTGGTCTGCCTCTAAAGGTATGAATGCACTGACAAAGGCGCTGAACCATTCCTATTTTGTTGAAGAGTCACGTTCGTTCATCATTGCAAGGTCAATGTCCGTCGTTTTCACGATAGCCTTGATAGGCGTCCTAGTTATTGCTCTACTTTTACCTATTTTCGGTGAGCAAATTGGATATTTGGCTTTCTCTTACTTTGGTATGGAAGAAGGATTTATGAAATTATGGGGAAACTTACGCTGGAGCATTCCCCCAGTTCTTATCTTTCTTGTTTTTACAGTCCTTTACTGGGCTGTTCCTAATTTAAAGATCCGGTTGAAAAGTGCAATTCCAGGTGCGATTTTTGCCACTGCGGGCTGGATTCTTACATCATTAGCTTTCTCGTATTATGTTGGCAGTTTTGCAAATTTTTCCAAAATGTATGGTAGTATCGGAGCCATTATTGTGCTTATGCTTTGGCTTTACTTTTCCGCAATCATACTAATGCTTGGCGGTCAGCTGAATGCTGTTATGACGGAACGACAACAATTGAAATCTGCAAAAGAAAAAAGCAATGCCGTAGGGTAAACCGGCATTGCTTTTTTTGCACGAAAATAATTTATTGATTAATTATAGTGATATAAACTGTTGCTTTGCATTGCAGGCGGACGCTTTCCGCGGGCACGGCTTCAGCCTCCTCACTACGCTTCGCTTCGTTGCGGGGTCTTCAGCTCATGCTATTCCCGCAGGAAAAACTGTTACGAAGAACAGCTTTTGCGAACAAAAGCGAAGCGTTGAGAGCACATCTTTGCACGTCGCCGCCTTACACTCCAAGCAACGGAAATCCCTAATCCAAGTCCATTTTTACTAAATCACCCGTTCGTTGAAGAAGAAAAGTGACGGTTTATTCAACAATCTCTCCCGATTATTGAACAGACATTAATGAAATCTAAACCAAGCAAACCATTGCCCCTGTTTGTTTTTTGTAACAAAAATTTGCCTATGTGATGCATCATATGCTGGTAAATATTGTGGAAATAATACTTCTACAAACCAAGAATTATTAGCTAATTCTTCTCCGCAATAATTTTTAGCCATTTCATAATAAGCTTCTGGATGCGGTGACTTTGGAAGATGTGCTATGGTTTCCACTTTCCAACCTTTGTAATTTGAATCTTTATAAACCTCAGGAATAATCGTATTCAATGCATTTATAAGGCCTTCATCTGAACTCACAGGCCCGAAATTTTGCGTGTTAGGACATTTCCCATTGTTAATTAAAAATGGTACTCCTTCTTCTGTTTTAGCAAATAACATTTGGGGATATATCAAAATTCCTAATATACAAATGTAAATAATAACTCGTAAATGATTCATCGTATTACCTCCTGTGCTGTTATCATTCATAGGGCCACGTGTATATTATTTACCTCTTTTTAAAATGTATAACTGGAATCTGAAAAAACTTGTTATCTACATGACATTCATTCTATTAGGTTATTTATGTTAAAGTAAGAACTATATTGTGAAGGTTGACACTTAAACTAACGGGTGCAGGTTAGTCGAAGAGAGATGTTTAACTTGTGTTTAATCGGGCATTATGTCGATTTACGAGTAGCATAAAAAATCCTTTTTTTGGATAGGTGTCACTATCTACTTTACCTTTTCTTTTAACATAGCCAAATTGTTTGCCATTTAGAAACCTAAGGATGCCTTAATTTCTGCAAAAAGCGCAGAAATACGGCAAATCGAACTCTTCGTGGTTCGATTGGCTCAAGCCATGCCGGCGGAAAGCGTCCGCCTGAAACGGAAATCAACGGTTTCCTCACACTCTTTCGATAAAAGTTCACACTAAAAAACGCTCAGATTAGCCTCTGAGCGTTTTTAACTTGAAATCATTTCACATTATTTAATAAACGCAATCCGTTCAATATGACAAGGATTGTGCTTCCTTCGTGACCGATGACTCCAAGGGGAAGGTCCACGACTTGCATAAAGTTTGAAATAATAAGTACTACAATGACCGCAATTGAGAAGAAGACGTTTTGCTTTACGATCCTTTGCATTTTCCTGGACACTTTGACCGCGTATGAAATACGTGTCAAATCATTTTGCATAAGTACAACGTCCGCTGTTTCTAAAGCGACATCGGTTCCTTCACCCATCGCAATTCCGGATGTGGCTGTCGCAAGTGCAGGGGCATCGTTAATGCCGTCCCCGACCATACCTACTTCTCCATATTCCGTTTTGAGCCTCTTTAATTCCTCAACCTTCTTTTCCGGAAGACATTCAGCCACGAACTTATCGAGTCCAGCCTCTTTCGCAATGGCTTTGGCCGTCTTGTCATTGTCACCTGTTAGCATGATGGACTGGATTCCTAAATTCTTCAAATCCTTTATCGCCTGAACAGCTTCTGGGCGTAACGTATCTTTTAATGCGATAGCTGCAAGTATACCGTTTGAATCTTTCATGAAAACTACAGTTTTTCCTTCATCGGAAAGCTTTTGAACAATCCCTTCATGGAAGTCGTCAATCAATTCTTTACCGACAAATCGTGGATTGCCGACTAATACTTCACCAGTATCAGTAAATGCCCGAATACCGTATCCTGGCACATCCTCAATTTGCGGATTATCACGATTTACAATTCCATGTTCCTCAGCATGTTTTACAATCGCAATTGCGAGTGGATGGTTCGATTGAGATTCTATACTTGCTAGTAAGGCAAGTGAACTGTTAACATCCTCGCCATCGCGGACTATAAAATCAGTTACAACCGGTTTCCCGGAAGTCAATGTGCCCGTCTTGTCAAAGGCAATTGCTTTTAATGATCCAAGATGCTCAAGATGGACCCCTCCTTTAAAAAGGACTCCTCGCTTTGCACCGTTCGAAACAGCTGCCAATGTCGCAGGCATAATGGATGCGACAAGTGCACAAGGGGAGGCTACAACTAACAAGACGATTGCCCGATAGAACGTCGTTGTCCAGTCCCACCCAAATAAAAAATGGGGAAGGAACATCATTACGATGACAGCGAAAATGACAATTTTAACATACGTTCCTTCAAATCTTTCGATGAATTGCTGAGAAGGTGATTTTTCGCTTTGTGCATTTTGGACGAGTGTAATAATCTTTTGGAATAAAGTCTCCGAACTCGGTTTCGTCATTTCCATTTGGATGGCGCCGCTTATATTGACAGTGCCTGCAAATAATTCATCATTCAAGCCTTTTGTTACAGGAACTGACTCACCATTGATCGCTGACATGTCGATTGCAGTCGTGCCCTGTATAATAACCCCATCGACAGGAACGCGCTCACCCGGTTTAACAAGGATCTTTGCACCGACTGAAAGGGAAGATGTGGCTACACTTACTGTAGATCCATCTTCGTTGATAAGCCATGCGACTTCAGGTTGCAATTCCATAAGTGCGGAGATTTCCTTATGACTTTTATTTAAAGTGTACGTTTCAAGTGCTCCACTAATTGCAAAGATGAATATTAGAATTGCACCTTCTGCCCAGTAGCCAATAACAGCTGAACCAATTGCAGCAAATACCATTAGCATCTCGACATTTAGCTGCCGATCAGCAATTGTATCCTCGATTCCTTCCTTCGCCTTTGCAAAGCCGCCAATTAGAAAAGCGATAATGTAGAGGGCTATGGAAACCGATTGCGATCCGTCTTTTCCAATTAGCCAAGCCGCCAAAATCAAAATCCCTGAAAGAATCGCCGCAAAAAGCTCGATATGTGTTAACCACTTCATCGGTTCTTGTTGAATCTCTTTCGTTTCTGTTGTCATTTAAGTCCCTCCTAATTGAGAATGAATATCATCTTCAATTCGTGTTGTCTATCATGAAGTTGATTCTATGGCTGTTTATTGAAATCTCGATAGTCATTCCGATGTGATAATTATTCTAATTAATAGTATATCATGTTGTTGGGAAAAGTGACACTCGAAGTTTGTCGAAAGATAAATAAAAAAATAGAGGAGAGAATTTAGGGATTCTCTCACTCTACTTTTAATGGTTTTAGTTGAATACTTTTTCTTTGAATTGGGCTAATTTTTCAAGGGATGATTTGTCTACATCTGCATGTAGGCTGTTTCCGTGTGAATCCATTGTAACGACAGCAGTGAAGCCCTCGACTCTTAAATGCCACATCGCTTCGGGAATACCGAATTGTAGAAGGTCAACACCTTCTACAGCTTTAATACAATCTGCGTAATATTGAGCGGCTCCACCTATTGCATTCAAATAGACTCCACCATGCTCTTCAAGGGCAGCAAGGGTTTTTGGTCCCATTCCACCTTTTCCGATGACAGCCCGGATGCCGAATTTCTTCATAATATCGCCTTGATACGGTTCTTCTCGAATGGAAGTCGTAGGGCCCGCAGCTTTGATCTCGTAACCGCCATCTTCGTTTTTCAGAACGACAGGACCGCAATGATAGATGATTTGACCGTTCAAGTCGACAGGTGAATCGTTTTCAGATAGATGCTTATGGATTGCATCACGACCTGTATACATCCGGCCGCTAATCTTAACAACATCTCCCACTCGTAAATCGCGGATCTGTTCTTCTGTAATTGGGGCAGTCAATTCAACAGTTCGTGATGACTGTTTTACTTCTTCCTGTTGATCGTCTTGATCGAACTTAAGCTTTTCGCCATTGTCATAATGCCATTTTGTTACTTCGCCTGTTTCAGGATTAATGTCTACTGCCATACGGCGGTATGCCCAGCAATTATATGCTACAGATACGTAAAAGCTTGCTGGAATTCTGTGCATAACTCCAACTTTACAACCTAATAACGTTGCTTCTCCACCGAAGCCCATTGTACCAATGCCTAATTTATTTGCCGATTCTAAAATATAAGCTTCCAGTTTTGCAAGATCAGAATTTGGATTTACATCTTCCACATCACGGAAAAGCTGTTCTTTCGCAAGATCATAACCTGAGGCACGATCGCCACCGATTCCGACACCGATGAAACCTGCTGAACAACCTTGTCCTTGAGCTTGATAGACGGAGTGGAGGATACATTTTCGGATACCATCTAAATCGCGTCCCGCTCTTCCAAGACCTTCGAGTTCAGTTGGTAGACTGTATTGGATGTTTTTATTCTCGCAGCCGCCACCCTTTAGGATGAGCCTTACTTCGATATGATCGTTTTCCCATTGGTCGAATTTAATGACTGGAAGACCTTCGCCAAGATTATCGCCACTGTTTTCACCTGTTAATGAGTCAACAGAGTTCGGTCTTAGTTTTCCGTCTTTTGTAGCCTGGACAAGAGCACGTTTAATAGCCGCTTTAATTTCAAGCTGATTGACACCGATAGGCGTCTTAATTTTAAACGTTGGCAATCCTGTATCCTGGCAAATTGGAGATAGTTTATCGTCTGCCATATTGATGTTCTTCGCAATCGTATCAAGACTCATTGCCGCGCGAGTTCCAGCGTCTTCCTTTTCGCGCGCTGCTTTGACAGCACGACGGACGTCTTTTGGTAGGTTCGTCGATGTTTCACATACGAGGTCATACATACTTTTCTCAAGTGTTTCAATCATGCTTTTCTCAACTTGTTCTATGTACATTTTCATTTCCCCCTAAGGAATCATTGATCTTTTTTTATTTTATTCATTTGTTCTTCCAACTCATCGATTAAACGAATCAGTTGATCGATTTCATCGATATCTGTTGTTTCCGGCTCGATTGACTCAAGTTTTTCCAGAAATTGATGTAGGCGATTTTTTAATTCATCAACTTGTCCACTTTGTCGTTTTTCCAAGAAGTACACCTCTTTTCATCAGTATCATCGTATATGATTAATGGCGATTTTTCAATGTTAGAGTGACTAAATTGAATCGATGGAATATTCACCTAAACAAAACATTTGCAATAGGCGGATATCGTGGTATACTATATATAACCAATAAGAAAAGGAGGCCGTAGAGTAGAGACGAATCGAATCCTAATTAAAGGAGGGGATCCGTGAACGTTTAACGGCTAACCCGTTCGACGCCTACGATTTATATGCAAAATGATAGTGAAGGTTCTATTCATACGTAAAAGCCCAGCCGAAATCTGAACTGTAAAATCAGATATGGACTGGGCTTTTATTAGTTTATAAACTCAAATGTGCTTACTACTTCAATGGAGTCTTTGACCGACTGGAACATTGAGCAGTTCTTCTCGGTTACTTCCATAATCTTCTCCATCTTATCATCTTCGATTTTCGTACCGTCAATGATGAAATGCAAGTGGATCTTTTCAACTCTGTTTGCAACTGCCTCATTACGCTTAACTTCCTTAACCTCAATCGCAATATGATTTGCAGGGATGCGCTTCCTTTCGAGAATCTTGCGCAACACACCTCCACTGCATACCGCAATAGAAGAGACAAGCAATTGATACGGTCTGAATCCGAACTCATCATTCGCAGAAATCTGCAGTTTTCCATATGATGTCTCCGTTTCAAAGCCATTTTCAGTCATTTCGAATTTCATTAATATCAAACCTCCTTATGCTAAGATTATAGATGATTCATGAGATTTTAAGGAGCGTATTACAAATGAATATTTTAAATAGACCTGAACAACGAAGGTTTTGGATATTGGTGATCATCGTTTCGATATCAGGGTTTTCACAAGGCATGCTCTTGCCACTTATATCAGCCATCTTTGAGCGTGATGGGTTATCAAGTGCTCTGAACGGGCTGAATGCAACAGGGTTGTACATAGGTACGCTTCTGATTTCACCATTTATGGAAGCGCCGCTACGGAAATATGGATATAAACCTGTCATTATTTTAGGTGGGATACTCGTCTTTTCGTCTTTGCTTCTTTTCCCGCTGTGGAAGAATGTTTTCTTTTGGTTCATATTAAGGTTGTTGATTGGTATTGGGGACCATGCTATCCATTTTTCGACACAAACTTGGATAACGAGTACTTCCACGCAAGCGAGGTTAGGTAGGAATATTGCGATCTATGGTGTTTCGTTTAGTGTTGGATTTGCAGCAGGTCCTTTATTTGCCCCACTTGTTACTATTTTTGAGGGCTTGCCTTTCATCGTTTCAGGGCTGCTATGCATGACTGCCTGGCTGTTGGTATTCTTATTAAAAAATGATCGACCTGAATTGTTAAAGGGAAATGTCGGAACCGAAAGTTTTATGAAACGTGCAAAGATCACGATTGGTGTTGCGTGGATTGCATTTTTGGGTCCATTCGGATACGGATTCCTGGAATCTTCCTTAAATGCGATGTATCCAGTATACGCTTTACGAAATGGAATGGAACTCACTTCGGTCTCTATAATCCTTGCGACATTTTCAATCGGTGGCATTGTGTCACAAATACCACTAGGGATGTTGTCTGATCGAATCGGTAGGCATTCCGTTGTCCTCATTGCATATGGAGGCGGGGCAGTCGCATTTTGGTCGGCAAGTATGATGGGTAATTCAGTTCCATTGATAATCCTGACAATCTTCATCGCAGGACTATTCGTTGGTTCAATTTTTTCCCTTGGCATCTCGTATATGTCGGATTTGACCCAGAAAGATCTTTTGCCGACGGGGAATCTGTTATGTGGAATTTTCTTTAGCATCGGTAGCTTGACTGGGCCTTTTGCGGGTGGACTATTCCTTGAGTTTGTACAGAATGTCAGCTATCTGTTGATCATCTCGGTGTTATTCGGTCTTATATTCCTTGTTTCTTTGTTCGGTAAACCGAAGAGAAGCATCCCATCTTAAGGGATGCTTCTCTAATCATCTTAGGATTGCATCGACATTTTCATATTCAAGAACAAGATCGTCGAGTGTCCGGAATTCATAGCCTTGCTTTTTGGCATCTCGTATGAAGTCCGGGAGTGCCTCGGCGTTATCAGGAGACACAGTATGCATCAGGATAACAGCACCCGGGTGAAGCTGATTCATCAACTCTTTATAAGCATAAGCCTTTCCGCGTGGTTTATTGGCATGCCAATCTATGAATGCGACGGACCAAAATATATGACGATACCCTAATTCATTTCCCTTTCTTAAAACAGTATCATTGAAAATCCCTTCGGGTGGCCTTGCGTAAACGGTCCGTTTTACACCTGTCGTTTTATAGAGTAGTTCATCAAATTTCTTCCATTCCTCTTCCATTCTTTCTTCAGTAAGGTTGGCCATATTTGGATGGTCAAATGAGTGGTTGCCGATTCCATGTCCATCTTTCACCATACGATGGACAAGTGGGGCGGCACTTTTTAAATAGTGACCGGTCAGGAAAAAGGTAGCTGGTACATTTTCTTTTTTTAGTGTGTCTAATATATTTTCTGTGTAGCCGTTCTCGTAACCGTTATCAAATGATAAATAGGCAACTTTTTCATCCGGCTTTCCTTTATAGATAGCCCCGTGTTTTTCAAGCATTTCATTAAGAGCTGCCCCAGCATCAGGCGGAATTCCGTTTACCGATTTCTTGAAACCCCAATGGAATTCCTCAGCTTTTGCTGCAAATGGATTAAATAGTATCCCGACGACAATGATGAATGCGGCCATTAGAATACCAGGACCATGTTCTTCAACCATACTCACATCTCCTTTTTTCGTAGGTTGTGCGTAGTCCTCGGTTTTATACATCAGAACATGTATACTAATATAAAAGCGGGGAGGTTGAGCGTTCTTGCCTGTATTGACGAAAATAACACAACAAAAGCGTGATACCGAGCGTTATAATATATTCATAGATGATAAATATGCATTTAGCGTTCACGAATCGGTCTTAGTAAAGTTCGGATTGACAAAAGGAATGCAACTTGACGATTTTGCGATGGATGAAATTGCTTATGAGGATCAGATTGAAAAGGCCTTTAATCGTGCTTTACACTTCTTGTCGTTTAGAATGCGAAGCGAGTTTGAAGTGAAAAAGAAATTGCTGGATCTTGAGTATGGAGAAGCGGTTATCATGGAGGCAATTGTGAAGCTGAGAAGACTTGGCTTTTTAGATGATAAAGCATTTTCCGAGTCTTTACTGCAAACTAAAAAAAATGCATCGAGCCAAGGTCCGAAAGCAATTAAACAGGAGTTGCATAAAAAGGGAGTTGGAGTGGAGCTGCAGGAACAAGTCCTTGGAAACTATTCAGAAGAGGAACAATTCAAGGTAGCAAAAAAGTTGGCTGAAAAAGCAGCCTTCTCAAATAGATCTGTTGCACCATCACAATTAAAACAGAAGATCCAGAATGCGCTCGCTCGAAAAGGATTTTCCTTTGGTTTGATAAGCAGTGTGTTGGAAGAAATCGACTTTGGCAGGGAAGAGGATGAATGGGATTCAATTTGCAATTCCGTTGGTGAAAAGGCGTGGCGAAGGTATCATTCAAAGTATTCCGGATACGAATTAAAGAATCGTGTCAAACAATCGATGTATCAAAAAGGGATTCCGCTTGATCGGATTGAGAGATTCATCGAAAAAAAGGAGAACGAAGAAGATGGAGAACAGTAAAAAGTATAGCGAAATGAATGAGCATGAATTACGTTCAGAAATCGGAAGTCTCATGGAAAAAGCACGAAAAGCTGAACAAATGGGCATGATTAATGAGTTTGCTGTTTACCAGCGCAAAGCGTTAATGGCGAAATCCTATATGATCGATCCAAAAACGATCACCAAAGGGGAAATATATCGAATTGAAGGCGATGAAGGGGTCTTTTTCCATGTTGATTATTTAAAGGGCCGTTTTGCATGGGGATACCGATTAGGTGGAGAACGTGCAGAAGAAGCATTGCCGATTGCGATGCTGCAATCAGTGAAAAAGGGATTATAAGTAAAAGCGAAGGGGAGCGCCCTTCGCTTTTGTTAAGAATTGGGGACGAAGTTAAGTTTCTTAAGAAGCTTGTCTTCTGAAAAAATCCAACCGGTGTATGAATTGATGACTTCCATTTCGTTATTGATATGGGCGACTGCGACGAACGGGTAATAGCCTTTGCTTCGGTAGCGCAGGTCTATAAGCCTTACTTCGCATAGATCCCCGACATGGGAGACGGACCATCTGTAAATTGGTGAAAATGAAACGAAAGCCTGTATATTTCGGTCTTCCATCGCTGCATCGATATAAGGAGATTTCGGCATCGCTTCACGTTCGAAACGGTCATAAATATTAACAGAACGTCCATAGGCTCGTCCTACGAAGTGACATTCCTTATTAGAAGCGGCAACTCTCCATTGGAAAAAATGCATTGTCGGTGCGATGAATATATCATCAGCATCCGGAATGGTTACTTGGACAGCACGCTTTACTGCTGACTTCAATGCGAAGCGTAGTAAATAATAGAAGAAAATCACAACATAAAGAATCACAAACGTAAGAACCGGTTCGGCACCGAACATCCAGGCGGCAAGCGCAGCGATATGCAGTGCGAATATGATCGGGTCGAACGTATTTATGACTCCGATCGCTACCCATTGATCTGAAAAAGGTCTTAATGCTTGCGTACCATATGCATTAAAAATATCAACGAACACATGGACAAACACGGCTAAAAACGTCCATGCCCATAGATGGTAGAATTCGGTTCCGGGTATAAGGAAAGACAAAATAATCGAAATGACAAGCGGCCATAACAGTACAGCAGGAATTGAATGTGTAATTCCTCGGTGATTTCGTATATAAACTGCATTATTCCTCAATTTAAGTACAGTATCTACGTCAGGAATCAAAGAGCCGGACACTACTCCAATAAAAACCGCTGTCATTGTAACTGAATCGGATGCCACGACGGGGTCTGCCAATGTTAAACCGCAAATGGCGGCACCCATAACAATATGTGTTCCTGTATCCAAATAATCACTCCCTTACGTTGCTTAGACAATGGATGTGGAATGTTTTAACTATCTTTATTCATTATATACCCTATTTTTCATTAACGAAAAGCATATGCAATATGGAGGATATCATGCAACTGTTTGAAAGAAAAGACGAATTTAGAAAAGCATTACTATCATGGTATCAAAGAGAAAAGCGGGATTTGCCTTGGAGAAGGACAAGTAATCCCTATTATATATGGGTGTCAGAAGTGATGTTGCAGCAAACCCGTGTTGACACTGTCATCCCGTATTATGAACGGTTTATCAAAAAATTCCCAACACTATCTGATCTTGCTAATGCAAAGGAAGAGGATGTCCTTAAGATGTGGGAAGGTTTGGGCTATTATTCACGGGTGAAAAATTTGCAATCCGGAGTGAAAGAAGTCGTAGCTGAATATGGAAGTGAAATTCCGAGGAACCGAAAAGAGATATCCAAGTTAAAAGGTGTCGGACCTTATACTGCAGGTGCTGTTTTAAGTATTGCATTTGGAGTTCCTGAACATGCAGTAGATGGGAATGTCATGCGGGTTTTTTCACGCCTTCTTCTTATTGAGGATGATATTGCAATTCCTCGAAACAGGAAGATTTTTGAGGAAGTTGTAATGGAACTGATTGACGAAAAGGATCCGTCCTCATTTAATCAGGGTCTGATGGAATTAGGAGCGACAATTTGTACGCCGCGACCAAGATGCCTTCTTTGTCCAGTTCGGGATTTTTGCCAAGCATTTCACGAAGGAAGACAGGAAAGTCTTCCTGTGAAAAGTAAAAAGACGAAAACAAAAACGATACCGCTTTTTGCTTTTGCTATTCGAAATCCTGAAGGAAAATGGTTGATGAAGCAACGGCCATCTACAGGCTTATTGGCGGATATGTGGGAGTTTCCTATGGCGGAAAATACAGGCGTGGCATCTCCGGAAGAATTTCTGAAGATGAATTTAGGGATGAAATTCGAAGGCTTTGAATCTTTAATCCAATACAAACATGTTTTTTCCCATCTCGTTTGGGAAGTGGAAAGTTATTTGGCGACAGCGAACGACAATGCTTTATCTGGATACCGCTTCTTTTCGACAGATGAAGTGGAAGCATTGCCAAAAGCGGTCCCGGTTTTAAAAATCTGGGAGGAGTTAAAGAAAAAAATACCAAAGGATAAAAAAAACTGATTTGCATATCATATTGGTCACGGAGGTGAAAAATCCATGCCAAACAAAAATCAAAAAAACTTCGGTAAACAAGCGCCACAAGCTTCATTTACAAACGCAAACAAAGTGAAGCAGGAAATCATGGCTGAAGAGTTTGGAGCTGAGACTGACGTGAACGAAGTACGTAAGCAAAACCAACAGTCAGAAATGAACAAGACATCAGGTGGTGCTTTCGGTTCGGAAAATCAGTCTAAATAATGGATTTACATCTCAAAAGCCGGCAGCTTTAGCTGCCGGTTTTTAAATTGTATTCGAAATGTGATTACGTTTTAAGGTAAATCGTTTCAATTTTATCACTTCAATTGGTATAATATACGAATATTAAGTTTTGCGAATTTTAAAGGTGGTTTTACTGATGACAATACCTAAAGAAGGAGAAACGATACAAGTACACAGTTATAAACATGACGGAAACATTCACCGCGTTTGGCAGGAGACGACCGTCTTAAAAGGAACACGTAATATTGTGATTGGTGCAAATGAAAGAACGCTTGTGACGGAAGCAGACGGTCGGACATGGTTAACAAGAGAACCGTCCATCTGCTATTTCCATGCTGAACATTGGTTCAATATAATTTGCATGCTTCGTGAAGATGGGGTTTACTATTATGTCAATATGAGCTCGCCGTTCGTCTATGATCATCATTCATTGAAATACATTGATTATGATTTGGATGTAAAGGTGTTTCCTGACATGACTTATCTGATCCTTGATGAAGATGAATATGCGGAGCATAAAAAGAAGATGAATTACCCGGAAGTGATTGATCAAATTTTAAAGCGTAACCTTGATAAGCTGCTTATGTGGATAAAACAGCGCAAAGGACCATTCGCACCCGATTTTATTGAAGTTTGGACTTCGAGGTATCGGTTTTACAAACAGGTAAAAAAGAGTGAAGAATAAAAGCCTGTCTGCATTCCACAGCAGTTAGGCTTTTTATAATGCTTTTTTAGGGGGAAAGATAAATTGGGGGAAAGTATTAAACGATATCTTAAGTTTGTAAAGCCATATAACTGGCTTATTCTTTTTACGGTTTTAATCGGTGTCATTAAATTTGCAATTCCTTTATTCATTCCGTATCTTATTAAAATCGTCATTGACGATATTATCGGGGCGGAATTGCTGAGCGATGCGGAAAAGACGAAACAGCTATTCATATGGCTTGGCGGAACGGCGTTGGTATTTTTTATCATTAGACCGCCTGTTGAGTATTATCGACAATATTATGCACAATATGTCAGCAACAAAATCCTGTACGATATCCGTGAAAGTCTGTATGACCACATTCAAAAGTTGGGCCTTCGTTTTTACTCCAATACTCGGGCGGGTGAAGTCATTTCCCGTATTATCAATGACGTTGAGCAGACGAAGAACTTTGTTATGATCGGGTTAATGAATGTTTGGTTAGACTTTGCGACAATCATCATTGCAGTAATTATTATGCTATCAATGGATGTACCGCTAACGCTTGTTACGTTATTGGCATTCCCGTTTTATGCTTATAGTGTAAAGCACTTTTTTGGAAAACTAAGGACCTTAACAAGGAAGCGGTCACAAGCCCTTGCGGATGTCCAAAGTTATTTACATGAGAGGGTTTCTGGGATTAGTGTCATTAAAAGCTTCGCATTAGAGGAAAAAGAACAGAAACGTTTTGATGAAACGAATGGCAATTTCCTTGATAAGGCACTGGATCATACAAGATGGAATGCGAAAGCGTTCGCTGTTGTAAACACGATTACAGACGTTGCTCCTTTATTGGTAATTACATATGCCGGTTATCAAGTGATTAACGATGATTTATCAGTCGGTGTAATGGTTGCTTTCATCGCCTACATCGATCGACTTTATAATCCACTTAGACGATTAGTGAATGCATCTACATCATTAACTCAATCATTCGCTTCTATGGACCGGGTTTTTGAACTGATGGAAGAGCCATATGATATTAAGAATAAAGAAGGTGCAAAAGCATTACGGCAAATCAGTGGAGAAATCCAATTTGAGAATGTCAGTTTCACGTATAGTGAGGAAGACGATCCGGTGCTTCGGGACGTTAACTTTACTATTAAACCAGGGGAGACTGTGGCACTGGTCGGAATGAGTGGCGGCGGTAAATCTACAATCGTCAGTTTAATACCACGGTTTTACGATGTGACTGAAGGATCAATTCGAATTGACGGCCAAGACCTTCGGGATGTCCAACTGAAAACGTTACGTGACCAGATCGGGATTGTCCTGCAGGATAGCATTCTTTTCAGTGATTCTGTGAAAAGCAATATTTTAATGGGAAATCCGGATGCGACTGATGAGGAAGTATTTGCTGCCGCTAAAGCGGCAAATGCCCATGATTTCATCGAATCATTGCCGGAAGGGTATGATACAACAGTCGGCGAACGAGGAGTAAAGCTGTCTGGCGGACAGAAGCAGCGGATCGCCATTGCGCGGGTATTTCTAAAAAATCCTCCTTTGCTGATTCTTGACGAAGCAACTTCCGCTTTGGATTTGGAAAGTGAAGCGTTAATTCAAGAATCCCTTGAACGACTGGCCAGTGATCGGACAACGTTAATCGTTGCCCACAGATTATCAACAATCACCCATGCGGATAAGATTTTTGTTATTGATCATGGGGAGTTAAAAGAAGTGGGGAACCACTCAGAGCTAATGGATAAAAAAGGCATCTATTACAATCTGTTTCAAGTTCAATCAATATGATATATAAAGCAAAGCTACCGATTACTTCGGTGGCTTTTTTATTTTATTAAAACCCTAGGTTGATGGTTTATTGAGCATTTTTTCGCGTGTAGATCAATACACTATCTATTAATAGAAAGTATTAAAACGAAAAGGTGATCTGATGAATAATCGTAATCGAGTTCTTACTGTGAATGACTTACAGACAACCTTTTTCACAGATTCCGGAGAGATTCCGGCTGTCGATCATATTGATTTTCATCTACATGATGGCGAGATTTTAGGCATCGTTGGAGAATCGGGATGTGGGAAAAGTGTCACCTCCCTTTCTATCATGGGGCTAATACCCAGTCCGCCCGGAAAAATTGTCGGCGGAGAGATCCTTTATGACTCTCTAAATTTAACAAGATTATCGGAAAAAGAAATGCGGAAAATTCGTGGAAATGAAATTGCGATGATCTTTCAGGAGCCGATGACTTCACTCAATCCTTTATTCACAATCGGCAATCAGATGATCGAAGCGATATTGATCCACGAAAAAGGTTGGTCGAAGAAAAAGGCGGAAGAAAGAGCAATCGAGATATTAAAGCTTGTAGGCTTGCCCCGTGCAGATGGACTAATGAAAGAGTACCCCCATCAGTTATCCGGAGGAATGCGGCAAAGGGTGATGATTGCGATGGCACTCGTTTGCAATCCTAAAATACTAATAGCTGATGAGCCGACAACCGCGCTTGACGTGACAATTCAGGCGCAAATATTGAAACTGATGAAAGAATTGAATGTCCGTTTAGGGACTGCCATTTTGTTAATCACACATGATTTAGGCGTTGTAGCGGAAACTTGCGAGAGGGTCATCGTCATGTACGCGGGACAAATAATTGAAGAGGCGCCGACTAAGCTCATTTTTGAAAACCCACAGCATCCTTATACGAAGGGGCTGATTCAGTCCGTACCCGATATGCGATTTAAAAAGGACCGGCTACACTCCATTCCCGGAAATGTCCCGAAGCCTGGCTCCATAAAAAGCGGTTGCAGATTTGCCGCACGTTGTGAATTTGCATTTGATCGATGCTTGCATGAAAACCCTGAACTGTACAGCACTGCAGATGTTCATCAAACCCGATGTTTCTTATACGACGAGGAAAGGGTGACTGTGGATGAGCACAAAGCCATTATTGAAAGTTGAAAATCTGAAGAAATACTTCCCGTTGAAAAAAGGATTATTTGGAAGGACCGTAGGCTTCGTAAAGGCCGTCGATGATCTATCATTTCATGTGAATGAAGGAGAGACGCTTGGTATTGTCGGTGAAAGCGGCTGCGGGAAATCGACGACAGGACGCTTGCTAATGCGCTTGTTAGAGCCGACTGAGGGAGTAGTTGAATTCGACGGTAAAGAATTGACGTCTTTAACACAAGAAGAGATGAGGATTACCCGTCGTGACATACAGATGGTTTTCCAAGACCCATATGCTTCTTTGAATCCACGACATACGATAGGGAAAATACTGGAGGAACCTTTAATTGTTCATGGGGTTTTGGACCAAATAGAGAGAAAAAAGAAAGTGAAAGAATTCTTGGAAGTTGTGGGGTTGAATGAATATCACGCAAAGCGCTATCCACATCAGTTCAGTGGCGGTCAAAGACAACGCATTGGAATTGCGCGTGCACTGATGACAAATCCAAAATTGATAATCGCGGATGAACCAGTCTCTGCCTTGGACGTTTCCATTCAAGCGCAGGTGCTGAATCTCATGCAAGACTTACAAAAAGACTTCAACCTTACCTATATTTTTATCGCTCATGATCTTGGGGTAGTGCGGCATATTAGTGACCGCGTCGCCGTAATGTATTTAGGGAAGATTGTTGAAATTGCAGAAAGTGAACAGCTTTACGAAAGGCCTTTACACCCTTATACGCGAGCCTTACTTTCGGCTGTTCCCGTGCCGGACCCGGATTTTCAGAAAGAACAGATCATCATAGAAGGTGATATCCCGAGTCCTGCCGACCCACCCACTGGTTGCACATTCCATACACGCTGCCCTTTTAAAATGGATAGTTGTACAAAAGTCACACCACAGCTCAATGAACAATCTTTAGGTCATTCTGTCGCCTGCCATCTTTACGATAGTAAGGTTGACAATGATATAAAACAAATGGAGGGGTCTCTATGAGTAGAAAGAGAATATGGTCAGTTGCTCTGATGTTACTGTTGGTCCTGTCAACTGCACTTGCCGCCTGCGGAAAGGGAAGTTCCAGCAGTAAGGAGGATACATTAGTCTTCGGTCGTGGTGGTGACTCCACTTCACTGGATCCGTCAAGGGTGACTGAAGGTGAAACATTCAAAGTTACAGTAAATCTATTTGAGACATTATTGAACTTTGGAGAGCAAGACACAACAATTCAACCTGGACTTGCCAAGGAATGGAATACGGATGACGGCTTAACGTACACATTCAATTTGGAGGAAGGCGTAAAGTTCCATGACGGAACTGATTTCAACGCCGATGCAGTAGTTGCAAACTTCGAGCGTTGGGCTAACGGGGATGCGGATAAATTCCCTTATTACAACTCGATGTTTGGCGGTTTCAAAGGTGATGAAGGACATGTAATTGAATCTGTTACGGCAGACGGAGAGTACACTGTCATCATCAAATTGAAACGTCCACAAGCACCTTTCTTGAAAAACATCGCGATGAGCATGTTCGCAATTGCAAGCCCTACTGCATTTGAAAAAGGTGATGATCAATTCGAAAGAAATCCAGTCGGTACAGGTCCTTTCGAATTTGTTGAATGGAAAGCGAATGAGTCCATTACAATTCAAAAATTCGATGGGTATTGGCAGAAAGGGTTACCAAAGTTGAACAAAGTCGTATTCAGATCAATTCCGGATAACTCTGCAAGGCTGAATGCATTGATTGCCGGGGAAATTGATCTTGCGGATGGGATTAATCCATCTGATGCTGAGAAAATCGAAGGGGATGACAAACTCCAACTGATTAAACGCCCATCCATGAACGTCGGTTATCTTGGTTTAACGGTAACACGCCCTCCTTTCGATAAAAAAGAAGTCCGTCAGGCGTTGAACCATGCAATTGATAAGGAAACGATTATTAATTCGTTCTTCGAAGGGCAAGCGAACGCAGCGAAAAATCCAATGCCACCATCTATCTCAGGTTATAACGACGACATTGAACCGTATGAATACAACCCTGAAAAAGCGAAGGAATTATTGGCAAAAGCTGGATATCCGGACGGATTTGAAATGGAACTTTGGGCAATGCCTGTTCCGCGCCCATATATGCCAGATGGAGCGAAGGTTGCTGAGGTCATCCAAAGCAATTTGGCTGATATCGGTATTAAAGCAAAAATCGTGTCGTATGAATGGGGAACTTATTTAGACAAGGCAAGTAAAGGGGAAGCGGATGCGTTCATGTTAGGTTGGACGGGTGATAACGGGGATGCTGATAACTTCCTATATGTTTTATTGGATGAAGATAATATTGGCAGCAACAACTACACTTATTTCAAAAATACCAAAATGCATGATTTGTTCATCGAAGCACAAACAGAGGTAGACGAAGATAAGCGAGTCGAGCTTTATAAGAAAGCTCAAGTTATTATTCACGACGAAGCACCTTGGGTTCCACTTGCCCACTCGACACCATTGTTAGCTGCCAAGAAAGGATTGACGGGCTTCTTACCGCACCCAACTGGCTCTGATTTATTATCAAATGTCGAATTTAAGTGATGAATTCACTCTCCACTTCTGAATGAGTCAAAAAAGGGGGAGATCAATAGATTTCCTCCTTTTTAGATATTGGGACTACGAAAGATACTTTGTGCTTACGAGGTGAAGGTGATGCTTAGCTACATTGGAAGAAGGATCATGCAGCTTGTACCCGTGTTACTTGGTATGGTCTTCATTGTTTTCATGATGATTCGGGCTATACCCGGAAATCCTGCCCAGCTCATTTTAGGTCAGCAAGCAACAGCTGAAGCGATTGCCACTATGAATGCGAAATTAGGGTTGGATCAACCATGGTATACGCAATTTTTTAAGTACTTGGGTGGTATTTTGCAAGGTGACCTTGGGGAATCCATGCGGACACGCCTACCGGTTGCAGACGAAATATGGCCACATTTGGCTGCGACGATAGAACTCGCATTCTTTGCAATTATTATAGCTATCATTATTGGCATAAATGCTGGTATCATTTCAGCTTGGTTCCAAAATTCATGGTTTGACTACATAGCTATGATTTTGGCGCTTGTCGGTGTGTCGATGCCAATTTTTTGGTTAGGGTTATTAGGTCAATGGGTGTTTGCGATTGAATTTTCCTGGCTACCGACGACTGGAAGAGAGCAGGTGAGGGATCCTGTCCACGCAATTACGAATCTCTATATCATAGATACGATGATACAAGGGAGGTTCGATCAATTGTGGCAAGTCATGAGGCATCTTATCCTACCAGGAGTTGCATTAGCCACTATACCCATGGCGATCATTGCAAGAATGACCCGTTCCAGTATGCTGGAAGTGATGCGCTCCGATTATATTCGGACAGCAAGGGCGAAAGGGCAAAAAATGTTTTGGGTAGTTTATAAACATGCGTTTAAAAATGCTGTTATTCCGGTTTTGACGGTTATCGGGCTCCAAATGGGCATGTTGCTTGGCGGTGCCATTTTGACTGAGACGATTTTTGCTTGGCCGGGCATTGGAAGGTACATTTATGACGCCATTAACTTCAGGGATTACCCGGTAATTCAATCGAGCATTCTCGTAATCGCCTTTATATTTGTCATGATTAACTTGGTCGTCGATTTATTATACGGCCTGATCGATTCAAGGATTAAATATGACTAAGCGAGGGGGATTGCGGGATGTCTGGAAAAACGCCTAAACTGGACGGAATCATTGAAGATGAAAAAGAAAAGACGAATGGCCCGTGGCGAGAGGCATGGAGAAGCTTCAGAAAGAGTAAATCGGCTGTTGCTGGTATGATCATCATCATATTTTTCATATTGTTAGCTCTGTTTGGTCCCCTTATCGCAAAAGAGGGCATTAATGAACAGTTCGCACCGGACAGATTTCAGCCGCCATCCTCAGAATACTGGCTCGGAACAGATGACTTTGGAAGGGATATTTTGTCCCGCATCATCCATGGTTCAAGGATATCGCTTTCGGTTGGATTTTTATCCGTTATTGCATCGGTTATCGTAGGCAGCTTTTTGGGAATCGTAGCGGGGTATTATGGCAGATGGACAGATACAATCATATCCAGGGTCTTTGATATTATGCTTGCCTTCCCTTCGATCCTGTTAGCCATCGCAATTGTTTCGGTATTAGGACCCGGGCTTGAAAATGCATTGATAGCCATTGCCATTATTAACGTTCCGAATTTCGGAAGGTTGATACGATCTAAAGTGCTTAGCATTAAAGAGGACGAGTATATTATGGCAGCAAAAGCGATTGGGATGAAAGATGCCCGAATTTTATATTCGCATATTCTACCCAATTCCATGGCTCCTGTCATTGTTCAAGGAACACTTGCAGTGGCAACCGCCATTCTCGAAGCTGCGGCTTTAGGTTTTCTTGGCTTAGGCGCCCAGGCGCCTCAACCGGAATGGGGAAAAATGTTGGCGGATTCAAAAGCATATTTGCAATCTGCTCCATGGACAATGATTTTCCCGGGGCTTTCCATCATGTTAACTGTTTTAGGTTTTAACCTAATGGGGGACGGCTTGCGTGATGCACTTGATCCGAAGATGAAAAGTTAAAAAAAACCTCCTTGGGCCACTTGGACCCAAGGAGGTTTAAAATATTTCTTCGCGAAGCTCATTGCTCAGCTCATGTCCGTGCCTGCGTTGATTGGAGACGATTAAGCGATCGAGATGCTCAAGTTGTTCATCATAATTCAACAATGCGGACAGCACATGCAGGAGGTGGTATGCGGAAAATTCCTCTTCTTCCTTTGTAAGGGCAATTTCTTTTGCAAAAATGTCCATCACTTCTTGACGCTGTATATAGTCCTCGTTTAAGCTCTCTGTCAATTTCCCGGATTTTAACTTACCTACAAATTTCAAATGGATTTGCTCATGATACGTTAGTAGGGAATCGAGTCGTTCCTGTATCATCATTCGGAAATGCTCTGGAAGGTTCAGCAATTCATTTTCAAATTTATGAAGTCGGAAAAGTACTTCGTGACTGCTCTCTGAAGCGGCAATCATTTGTCTGTAAATGACAAGTTTTCGAGCTTTCACCATCGTATTTCTCTTAAAATAGCTTCGTTCCTCTTTGAATAAAGTATAAAGCTGATTAACGTTTGTAAGGCGCTCCTTCAACTTATCCAAAGATTTCTTAGTCGCAACATGCTCGGAAGCCTGCCTCCCTGCAAGACGGATCCATCGGATAATTTCGTCTTGTGCCTGATGAATCGCCTGGAATAATTTCGTTTCGTATTTGGGAGGCATGAAAAGCAAGTTTACGATAAATGCTGATAGGACTCCGATGACGATTGTTACAAATCGAAGGGTTGCAAAAGAGAGGAAAGCATCTCCTTTGATCTCCATAATTGCAATCATCGTCACAAGCGCAAGTGAAACTGATTTTTCGAGCCCTAATTTTAACATCACCAATATAATGATGACAGCGGCAAAACCGACAGTCACGATTTGATGTCCAAACACTAATACAAAAATGACTGCTGTAATCGCTCCGATAAGATTACCTTGTATTTGCTCTACTATCGTCAAATAAGAACGATAAATGGTAGGCTGAATCGCGAAGATGGCCGCAATCCCAGCGAAAACAGGATTCGGTAAACTCAGTACATCTGCGATAAACAATGCAAAAACGATTGCAATACCCGTTTTAAAGATGCGGGCACCAAGTTTCATGGGATTATCCTTTCTTATAGAAAAATAATATGTTACACATTTCCCGCGACTTTACCTTAACTGTTCAAATTGGTCAACTGTTTAATAGACGTTTGAGCTCTTTAAAAGATTCATCAACCGCATCTAATGTATGATTCACGTCATCCTCATTATGCGCGATTGTTAGAAACCAAGCTTCATATTTTGAAGGGGCAAGATTTATGCCTTTTTCCAACATCAATTTGAAAAACTTACCGAAGATTTCACCATCCGTCTGTTCAGCCTGCTCATAATTTTCTACTTTCACATCTGTGAAGAACAATGTTAATGCGCCACCAAGACGGTTAATCGTCATTGTGATGCCGTGTTTTTCTGCGGATTGAAGGATACCTTCCTCGAGCAATCCACCTAAACGGTCCATCTCTTCATAAATGCCGGGTTGCTGCAATACTTCCAAGCAAGCAATACCTGATAGCATAGAAGCAGGGTTACCGGCCATTGTTCCGGCTTGGTACGCAGGGCCGAGCGGGGCAACTGTATCCATAATTTCTTTTCTTCCGCCGTAAGCCCCAATTGGTAAACCGCCGCCGATAATTTTTCCGAATGCAGTTAAATCGGGAGTCGTGCCTAACATTGTTTGAGCAGCGCCATAGTGGAAACGGAAAGCGGTAATCACTTCATCATAAATAATGAGCGCACCTTTTTCATTTGCGATTTCATGGACCAATTCAAGGAATCCTTCATTTGGTTCGACGATACCGAAATTACCGACAATCGGCTCGACTAAAATACAAGCCAATTGGTCACCCCATTTATCCATAGCCTGTTTGTAACCTTCTGGATCATTAAATGGGATTGTAATCACTTCTTGTGCAATAGATGCTGGAACACCTGCTGAATCGGGAGTCCCGAGTGTAGCGGGACCTGAACCGGCCGCTACTAAAACAAGATCCGAATGCCCATGGTAGCAACCTGCAAACTTCATCACCTTTGTTCTATTAGTATAAGCTCTCGCAACACGGATTGTCGTCATGACCGCTTCGGTCCCTGAATTGACGAAGCGTACTTTGTCCATAGTAGGGATTGCTTCCTTAAGCATTTTTGCGAATTTCACTTCATGTGGTGTCGGTGTTCCATATAGAACCCCTGTAGTAGCAGCTTTTGTAATGGCTTCTGTGATATGGGGATGAGCGTGTCCCGTAATGATCGGTCCATAAGCCCCCAAATAATCGATATATTTATTGCCATCGACATCCCAAAAATAGGCACCTTGTGCACGCTCCATAACTGTAGGTGCTCCACCACCAACTGCTTTATAGCTACGGGAAGGGCTGTTTACCCCTCCTACGATATGTTCGCAAGCTTCTTGATAGATTTGTTCTGACTTCGTTCTTTTCATTTACAATTCCTCCGTTCAAATCACGTACATTTCCTATTTTAAACAAAATAACGCCGATACGCCAAAGAAATTGAAACCGGGCCGGCAGTCCGGTACGATGTAGTAAAGTAATAGGGAGGGATTGTACATGGAAAAGTTAGAAGGGTTGCAAGCACCACAATTCACATTACCAAATGAAAAAGGCGAAAAAGTTTCTTTAAGTGATTTCGAAGGGAAGAAATATGTAATTCTTTATTTCTATCCGAAAGACGCCACACCAGGTTGTACAACACAGGCATGTGATTTTAGAGATGCTTATCAAGACTTCAGCAATTTGAATGCGGTCATATTGGGAGTGAGTCCTGATAATGAAGCATCTCATCAGCGATTCATCGAAAAACAAGGTCTTCCGTTTTCCTTATTAGTCGATGAAAAGCATGAAGTGGCGGAGAAATACGGCGTCTGGAAATTGAAGAAAATGTTCGGCAAAGAATACATGGGCATTGAGCGTTCTACTTTCCTGATCGATCCGACAGGTACAGTTGTCAAGGAATGGCGGAAAGTGAAAGTGGCGGGTCATATTGAAGAAGCGTTTGCAACTTTGGAACAGTTGACGAAAGCATAAGGAAATGGCGGTGGGAATGATGAATGTATTATTCACTTTTAAAATTAAAG
Organism: Sporosarcina thermotolerans; assembly: GCF_042658975.1. NCBI lineage: Bacteria > Bacillati > Bacillota > Bacilli > Caryophanales > Caryophanaceae > Sporosarcina > Sporosarcina thermotolerans. The sequence goes on along the minus strand of NZ_JBHSRM010000015.1, from coordinate 3,290 downwards.
ATGAGCAACTAAAAAACTTGCAGTCAAGGTTTCCGGAAGTTCATTTTGAATATAATAAAGAACTCGATGAATCCCCAATTGATAAATTCGAAGTAATTGTTACATACGGGGAGGATATCAATACTAGTGTGCTTGAGAAGGCGACATCCCTTAAATGGTTAATGGTAGCTTCAGCTGGAGTGGAAAAGATGCCTCTATCTGAAATTGCTGAGAGAGGAATTGTCATCAGTAACGTCCGTGGGATTCATAAAACCCCTATGGCTGAATCAGTGATCGGGCATATTTTATCACTAACAAGAGCTTTACCTTCATTATATGACCAGCAAAAGAGGAAAGAATGGAATACAAGAGTCAAACAGACAGAGTTGCGGGGATCAACAGCAATCATCCTTGGTCCAGGTGCGATAGGTTCGGAAATCGGACGCCTGCTCCAAGCATTCGGTGTACGGACAATCGGTTGCAACCAGTCTGGCAGACCAGCAGAAAGCATGGATGAAACAATTCAGTTCGATAATCTTATAGATAGATTACCGGACGCCGATTATGTCATCTCAATTTTACCAAGCACTGCAGAAACAAAAGGCCTATTAGATGAAAGGTATTTCAAGGCGATGAAACCGACAGCAACATTCATGAATTTTGGAAGAGGAGATTTGGTGAAGGAGTCAATTTTAGTTGACGCGTTGAAAAATGGCGAAATAGGTCATGCCGTTTTAGACGTTTTTGAAAAAGAGCCTATATTAGTTGATAGCGAACTCTGGAATTTATCGAATGTGTCGATTTCCCCGCATGTATCCAGCCATTCCGGGAAGTATATTGAAAGAGCATTGGAATTTTTTATAGAAAACCTGGAGAAGTGGCAAAACGGTGATGGAGAGTTAGTAAATTTAGTCGACCCGAAAAAAGGGTATTAAAGTGAGAAAATGATCACTTTAGTTGAAAGTGCGCATTGTATTTATTGACAAAACAGCATCTTCTTCAGTAAACTAATTATAATGATTATAAATAAGTAATCTTTATGGATTGGAGTGTTGGCGATGTCTGAAGTATTCTTGAAAGACGCGCTTGTCACATTGAAGGAAAGTGGTGTTCGGATTACACCACAAAGGCATGCTATTTTAGAATTTCTTATTTCTTCTGAGACGCATCCTACAGCAGATGAAATATATAAAGCACTTGAAGCTGATTTCCCGAATATGAGTGTCGCGACTGTTTATAATAATCTACGGGTTTTCCGTAATGCAGGGCTTGTTAAGGAACTTACTTACGGTGATTCATCAAGCCGTTTCGATTTTGTAACACATGATCATTACCATATCATTTGTGACGTCTGCGGACGAATCGTCGATTTTCATCATCCTGGCTTGGAGGAAGTTGAACACCTTGCTTCCCATGTTACAGGATTCAAAGTGAATTCCCACCGACTCGAAGTATATGGTACATGTCCTGAATGTGCATCTTAACTGTACAGTGGATATAAAAACAGAAAAACCGGTTCCGATATTGTCGGGGAACCGGTTTTTTTTATTTGTTTACTGAATTCTTGTTTTTAGTTGGGCGGTTATAAGATTCGTCAAATTCCTTACCTTCCAGCGAAGGATCCAAAGTTAATGGTTCTCTACAATGTCCGCACATATCAACTCTACCAAGCATTTTAGTTGCCTTGCCGCAATTCGGACAAATGATTTGAACGGCCCTCGTTGACAAAGTACCGATCCAAGCGTAAACAATTGTACTGCCGATAATAGAAAGAAGTCCAAGAACCATGAAAATCAGCATGATGATTTCATTCTGTCTGAAGAAAATCCCGAGGTACATTATGATAACCCCAAGGAAAATTAGGGATAGCGCAAATGAACGGATTCGGTTTATTTTATTCTTATAAGGTTTCAATCGTAATCCTCCTTAAGTGTAGATATTATTAACTGAAACGTATAAAGTAAGAAACGCAAAACGTTCCTCAATCAATATAGCATAAAATCGATATACATCATATTTTGTTGAAGGGTTTTGTGGAAGTACTGTCGAAGAAATAGGTGTGGAGGTGTCAATATGGAACAAGTTCTTAGACCAATTTATCAGGAACGCGCAAGCTCACCCGAAACATTAGGTGTTATTCTTGTTGAAAAAAGAGGCACGGGGGATCCGATAACAGACACATTTGATGAAATCATGTTAATCATAACTTCGAATGAAGAAACTCCTATATATACAAAACACTATTCAGATGGAAGCGGAAAAGCGGCAATGCATGTTATCAGTGAAAAGCAACTGAGGAAATGGCTTCTATTAGGGACGAGACGAAAAGTGGTCGACTGGCTTTTCTACGGAAAAATCTTCTTTGACCGCAATGAGTTTGTAGAAGGGTTGAAAAAAGAGTTAAGGGAGTATCCGTTTTATGGACGGAAATTGAAAATGGGGATTGAGCTTTCACGGTTAGTCAGGGTCTATATGGAAGGGAAAATGTTTTTCGAACAACTGAACTATATGGATGCTTATCATTATGCAATCCAATCTCTTCATCATCTCGCGAGACTGACTGTGATTGAAAAGGGTTATGCACCCGAGGTCACCGTATGGACCCAAGTGAAAAAGATTGATCCTGCAATTTATAAACTATATGAGGAACTAATCATGAGTGAGGAACCTATTGAGAAGAGACTTGAACTCCTTTTCCTTGCAAGTGAATTCTTTATTCATAATCGGACACTGGATGGTGCGCGACATATTATGGATGTCATGTCGGAGAAGGAAACATGGACCATACAGGAACTTCACGAACACGAGGAGTTACGTATGTATTCGATTAATCTTGAAGTGTTGATTGAATTTTTGATTGAAAAAGGGTTTATTAAGATAGTGGAAAGTGATTCGAAAAATGAGTATGTCTTCCATAGAGATTACAGTGTAGGGTACTAATCAATGGCTGAGGACGATTTATTCGTCCTTTTGCATTTTTGATGTTGACATACGAAATCAGCCCATGCTATTATAGTAATCGTCGCTGAGGGAGTTAGTTACCAAGCTTCGAAAAGGCTTGAAAAACTATTTTAAAAAAGTGTTTGACACTCTAACCACAGCGTGATATTATATAAGAGTTGCTTCTAACGGAGCTGCAAACAAATGAACCTTGAAAACTGAACAGCAAAACGTTAACAAATAAAGTTCTGAAGCCGACCCTGTCGGTGAAAAGAACAAAACGAATCTTCGGATTCGAAGTCAGCAAGAAACTCGAGCTATTCGAATTTCTCTTTTATGGAGAGTTTGATCCTGGCTCAGGACGAACGCTG
>NZ_JBHSRM010000014.1:0-298979 GCF_042658975.1 Sporosarcina thermotolerans | reverse complement strand
AATACCCACATAATAGATATTGCCTTCATTTTTCACCTTTTTCAACAGTTTCCTTCTTCAACTAAACTGCTTCGTTAGTTCAACAAGAAAAAAGAGTTGCCTAAGCAACTCATGAATTAATAATTATTCCTTTTTTGGGGGAGTCGCTTTTCTTACCAACCTTCCCCCATCATAAAATTTTCCACATTCTCTCAATATATTAGTAGCCTCGGTCGCGGATGGTATTTTGCCATTTGCAGAAAATGTTAGATAATACGTTTTTGTATTTCTTCTGTGGACTACCCATGCAAAGAATTTCATTGCAAATCCATGTGCGCTCTTATTTCGGAATTGGGACATCACTTTTCCATCCCAAACAGTCATGGTTTGCCCATTTCCTCTGCCCCTTTTCAGTTCCCCGCTTAATTCTGCGTAAATGAGCCCTGATGATTTCTTCATTTGATTCATGATCATCAATGTTAACACTTGATTGACAAAAAGCTGAAATAAATTCAGTCCTTCCCCTCTCGTAAGAGATAAAAATGTTGTTTGTGGAAGTCGCTCCGGAATCTTCCCTAATACGAATTTGCCGTTTCCTTCGCTCCCCTTCTTTATAGTCCACTTTTTTTCCTTCATGCTATCCCCCCAAATACTAATGTCTTACATCATTAGTATTCTCTTCATGTATGATACATACTTTTTTATGGAGTTATGAAAAACACATAGTAGTCCGAATGTGCAACAAAAAAAGCCAACCAAAAGTTGACTTAACTTGTTAAACGAATGCACCCGTTAGTTTAATAACTTTTTTAGTTGGAACTTAAATAATTGTGAACTAAATTCACTCGTTCTCTTACCGTATAGTCTCCTTCTATTCTCAATATTGGGCAAACCAAGTCCGACATCCAATGTTCGTGTAACATTTTACTTCTAACTTCCATTCCTGCTTCATCATATAAAGAAGCCCACTCCAAAAAAGCCTTTGATTGGTCTTGTTTACTACCACCAGCTAATATTTCATTCCCATACCTTTGAAATTCCCTTGTTGCAATCTCTCAAGTCTTACATTTTGGGGAATCCACAAAAATATAACGAAGTCAAAATAGCTTTTAAATTCATCACCCCAACCACATATTGCCCCCGAAAGAACACAGTTTTGATTTATTGATAAATCATGTTTTAGCTTTTCTCTTCTTTTAGGTAAAGGTCTTTGTTCTGTAAACTTAGTTATCCAAAAATAGTCGTCTGTATCAAGATGAGTATAAGAAAGTTCCTCTGATAACACAGTGCCGAGTGTCGAAGTTCCTGAGCCGGCAGCACCAAATATATGTATATTTTTAATTGGAATCCCCTCCCAAAATATCCATTTCTATTATTTTGATTATACAGACAAAACTCATCTTTAGTAAAATTCCCTTCTTCAACTAACCTGCTCCGTTAATGTAATTACCTTTATGAAAGACACTATAAAATTCATGATTTAATTTCTTCTATATCTATACCACTGGCTGGTTTATTGGTAAAAGCGAACCAAAATTTATCCTGTGGACTAATTTGTACCAGTTTTGCATATTCCCCACGAACTGATATCCCTTTAATATCATCATTATTATTAACAACAGCGGTAATATAAAATGGAAGCCCCATTTCTGCTGTTGCTATGTAACCGCCATCTTTAAGATCAATAGAACCTGTACCAGTTATCCATTCCCAATCACCTTGTTTATCTCTTATAAAGCCTATATTTAAACTTTGATCTTTTTCGTAAAAAACAATTACCACATCTTCCTTAACTTCAAAATGCCAAACTGAATCAAAGTCATTATTATGCTCAACCATTATTTCTTTAAACCGATTTTCTAAGGATACGGTTTCTCGTACTGAACAGGCAGAAAGACCAAATAATAACAAAACCAATAATATTATATTTTTCTTATTCAAGTTCCTTCCTCCCTTTAACTAGCTTATACATGTTAAGTTAATAGTTTCAATTTATATATGTATTCATTAACTGCCTAGTTCAATATCTGAAGTAAACTGTTACGAACTGCAAACCATCTCTTTGTACTGTTATATTAATATGTTATAGTCTTCCTAAAAGGAGGAGTATTTTTGAAAAAGGTGATTGGATTAAGTTTTATTCTATTTGCTGGTATCACATTATACGGATGTTCAGGTATAATAGAAAATTCTTTAGATTCAAGTGATAGAGTTGCTTATGAAATTGCTACTAAACAAGAAACTGGTAACGGAAGTATTGAATTATTAACACCGACGATTACAACAAAAGATAATCAATTAGAATTTATCACTGAGGGAATTGATGAAAATAAAGTGACCTTTATTTTTGTTGCCAATAAAAAAGTATTTGAACAAAAAATAAAAAATGATGAAACCTACAAACTTGACATTATGGGTATCAAAGATGCTCATAGGACGGACTACAAGCCAAAAGTTCAACTTATGCAAACTATAGATGATACTGAAAGTGGAGATATAGTAATCTTTAAACAAGTTCGATATACAGTCAAGAAAGAGTAGTTTTATAGTTGTTTAATTTCAATTTAATGAACAAAAATAACCCCACATACTATATTATTGAACTAACCTGCCTCGTTAGTTCAAGAAGAAAATAGAGCCCTCAAGCCACCCGTTAGATATCTAACCAACATTCAGCAAAAGTGGTAATTAATAATGAAATTATTACTCCGAAGACTTACATGGCTACATGTGAGTTATATACCTTTTTGAATTTCATAAAACTTATGATTCTCCATAACCCAACATACACAAACAGAGAAATAATAGATAAAGCATTTAAAGTCAAAGCATCAATGCCTGGAAATAAGTAATCAGCTAATCGTCGGATAACAAATACTGAAATTAAAGCAAACACAAAACCAATGCTCTTTTTCGCATATATTTTTCCATCCTCTCGAATCTCGTAACCAGTTGTATAAATCAATGGAAGAGATAAAATAGTGCCAAATATCACTGAAACGACAATTTCTATTGAAGTCATGTGAACAGATGGTTGTATCACCACAGAAAAGGCAGGTGACATATAGAGCAGCGGCAGCAAAATTCGCAAGCCAGAACCTTTAATTGGGCGTACCATAGCTCTTGTTCGCCTCCAAAGTATCAATCCAAAAATAACAAGTAAAATTGCGTACATTCCATATTGCATGTTTATTGTCCACTCCATCTCTTATACTTCAATTGTAATCGAACATCTAAATTGACAATTTCGAATAAATGGCAAATTTATAGAAATTAATAGAACTTAAAGGAAGTTTTACTTTCACACAACCATCAGCTAAATTTTCCTTCGATTTGATTTTTGATCGCATATTTAAATATTCAATGAACAGGGTTTGTAGTTGTTTATCATGTTCAACTAAACTGCCTCTTTAGTTAAACATTAACAGCTAAGTTGAAACCAACCTGTTTCGCTTGGGAAATCTTCTCGTGATAGGACTTGCCCGGTAATTAATTGACGATATGAAGTAATCGTACCATCGTGGGAAATGACGTAGACCCTTTCTTTATTTAGATGTCTACATTTCAATATAAAAATCCGTGCTAATTCTTCAAATACTTGATCAAGCATGGTATTTATACCATCGTTCCACAATTCCGCCGAAGATTCCAGATCCAATTCAAAGGTTGGATAGTCTTTTTTGATTTTTTTTAAGGTGAGGATTTTATCACAGGGTAATGTCTTTTTGTTAGGGAGAATCGGAAACATTCGTGGAGATATTAATGGGCTTACAATCTTACGACAATTTACATTTTCACTAAAGATGGCTGCTGTTTCCAAAGTTCTACTTACTGGGCTAATGAAAATGACATCATCTTCAACTAAAGGAAATTGGGCTTTTAATTTTCTTGCTTGTTCAATACCTAAAGCAGTTAAAGACGGATCATTATGCTGTAGGCTCCTGGGCAAATCCAATGTATGCTCCCCTTGCCCGTGTCGAATCATTATCAAATCCATTCCATCACCACCTATATAGTTTTCTTTCTACCCTTATAATTCTATGATGTTTTAATTTTATATTAACACATATCTATCTATTTCGAAATTTCATAGTCAAATTGAGATACAACAAAAAAGGACACCCATTCAAATGTGAATTGTGTCCCAGAACCCCTTATTATTTATGAATACACCCTATAATTATTCCGGCCATTTTCTTTCGCCTCATACAAAGCCGAATCTGCATTCGCTAATAATTCATCCATGCTATCTCCATCTTTCGGAAATACAGCAATCCCGATACTGGATGTCGTATTGAATTCATGTTCGCCAATTTCCCAGTTTTCCCTTAAAGAAGTTACTATTCGCTCAGCTGTAGCGATTGCATTTTTATCGCTTTCAATATGAGGCAGAAGGACAAGAAATTCATCCCCGCCTTGGCGGGCAAATATGTCGTCCTTTCGAAGAACCCCGCTGACCCTATTTGCAAACTGTTTCAGAAGCACATCACCAATGGAATGGCCAAGATGGTCATTCACCCATTTAAACTTATCGATATCCATATATAATAAGGCACATTTTGAATTGTTCAGTTTAGCCTCTTCCAATACCTCGCTCATTTTCTCATGAAATAATCTACGATTGGACAATCCGGTCAACTCGTCATGAAAAGCCATCGATTTCAACTTTTCACGTAAACTTCGTCTTTCTTCAATTTCACGTGAGACAATTAAAAGATAACCTTTTCCTTTTTCTTCATAGTATGTGCCTTTTGATTCTACCCAAATCCATTCCTTTGTTCGATGTCTATATCGAAACTCCAAATCGCAATTCTGTTTCGAGATGAATAATTCCCTTGCCTGCTTTTGAACAATTGGATAGTCTTCTGGATGAATTTTATATGAAACTGGTTTCCCTAAATAATCTTCTGGCGAAAATCCCAAAGCGGGATATGTTGAATGTGATGCATAGGTGATTATTCCCTCTTCATTTACAACAGTTACCAAATCGGTCATATGTTCAGTGATTAAACGGTACTTCTCTTCGCTATTTCTTAACGCTTCTTCGATAACTTTTTTCTCCGTAATATCCCTGAAAATCACATGTACCGCCGGCTTATTTTCATATTCAATCCCTAAAAAAATCGATTCTGTTATGAATGATGATCCATCTTTACCCAACATTTTCTGTTCGACGGTTTGTTCAGGAATCGGCAATTTCAATTCAGATCGTTGAATCATATCCGCGATGAATTTCATAGAATCAAAAGGAATTAAATTCAATACATGCATTCCAAGAAGCTCAGTTGGTTCATGATATCCAAACGTCTTTACAGCAGCTTTATTAATATAGCGAATAATCCCTTCGCTTAAAACAAAACTCGGTTCAGGAGAAGCATTTAGCAATTCCTTATATTTATTCTTACTTTCAATGAGATTCTTTTCCATCCTCTCTCGCTCGGAAATATCCTGCGATATTCCAGAATACCCTACTAAATTGCCCTCTTCATCGTAAAGAGATGAAATTGTTATACTGACCGGAATTAAAGTACCATCCTTCTTTGAACAATTTAGTTCCATTCCTTTAATAAAATGATCATTCGATAACCTTTCCTGTTCATGCAGGATCATGTCATGCCGTTCTACAAGAAAATCACTCATCGGTTTGCCTATAACTTCTTCAGCCTTCCAGCCAAACATCTCTTCGAATGCCTTATTGACCTGTATAATATTCCCATTTAGGTCAACCACATCAATCGCATCGACTATCGAAGAATAGAGCGTTCGTAGTTTTTCTGAAGTTTCTTGCAGAGTAGCTTTTGTTTCTACAAGTTCAGTCACATCTTTTGTAATCATTAACACATTGACTAATTTTCCATGTTCTTCAATAGGAATCGTCTTAACTTCAAGATGAATCGTGCGCCCCGATTTATCACAGGTGGCTATTTTAAAAGAGCAATACGCACCGTCCAACACGTTACAATCCTTTTCTAACTCTACTATAGACGGCAAGATTTCCCTATAGTTTCTCCCTTTCATTTCTGAAGTTGAGTAGCCAAACACATTCATAATAGCCCAGTTCGCTGAAACTATATTTCCAAAGTGATCTAAAATAAAAATAGGATCCTGGTTATTAACGATCAATGACGTATATACATTGCTTGGAACGTTTTTCAAACTATTTTCCACTACCATCCCTCTCCCTATATCGCTTTCTATAACTATACTTTTTACCCGTATTAAAAAGCTAAAAACCAGTGGGTTTTCAGCTCTGTTAACAAAACTATTCTATTTAAATAATCCTTTTTGGAACTCAACAACTAACTCGCCATTTTTATCCATAAATGCCTTCACATTAAAAGCAGTTTCTGTAAATTGATAGGAGAACTTACCAATTTTCAATACAACACCTTCCATCGCTCTTCTAATTCGGATGGTTTGATCTTCAGATACTGAAAGGAGAGTTAATGACGAATTAAGTGATCCAGCCACCCCGACCGAAATACCCTTCTCGGCCACTATTTTACCGCCTCTGAATTTGTTATTTATCTGTACATGTCCACCGGACTGTATATTTGTATTGATACAGCCATGGTCCGTCACAAAAACATCACCATTGCAGAAAATATTACAATTCATCGCTTTCGGGATTTTAATAAACGACTCTTCGGAAATAGACTTCATACTTTCCTCAATGCTCTGTTTCATGTCACTAAGCAATTCCTCGAGAGTTTCAAGATAATCTGGAACGACGATTAACGATAGAAAACAACGTTCTAACGAAAGGCAAATCTTTAACCATTCACCATTCAATAAGGTATCTTCTCTGTCCGTGATCAAAGCACTAAGTTCTAAAATTTGGTTAGGAAAGTACTCAAACTTACTTTGGATTATTGAATGCGTAATGGCTTGTATATTATTTCCGTGGAGATTATTTTTAAATTCCGATGAGTTCATGACAATAGAAAGCAGCGCTTTTATTTGTTCGGTTGTTGAAATGATGTTAGTGACCTGGTTAATAATGTCTTCTTCAAAAAAATCATTTTCTGCAGCAGTTATTGTAGAAGAGTTACAGTTGCTATTCGTAATCACACTACCGGTCGTTGTGATGATTGCATTATTAATTGCTTTATGAATTAGAATATCACCAAAAGCCTCGACTACCATATTGTCTGTTACTTCACCAACCACTTCCACATCGCCTTTAAATCTTATATTGCCCGATGACAAATCCACGTTTCCTTGATGGGTTAACTTCCGAATGATTGCAGCCCTAACGAGTTGCCCTGTTTGTTCTATTAACGGTCTTCCACATTTCGTTGCAATAATTTTATCCCCTTCTATGGCAACCCCATTACCTAAATGAGTTACTATTGGGAAAGTTTTATCACATGGGATTGGCTCATTTCGAACTGTAAAGCCTTCCTCTCCATTTGTAGGTGGGTGGATGATCGCAAGGACATCATCTATTTCTACGACTGGAATCGATTTTATTTCCCTAAAATTGACACGGCCATCCTCATTCACTTTAAGAACCTTTTCGATTTTAGTTTTGACGAGAGTTTTTAGCCATCCATTTTCACCGTTCTTTGCCGGGCTTCCATTTGCAATCACAAATATTTTAGGTTGGGATTCGGTTGTTTGTGTCGCTTTTTCCATTTCATCGTGGTTTAATCCTATATTGACACCTAACAATTCCATTTCCTGAATAATATCCGAGATTTCCAATGTGTTTTGAATTTCTTTAGTTTCAACAACCATAGGAACAAGATGCTGAGCAGGTTCTGAATCTATAACTTTATATGTCAATCGATATCCCGGTTTCACAGTTATCCTTGCTTCCAACATATCGGTGGACAATGAAGCTTTCCACTGTGTCTCTCGGACTATGATTTCAGACTCAAGCACGTAATCATCATCATCAGATAATACAACTGTTCTATTTGTTGCTTTTTTTCCATTAATAAGCAATGTGAAATTTTGTGGGATTGTAAGTTTAGTCTGTTTTCCTTCAACCGGTTTACAGTATATTTTACCGTCTTTAATCCAAGCTTTTCCTTCCTTTGTATCAACGGGTTTTTCGTTAAATTTAGGTGGAAACTCCTGTAAACTTAAAAGGTCATTTAAAAAATCGGGATTGTTTGAATCTCCCTTTTTTTCTTTCATTGTCAATCTGACAACCGCCTTTTCGGAAATAAACAATTTATTTTTTCTATGTTGTATAACCTCTATATGAACATTGTTTTTAGTACTATTTAGTTTAGCGAGTCCTGATTGAATAGCTTCATCAATGTTATTCCCTTTTGTGATTACAAAATGCATGTTTCTACACCCCTATAACACTTTTTATCCTAAACTCCTATACTTTCCAGATTCAATATAGTGAACTTTTTCAATAAATGTATGACTATCCACCGGTTTGCTAAATAAATATCCTTGTCCAATCAGGCATTTATGCTCTTTAAGGAACTGATAATGTTCCGAAGTCTCAATTCCTTCGGCAACCACTTCCAAATTCAGATCAGATGCAAGGTGAATAATTGTTTTAACAATAGCCTGGTCAATTGGGTTTTGAATCAGGTCTTTAATGAATGATTGATCAATCTTTAATACATCCACGGGAAAATTCTTAAGATGGGCTAAATTACTATACCCAGTTCCAAAATCATCGACACTGATCTTTAACCCAAGTGATTTTAAACGTTTGAGTGTACTAATCGTAGCAGGAACGTTCGCCGTCATACTTTCCGTAATTTCAAGTTCTAAATAATGCGCAGAAAGAAGGGTATCGTTTAAGACCCCTTTCACAGTAGAAACTAATTCATCACTAGTAAATTGTTGCATCGAGAGATTTACTGACATAATTATTGGAGTATATCCATTTTCCTGCCATTTCTTATTCTGTTGGCAGGCAGTACGAATTACCCAATTACCAATCGAAGTTATTTCACCAAGCTCCTCAGCAATAGGAATGATATCATTAGGATAAATAAGACCCAATTTCGGATGTTCCCACCGCACAAGGGCTTCTACTCCAATAACCTTGTTAGTTACGAGGTCTACCTTAGGCTGGTAATGCAATCGTAATTCTTCCCTCTCAATCGCCTTTGGTAGATCAGTGTATAGTTTTGTTTTTCTCTTAGTTGTATCGACTAAATGCCAGTGTGTTTTTTCAGAAATATTATCTTTCATTTATACACACCTGTCCTTTTTTAATTTCAGAATACTATTCTTACTATTATTATCAGGTATCATACAAATTTCGACAATCACACATAGTTCCTATTATCCTCCTAAAGGGGTCATTAGACATAGGAACGCAGTACTAATCAAGACTTTACTCATACCACTAAATCAAATTATCAAAACATTCTATCGGGAATTATTTATTACTACAATCATCATAAAATATAAAATAATTACTTTTTATTAATAAAAAAGTCAAGAGGTAATAAATCCCTCCTGACTTTCGGTATCATATATTTTTAATTCCACCAAATCCCATTTGATACATTTTTGCTATAGCCTGGGATCGGTCGACAACTCCTAATTTACTTAAAATATTTGTAACATGATTCTTCACTGTATGCTCACTGATGAATAAGGTGCCGCCAATTTCCTTATTACTAAGTCCTTTCATCATTTCACCTAAAACTTCTTCTTCCCTTTTCGACAATCCAAGGTTGACAGGTGCTGAAGGTTCATCAGTAAGGTCCTCAGTCAATTCAATCGTTTGATCACTCTGCTTTTGTCGTTTAATGAACGAGCTAAATGTTGTCTTAATTTCAGAATGAATAAGCTCTAAATCCCTCACGGATTCAATTGATTTATCATTCGTATAGTATGTCCAAACAGCGGCAACTGCTTCAATCAGGTGACTTCCGGAACTTTTTTTATCCAATACATTATAGAACTCCGTCATTCGCTCAATCAGTTCTTTATCTTTCAAAACGTTAGTCACAAGTTCACGGCCGCAAACGGAGAGTATAGCTATTTTATCGATAGCCGAAGTTTCTTCTATACCAATTTCCATAAAAAATTTGGAGGTTGTTATTTTAATTTGTTGGGCGCGATTATATTGTGTAGGCCTAAAGTGTAATAAAATCTCTTCAACCCAGTTCATGAAGAGCTCAGTACTATTTTGGCTTGTTCCATTATCATTTAGGTTATTAAAAAGGATAATACGCGACGCGCGTGCTAAATTCCATAAAATTCTATTATACTTCTCTATACTATTGGCTGATTTGTAACCAATTGAAAGAATACCATGAACAGCATCGTCTAAAATAAAAGGAAATTCTAATACATCAACGTTCCATGATGTCTTTTTCATTCTCCATTCATCTGCTTGTGTCTGGAAGTCGGTGTCCATCAGTTTCTTTGCGAGTTCATGACAATAATCGCGGATCTCCTCTTCGGACATCCCCCTTGTCAAGATTTCAATTTGATTGGGAGTGGAGTTGGTTTTATAAACGAAAGAAGAAAATTCGAAGTCTGTGAAATTCATACTAAGATCAATTAAAAGATACAGAGACTTTTTTATGTCCTTTGCAGACTGTAGGACCTTCAGAATATCCTCAAATAATTGAGATTCAACTTGTAAATCTTTATTATTCTTTTCCATCCTTGTTTTTAGTAAATAATTATTCATAAGTGATGCGCAAATCGTAAATTTATCGTATAAAAAATCATTATTCGTAATAACCTCACGTATGCTCCCACCAAATAGAAGGCCAATCACTTCATTCTTATCGAATAAAGGAAAACAGAATAGGCTAAAAACATGCATTTTATTTTTGGCGAATACTCGATTTCTTGCATCACTGGACATATTCTCTATAAAAAGATTTTCTTTGGTCGCGGCAGAGTAACCCATTAAACCCTCACCAGTTTCAAATTCATACCCTAATAGCATCGGATTATGGTCCCCAATAACTGTATCAATAGTAAACATATGTTTCGCTGTTTTAATGGCTAATCCCATAAAATCAATTTCTTCGAAAAACATTCCCGTGTCTAACAATGATTGAATCGATGCCGATCCATTATTTATGGAATTTAAATTAGTGGAAATAAGATTTGAAAAGTCTTTACGTGCCTTGTTTTCATCCAGCATTTTTGTAAAAGACGCGATTGCTTCTGTCATCGTTTTGATTTGATCAATTTTGTTCGATAACTCCTCATATGCCTTCGGATTTTCTTCCCATGGCATTACACGAATCGTATTAGCAATCATTTCATCCGTCTGGGGTTTGTCGATATATCCGGCAATAACGAAATAGATTGACCGATTTTCTTTCGTTTTAACGGGTGTAAAGATAATTTTTATTCCAGATGCCGCATCCAAGAGTAATGTGTCTTTGACGTTATCAAGCTTTCTAATGAAATTGACAAGGTCCTTTGGAACAATATATCTTTTAAATCGTTCTTTGGCCGCTTCATGTTCCCAAGAAATATCCGTCTGCAATTCCCCATGCTTATCAACAATCATTATAGTTAGACCAGTCAAATCAGCGAACGTATTTTGTAGGTTTTGCAGAAACAATTTATACTGTGTCTGCATATCCATAGTACCCCTCCCGTGAATACTCAATTTATTGTTTACAAAAAATTATATCAGTTTGACAATTTTATAGTTGGTTATATTTAAATAGTATCTTATCTAATATAGACCTGTTTTCCTGTATTCGTCAACGAACAATTAAATCCACTTTGATTTTTATCGCAAATAAAAAGTCGGGAATTTGAGAACAAATTAAATATTGTTTGATGGCTCGTGTGAAATCAATACCTGTAAAAATAACAGCAAAAAAATTGCCTCCTACGATAGGAGACAATTTTGAAAACGCATATGAAATTACATACCACCAGTTACAGGGATTGATTCACCTGTGATAGCAGCAGCACCTTCTGAAGCTAAGAACACAGCAGTTTTACCGATTTCAGATGGTTCAAGTAAACGCTTGATCCATTGTTTTCCTAAGATATGATGGGCTACTGCTTCTTCTTCAGTAGTACCGTCTTTTTCAGCTAAAATCGGAATTTGTTTTTCAATTAGTTCAGTACGAACTGGACCTGGCTCAATAGCGTTACAAGTGATACCGTTTGTCGCGTTTTCTAAAGCGACTACTTTCGTAAAACCAGTTTGTCCTGCTTTTGCAGCACAGTAAGCTGATTTGTAAGCATCAGGAATACGACCATGAGCAGATACGATGTTGATAATACGACCGAAATTTTGAGCTTGCATTGATTTTAATGAGTGTTTCGTCATTAAGAATGTACCTTTTAAGATAACATCGTTTAACAAATCCCACTTTTCTACTGGAAAATCTTCTGTTTGCGAGATGAACTGTAGACCAGCGTTGTTTACAACTATGTCTACAGATCCACGTTCAGCAATTACTGTATCGATTGCTGTTTTAACTGAAGTTTCGTCAGCTACGTTTACTTTGTAGCCTTTTGCATTGCCTAATTTTTCTGCTGCTGCGATAGCTGCTTCTTCATTTATGTCGAAGATGGCAACGAAGTCACCATTTGCAATAAATTCTTCTGCGATTGCATAACCGATACCTTGCGCAGCACCTGTGATTAATACTGTACGATTTGTTTTCATAATAAATATCCTCCATCTTTAAGTTATTTATTCACTGGGAAGAGACTCAAAACTTTCTCCCCAGTGTATTTGTTAATACAATGTAATACCCATTATTAATGCAACGATTAGTGCGAAAAAGATTGGCAATGTCATACTAATAAATGCATACTTAAAGGAATTTTTATGATTCAACCCCGCCAATGCGAACAATGATAAAACTGCTCCAGCATGTGGTAATCCAGTCAATACTGACGATGCAATTGCCGAAATTCGGTGCATCGCATCAGGATTCACTCCCATATCCAAATAAGACTGTGCAAATGCTTCCATCGCTATACCTAGTCCACCTGATGATGACCCTGTCATTGCTCCAAGTGAGGCTGAAGCAATTGTTAAACTAATTAATGGGTTTCCAGGAATCCCCAAAATGAAGTCTGAAATTAATTTGAACCCTGGTGCCATTGTAATAACAACACCAAAAGCAACTGCTGCTGCTGTAAAGAAAATAGGTGTAATAGAACCATTTGCTCCTAGACTAAGTGCTGTTTTATGTGAAGGTATGAACGGATGAAACAAGATTGCCGCTGCAAGAATACCCGCTCCTAGCCCGATTAATACGATATTATCCACTTTCATTGCACTACCAGCAAAAATAATGATGATTAGTACAAGAATTGGTAAGATACTTACCAAGAAAGAGGGAATATTTTCTTTTAAAGCAAGTGACTCTTCTTTTGCATCTTCGTAAGGGGCAAATGTATTACCAGCTGCAATGCTTTTTTTCATCGCATATCTCATATACATAATTCCCACAATGATTGCGACTAGTGATGCGACAATCCCCATCAACGGTGCTGCCGTTAGTGTCGTCCCTAAGTAATTCGTTGGGACAACGTTTTGAATGGATGGTGTGCCTGGCAACATCGTCATAGTGAATGTTCCAATACCTATAAATATTGGAATAACGACTAAATTCCATGCGATATTCAACTCTTTAAATAATGGTTTCGCTAATGGTATAACAACAAACAAGACGACAAACAAACTAATTCCGCCGAATGTTAAAATTGCACTAATTATTAAGATTGCAACCAATACAGAAAAAGGTTTTTTCGTTCCTGTTATGGATAATACTTTTTGTGCAATGGCTTGTGCTGCTCCACTTTTCTCAATATACTGTGCTAAAATTGCCCCTAATAAAAACACTCCAAAAAAACTGATTAAAAAACCAGATAAACCTGTCATAAATGAACTTTCATTTCCTATTAAAGAAGGAAAGAAATCCATTCCATTTGTAACAATTACAACTATTGCAGCAAGTGGTGCTATGAAAACGATGCTAAAACCTTTCATAGCTAGAATGACGATTAAAGCAATCGCAATTAGTATACCGATTGTACCCATATGCTGTTTTCTCCTTTTTAACTAATTTTTGTGCTGTTAAAAATCATATCCGATGGGGAAAGATTGTACTGGGTTCATCATGTATCACCCAGATGGATATATGTCAGCGCAGATGATAAGCCGAGGGCGACCAGCCTACTATTGGGGTTTTGTGGAATTCCCATAAAAAAACCAACATTTATTTGCGCATTCCCAGTATAGACCCAAAAACTTTATAATAAAAATAGATATATTTAATAACATTCATCAATCAAATTTATAAATGAGGTGATCGTATGGACTTTAGACAACTTCACTATTTTTCTCAAATCGTTAAACATGGCAGTTTTTCAAAAGCAGCTAAGCAACTTTTTGTTTCCCAGCCCACAATCAGTAATGTAGTAAAAGAACTTGAGAGTGAACTGGGTTCAAAACTTTTCAACCGTTCAACAAGAAAAATTGAATTGACTGACACTGGACGTCTTCTGTATCAGTACAGTGAGAACTTGTCCCGATCTTTGCTCCATTTCCAGGAGGAATTAAATGATATAAAAAGTGGAGTGAAAGGCCAAATAAAAATGGGGGTATTTACATCAGTAGGAACTGAAATCCTAACGGAAATCATGACGGAATTTTATCAACTATATCCTGAAATTAACATCACCTTCGTTGAAGATAGTGCAGCCAACTTAAAAGAATTCTTGTTTCAGGGAGAACTTGATTTAGTTGTAGTGAGTTTGCCCACGAACGAAGAATTTGAGACCATCCCTTTCTTAAAAGGGGACCTACGACTATTAGTTCATGAAAGACATCAACTTGCAAATAAGGAGAGCATAAAGTGGGATGAATTAAAAGAGGAAAAATACATCATGTTCCGTGAGGAATTCTCTGTTTACCAAATGATCATGTGGGAAGCCAAGAGGTTGGGCTTTCAACCTGAAATAATTTGCACGACTTCCCAATGGAAGTTCATTTTAGAACTTGTGTCATTTAATCTCGGGATTGCTATTCTACCGCAAAGTACACTAACTATAATTATGGTCAAACATAAAGGGATTAATGTATTACCACTTGTTGACCCTGAAGTAACTTGGGAAATAGGCATCGGCTGGAAAAAAGACAGCTACGTTTCACTTCCTACACAAAAATGGATCAGTTTTCTAAAGGAAAAATTGTTTCAAAAATCACAGTAATAAAGACATGCTATTTAAAGACAAAGCTTTAAATATATATACATTTCTATTATAGAACAGTCAAATTCGTCTACCATGTGTAAAGCCAATTAAACAATTGAAACAACAATTTGAAACAACAATAATGCCCCACGAAGATATATTCTCCATGAGGCAATTCAGAATTATATTCGACCAACAATATTCAAATTACGGTCCCTAAAAATGCGGAATAAATAAGAATGAACATGTTCAGGCCTGTAGCGGATGATTCCTGTTGCTGCGGCAAGCGTGGCTCCGATGACAATAACAAAACCATATGAAAGGGTAATTGGGAAAAAGTATAACCAAAAAACAAATAATGACCATAAACGCTTTGGTATCAACGTTTATGGTCACTTCTATAACTTCTACGTCCCAGGCAGGAATCGAACCTGCGACCTACAGCTTAGGAGGCTGCCGCTCTATCCCCTGAGCTACTGAGACAAAAATAAAGTACCTTTCTATTATAAAGAAATCGGCCTTAAAGGGCAATATAAATGTTTGAAACAGGTATGGATACTAGTAAAAGAACCATATTAAGTGCGAATGCACTCAGGAGGAATTCAAAAATGGAAATGGAAAGAAGTTCATCAACGGAAAGATTTCAACCGTTTACATCCGTTACAAACGGCATTGGACTTGAAATGGCACCTGATATATATTGCTTTACGGTTCAAATCGTCAATGTCGTATTTTACGGTATAGCTGGCAAAGGAAATGATTGGGTCCTCATTGATGCGGGAATGCCAAAATCTGCTTCGATGATTAAAAAGGAAGCAGAAAAACGGTTTGGAGAAGGCAACCCACCAAAGGCAATTATCTTAACGCATGCCCATTTTGACCATATCGGTGCATTGATTGATCTATTGGAAGTTTGGGATGTCCCTGTATATGCACATTCACTGGAACTTCCATATATAACTGGACAAAAAAACTATCCGAAACCTGACACATCAGTAGAGGGAGGAATGGTAGCTAAAATGTCGTTCATGTTCCCGAATGAAGCTATTGACATCGGGACAAAAGCGCATGCGCTATCGGATGATCATACGATTCCGTTTATGCCGGATTGGAAATGGATTCATACACCGGGTCACTCGGAAGGACATATTTCGATGTTCAGAAATGAAGACCATGCAATGATTGTTGGTGATGCATTTGTGACGGTAAAACAAGACGAGCTATACAAAGTATTCACTCAGGAAAAGGAAGTAAACGGACCCCCGCGATACTTAACCCCCGACTGGGAAACTTCAGAGCAATCCGTAAATATATTAAAAGCACTAAATCCCAAAATAGCAGTTACTGGGCATGGTGTGCCTGGAGAAGGACATTGGTTGGCGGATGGATTAGAAAAATTAGTCTCCGACTTTAATTCCATCGCAGTACCGGAATACGGGAAATTTGTAGATGATCAGCTACATTAATGAAAGTTAGGGTGGTAAATGATATGGACCATGTTGAAAAGGAAATTACGAAACGAAATCAAATCGCAAAAAGAAATGAAATGTACGAAGAAGTCGCCCATGAATTTGCATCCCTTGGAGAATATAGGAATGCAGTATTAAATGTCTATAAGAAAACAATGCAGAAACAAAACGAGAAAGATAAACCGACATTATGAAAGGGCGTCCAGCGAATTTCGCTGGATGCCCTTTCAGTCGTCATCTCCATATAATCGTTTATCTGTACTGGATTGCACGCCTACCCCGACACGTTTATTCAAAGTATTTTTCCAGCTGATTGCCAGCCATTCACAAGCCGCAAGCGCTGCCGCTTTTTCTTTGTTTTCCCTATCAACATGCATCACATGATTACAATTTTCAATTGTCCATTCAGGAGCCGGTCGATCCACTAATTTCGGCTTCTGCCCATCGGAGATGTATCCTTCTTTAAGAACGCGGAAATACCAACCGGTCTTCCCCGAATCTTGAATAAGTAACGAAAGATCCTTTCTTCTAAATCTACGCGCAGGTTTCCAGCAAGGTTGTCTTGGTTGCGAAACTTGAATAACGACTTCACCTATCTCATAAATATCGCCAATGCAAACTTCGTCTTCCAACATGTTCGCGAGTGTTAGGTTCTCACCCATTCCCCCTGCTTTCATTGCAGTCAAGTCAAATTCATCATGAAAATATCCATAATGTTCACTCGGATAAGCGAATATAGCTTTTTCTGGACCACCATGATTCTTTGTGTCTGCTTGGCCGTCACCATCCAAACCATTTTTTCCAACCCAAACGCGCCCGGTTACAGGTTTTTTAAAAATAGCACTTTCCCATTCTTTATCCATATAATTTGCGGCATTTTTATCGCCGACTGTTTGTGGCTTTCCAACGAATATTTCTTTAATGATCTTCTCCAAAAAATCCCTCTTTCTCTCCATAATGCCTTGCGAAGATAATAAGAAAACTTGCATTGCAATGAAAAGCAATGCAAGTATTATTAAAAGAATGGTAATGTTAATGCGATAATTATTATGATTATAACAACCAAAATAATTATTGGCAATACAACAACTAATATGGCCTTCCCTATAGAAAATCTATGAACTTCTGAAATTGCAGCAATTAGAGCGACTAACGACCAACCCCCAATTGTCAAATTGCCAAGCAATGAAATGAATAGCCAAGCAAAGTGTCCTAATGTAAAGTCATAGTCACTCATAAAATTGCCTTGCCCTAAAATGATTAGATCCGGAATCCATATTAGTCCGCCTAATACTAAGATGATTCCTGAAACCGCATAGGCAGATTTCGTTTGAGAAAAAGTCCCAGATCCCCTGAACATCCTTGAAATCATATGGTATAAACCAGATGCAACATATAAACCAAGGATTCCTAATAGTGGTCCTGCAATCAGCGAGACTAAAAGGATTGTACCTAAGCTCCATATATCGCCAAGATCATTGCTCATTGCTTGATCAAGAAAATGAACAAGTCCAGCCAGGACAGCAATCATAATAATAAAACTCTCGGGCTTATATTCACTAACATACTGCACAGTTTTTCTTGGATGAAGCCAAACAGATGTCCACGGATTTAGTTTCGGCTCTACATTTTTTTCGTCTTCAATATTCAGCATAATACCCCTCTCTCTATTTTTACTTCGTTTCTCTAACTAAGATACGTATAGATATTAACAAAGTTTCAAATAGTTTTAGAGAGTGTTAGCAAATGAGCGGTTCGCGGAATTAATGAGCGCTTTTACAAATAAACGAGCGGTTTCCAGGATAAACGAGCGCTTTTGTAAATTAACGAGCGGATATCAAGATAAACGAGCGGATAACGAAATAAACGAGCGGTTCCCAAGATAAACGAACGCCCGTGCAAATTAACGAGCGCCCACTAAAGATTTGAATTAATCTTCCAGTCCCTTCCCCATCCCTTTTAGGAAATCCAGACCATATTTCACTGCCCGATTAATATTTGGATCATTTAGAGCAGTCATCACTTTTAAGATGGATACTTTATCCCCATTCCCTTTGTATAATTCAGCCTCTTCAATCCCGTGTGCGATTGCTTTTTTCAAACTCTCGGTAACCTCCGGGTTTATCGATGTTAAGATCCCCGCTGTATTCATTAAATTATTGATTAAATTCGTCATCGGTTCACGGGATGCTTGATTCACAGCGATTCCCATTAGATCATCCTTCGCCTTTACCATTGCATTAATAGCATCAAGCACTCCCGCTTTATCCAGTTCCGCCGTAAGTTCTAGAATTTTATTCAAAGACTGCTGCTGTTCAGCAATTAAAGTTTGGAGTTCGTTCAATTTTTCTTGTTGCTGCTCTTCCTGCGTTAGTTGTTTTCTTTGAATGGATGTAATCGGTGCCGCCATTTTTGTCACCCTCTCTCCGGTTGATCTGTCAGATGCTCATAGCCGGGACGTTCCCATTTCCGTTCTACTTCGACACCATCTTGAGGGTACCGCTTTTTATTCCGATGATTATTGGCCGGCAACGGATTGTCGCCTTCCTTCCTCAATACTTCCATGCGCACTTTCGTTTGCTTGTAAGCTGGTGTATTCGTTCTCTGATCAACCGCTGGACCTGTTAGGAAGTTGATGGCCGATTCTTTTTTCACAGAGTTCATCGGTAAGAACAGCTCATTACCTTTTACGCGGTCCGTCACTAATACAGGTAATCTTAGTGCCCCGTGCGGAGATACGAGTCGGACGAGAGATCCGCTTAAGACTCCACGCTCTTTGGCAAGTTCAGGGGAGACTTCGACAAATATTTCTGGCACTTTCGACTGGATACCATCCGATTTATTCGTCAGATTCCCTTCATGGAAGTGTTCAAGTAATCGTCCGTTATTAATATGCAAGTCGAACTCCGCAGGATATTCAACAGGTTCCACCCAATCTGATAGTGCAAATCTTGCTTTACCATCAGGGAAATTGAAGCCATCCACATAAAGTAATGGTGTACTTGACCCGTCGAGACTTCCCCATAAAAAGCTATCCCAGTTTTCCATATTGCTGTAATCGGCTTGACCGAATAAAGGTGATAGACTTGCCATTTCCGCAAAGATTTCTCTTGGTCCTGCAAAGTTCCAATCTGCTCCCAACCTGGTTGCGATTTCCTGAACGATCCACCAATCTGCCTTTGAATCACCCAATTCCGGCAATGCTTTGTATAGACGCTGCACTCTTCTTTCCGTATTCGTGAATGTGCCATCTTTTTCTAAGGAAGGCACCGCTGGCAGAATGACATCGGCATACCTCGCAGTCCTTGAGAAGAAAATATCTTGGACGACTAAGAAGTCCAATTTCGATATTACATCATGGACATAGTTTGAATTCGAGTCTACTAACGCCATATCTTCCCCTACGATATACATCGCTTTCATAATGCCATCGTCAACGGCATGCAGCATTTGAATATTATCCATTCCTGGCTTGTCGTCAATTGCAACTCCATATGCTCGCTCGAATTTTGTGCGTGCTGCGTCATCCGTGACATGCTGATATCCAGGCAACCATCCTGGAAGAGTCCCCATATCGCATGCTCCTTGGACGTTGTTATGACCCCTAAGTGGATACGCACCAGCACCTGGTCTACGGTAATTGCCCGTCGCAAGAAGTAGATTTGAAATAGCTGCAGAAGTATCGGATCCACCTGTATTTTGGGTAACGCCCATCCCCCATAAAATACATGTTCCATCAGCATCACGGATCATTTCAGCCGTCTGGATCAACTTTTCTTTAGAAACGCCTGTTACATGTTGGGCGTATTCAAGTGTATATTTTTTCAACACTTCTTTAAAATCATCAAAATGATGGACATTTTCTTGGATGAATGCAGCGTCGTGCCACCCTTGGTCAATCATATATTTTGTAACTGCCATTAGCCACACTTGGTCTGTTCCTTGTTTCGGACTAATGAATATATCCGATCGTTCTGCCATTTCATGCTTACGCAAATCAGCTACGATCAACTTCTGACCATGCAACTTATGGGCACGTTTTACGCGTGTCGCTAAAACCGGATGGCCTTCTGCAGGATTCGCACCGATAATAATGACGAGTCCTGCTTTTGCAATATCCTTAATTGTACCTGCGTCTCCACCCATACCGACTGTCCTAAACAACCCGTCAGTTGCAGGTGACTGGCAGTAGCGAGAGCAGTTATCAACATTATTTGTCTTGAAAACTTGTCTAGCCAGTTTTTGAATTACATAATTTTCTTCGTTCGTTATTTTAGAAGATGAAATGACGCCGACACTGTCTTTGCCATGTTTTTTATGGATCGATCCCAGACGATCTGCAACAAGATCCAATGCCTCTTTCCACGTAGCTTCCACGAACGTTTCGCCTTTTCGAATAAGGGGTGTTGTCAATCGTTCTTCGCTATTGACGAAATCCCATCCGAATTTCCCTTTCACGCATGTTGAGATCGCATTAACTGGGGCATCGGAAACTGGTTGAATTTTCAGGATTTCGCGGTCCTTCGTCCATACTTCGAATGAACAGCCTACACCACAGAACGTACAAACTGTTTTCGTCTTTTTAGTCCTTGTATCACGCATCGCAGCTTCCGCGTCGGAAATCGCCATGATTCCGCTATAACCGGGCTCTACGTTTTTAACAAGATCAATCATCGGTGTCAAAATTTCCTCTTTTATGTCCGTCATAAATCCTGCTTCACCCAACATCGATTTTTCCATCAATGCATTACATGGGCAAACCGTTACGCAATGGCCGCAGCCGACACAAGAGGATTCATTAATCTTGGCGCCGCCATCCCAAAGGACTATCGGACGGTCTCGTTCCCAATCGATGCTTAGTGTTTCATTGACCTGCAGATTTTGACAGGCTTCCACACATTGTCCGCAAGCGATACATTGGTTTGGATCGTATCGATAAAACGGATGCGTGAAATCGACACTGTCTTTTGTGCATTTTGGCTCGTACGGATACTTCTGTTCCTCGATTCCCATCATATCGACAGTGTTATGTATTTTGCAGTTTCCGTTGTTGTTATCACAAACTGTGCAATATAACAGATGATTTTCAAGGATACGATCCATCGCTTCTGTTTGCGCTTCTTTGGCGCGTGTTGAAGATAGCTGCACATCCATCCCGTGTTCTGCTTTTGTTGAACAAGCGCGGACGAGGCGACCATTCACTTCTACGATGCACGTATCACATGTCTCAATCGGATCTACTTCAGGAAAGTAACAAATTTGCGGATGGTCGATTTTTAATTCATTGATCACTTGTAATACAGTCGTGCCTTCTGAGTACGGGTATGCTGTCCCATTAATTTTAATCGACAATGTAAGCGCCTCCTTTTTGTAATAAAAAAACCACCATAACCAAATAAACCTGCTGTAGAGGTGTCTTTGAATTATGGTGGAATAGTCTAATAGCAGGGCTTGCTAAATAACCAATCCAACTATAAAGTGAGATTATAATATCGATGCAGTCACATACGCCGATATCATACTTACTTAATAGTATAGATTATAACAAACTATTATACAATCGATTTTTCGGTAAATTGCAAGATAATTCACCATTGCATTAAAAAGGAGAGTTTGATAATGTCAAAAAAAATACATGACTTCAATGCCATCATCCGAAAACTAAGGAAAGATCTTTTCGGAAAAGGACCAGATAGAATACATACTATTTTCGTAGATAATATGGCGATTTCAACCCTATACGGTAATTTGACGCCTACTGAAAAGTTCATTGCTGGAAAATCCGATGGAAAAGAGATGGTACATTTGGCGAGAACGAAAATGATTCAAGAAGTGTATGATATAGCACCGCCAGATGGACTTGAAGAATTGGTAGGTGCGAAATTTGTTCATCTTTTTTCAGACATAAAATTGGAAGATGATATTGCGGTATCTGTATTCATGTTCGACAAACCTATTGATGAATGAGAAAGGAGAAAAAATATGAACCGGATTCATCAACGACCTATTTATCGATTTGCAAATGGTCGTTTTGAGCAAAAACAGGATGTGGTTGCAACCGAATACCCGATTACTGTGAAATTGAATGGCAAGGAGTTATTGACAATCGTTTGCACACCCGAATATATAGAGGATATGGTTGTCGGTTTTTTAGCATCCGAACGGATTATTGTAAACTATGACGATATCAAGGATATCCGATTGGAGGAAGAATTGGGGTTTATCTCGATTGAGTCAAACAAAACGTTTCCGTTTTTCGAACAGTTGCAAAATAAAAGGTATATTACATCTTGTTGCGGCATGAGTCGGCAAGGTTTCGTGTTTGCGAATGATGCGCTAACTGCAAAAAGAATGATTGAAAAGAATGTCCATTTAACCCCTGAAGAATGTATTTCATTGATGGAAAATATGGATACACAGGCAGACTTATTTCAACAAACTGGCGGTGTCCATATCGCAGCCCTGTGTGATAAGAATAACCTGATGTTAACCCGGATGGATATCGGCAGGCATAATGCCCTGGACAAAATATATGGGTATTGCTTAAGAAATAATATTTCTGTCAAAGACAAGGTCATCGTCTTTAGCGGACGAATTTCTTCGGAAATTTTACTCAAAGTATCCAAAATTGGTTGCGAAATCGTTCTGTCAAAATCAGCACCTACACATTTAGCGATCAATCTTGCTGATGAACTTGGAATTACCGCAGTAGGGTTCATCAGAGGACAATCTTTCAACGTCTACACACATCCCGAAAGGATAATTCACTGATTTCACTTTTTTCACATTAGACAAAATAGTAAGTGACAAACCCAAATGATGATGATAATATGACTAAAATGTGACAAAATATGGTTCTCTTATTCTTAATCGTGAAAAACTTTTCACTCTACCGTTTAAAAATAGGGGTTACAAACGAGAGATAATAGGGAGAAAAATTTTCTGTCATATTATATTATTATCAAAGGGAGATGTGAAAATTGAAAGTGAAATCGAAGAAAACAAAGAACAGATGGTTGATCGCCGCTTCTGCTGTCGGAATTCATATTTCGATTGGATCGGTATATGCGTGGAGCAATTTTACAAACCCGCTTATTGATCAATTCGGATGGACGACCAGCCAAGTACAACTGACGTTTAGCATAGCCATACTCTTTCTTGGTCTATCTGCTGCGTTTCTTGGACATTTTGTCGAAAAGCATGGACCTCGTAAAGCTGGAATGCTCGCTGCTATTTGTTTCGGAGTAGGCGTTATGGGTGCCGGATTTGCTGTAAGCGTTTCATCACTGACGCTACTGTATATCTTTTACGGGGTATTAGGTGGTATCGGATTGGGCGTCGGGTACATTGCACCAGTTTCAACACTTGTTAAATGGTTTCCTGACCGTCGAGGCTTGGCAACCGGTTTGGCAATTATGGGGTTCGGTTTTGCCGCTGCAATTAGCAGTCCGATAATGGAAATACTGATAACTTCAGTTGGACTGCAAAATACCTTCTTTATACTTGGGGCAAGTTACCTTCTAATTATGCTTCTTTCCTCACTTTATCTTGAAAAACCTGAAGAAGGATGGGCTCCTGCTGGGTTTTTGAAAAAGATCGAAGCTGGAAAAGTTGAAGCGAAAGTGGATCTTGCGCAACTGACGGCAAACGAGGCCGTCAAAACAAAACGTTTCTATTATTTATGGCTTATGCTTTTCATAAATGTCACTTGCGGAATCGCAATTTTGTCGGCAGCCAAACCGCTTGCAATTGAGAGTATCGGTATGACGACAGTGCAAGCTGCTGCTCTTGTAGGTGTCCTTGGTCTCTTTAATGGTGGCGGAAGACTAGCATGGGCTTCGATTTCGGATTATCTCGGGCGCAAACATACGTACACGGTGTTCTTCGTTATTCAAATAGCGTTGTTTGCCCTACTTCCATTTACAACAAACGCAATTATTTTCCAAGTAATGCTTGCCGTTATCTACACTTGCTATGGCGGTGGCTTCTCATGCATCCCTGCCTATATCGGCGACATTTTCGGCACAAAGCAGTTGGGAGCTATCCATGGATATATATTAACAGCATGGGCCGCAGCAGGTTTAGCAGGACCTATGTTTGCCGCTTGGATGAAGGATACTACGGGAAGTTATGAAGGCAGCCTTATTTTCTTTGCCGGACTTTTTGTAGTTGCATTAATCATCTCCATTTTAATCCAACTGGATATTAAAAAAGTGAGCGAACAAAATAATATTTTGCAAAAAGCAAATGTTGGAAGAACAGTAAAAAGCACATGATTTTTTGATTAAATTATAATAGAGGCGCCTTCTGTTCAAATTCGAACAGAAAGCGCCTCTTACCCTACTACTTTACTACTTTTAAGGAGTCCTGCTTATCAGTGAAAGCAATATAAATCAAATGGATTGAAAAACAAATGGCCATCGTCCTAAAGGGTGAAAATACAAAGCCGCCTTCATCGATTTCGACAAGGACGGCTTTGGTTTACTTTATTTCTTTCTTCATTTGTGCAAATTCTCTATCTGAGCACAAAACGAAGTGTTCAGGCGAAATCTCGCGGAATTCCACCTTTTCATCCGGACCATATTTATGATCTTCCGGATTATATGGCGTTCTGACGCGTGAACGCTCGTAGATTGGATCCGGTAAGGGAATAGCGGAAAGTAATGATTTTGTATATGGGTGCATCGGATTCTTGTAAAGTTCTTCAGCAGTTGCCATTTCGACAAGTTTTCCAAAATACATTACACCGATTCGGTCTGAAATATATTTAACCATTGATAAATCATGCGCGATGAATAAATATGTAAGACCTTTCTCTTTCTGCAAATCTCTTAATAAGTTGACAACCTGTGCTTGGATTGAAACGTCTAATGCAGAAATGGGCTCATCCGCAATGATGAATTCAGGGTTCACGGCTAACGCACGCGCAATACCGATCCGCTGGCGCTGACCGCCTGAGAATTCATGGGGATACCGTTCCGCATGTTCTTTATTCAAACCGACTGTTTCAAGTAGTTCGATTACCTTTTGTTTACGTTCTTTGGCATTTTTAACAAGACCATGGATATCAAGACCCTCTGCGATAATATCCATAACCTTCATCCTTGGGTTCAAAGAAGCGTATGGATCTTGGAATATCATTTGCATCTTTTGATTTAGTGATTTTACTTCAGACTTCGATTTATTCCCATGTACACTGACACCATCATAGAGGACTTCACCGTCTGTTGCGTCGTAAAGTCGGATAATCGTCCGGCCGGTAGTCGATTTACCACAACCCGACTCACCAACTAAACCGAATGTTTCACCACGATAAATGTCAAAGCTAATATTATCAATCGCTTTAACTTCTGAAGGTTTTCCGGCATTAAAGTATTGTTTCAAGTTCTTTACTTCAAGCAATTTTTCTGCCATTACGCTTCACCTCCATGAGTCTCTACATAATATCTGCTTCCACGGAATGTCTTCATTCTCTCAATTATCGTTGCGGGCGGGTCCACTTTAGGTGCATTCGGATGAAGCAGCCATGTTGCCGCGAAATGTGTTTCACTTACTTGAAACATAGGTGGGGCTTGCTCCAAGTCAATTTTTAACGCATATTCACTACGTAGTGCAAATGCATCTCCAACCGGTGGATTCAATAAATCCGGCGGTGTACCAGGAATTGCATAAAGTCTTTCCTCTTCAAGATCCAACGATGGCATGGAACTTAAAAGTCCCCATGTGTACGGATGTTGAGGGTTATAGAATATTTCATCGACTGTACCAACTTCAACAATACGTCCACCATACATAACCGCGACGCGATCAGCGACATTCGCTACGACCCCAAGGTCATGTGTGATGAAAATGATGGAAGTGTCGACTTTCTTCTGAATATCCTTCATCAATTCCAAAATTTGAGCCTGGATTGTAACGTCAAGCGCAGTTGTAGGTTCGTCAGCAATCAACACTTTTGGATTACATGCAAGTGCAATCGCAATGACAATCCTTTGCCTTTGTCCCCCAGAAAATTGGTGAGGGTACATTTTATATCGGTTTTCCGCATTCGGAATCCCTACCATTTTCAATAGGTCGATGGCAACTTCCTTAGCCTTCGCTTTACCCACTTTTTGGTGTTTTAAAATCGGTTCCATAACCTGCTTTCCGATTGGCATCGTCGGATTCAGAGATGTCATTGGATCCTGGAAAATCATTGAAATCTCTTTACCCCTGATTTTCTGCATCTCTTTTTCAGGGAGTTTTGTCAAATCATTATTATTGAATAAAATTTGACCATTTTTAAACTCGGAGCTAGATTCAGGTAGTAATCGCATAATGGATTTCGTCGTTACGGATTTACCGGATCCCGACTCGCCTACGATTGCAAGGGTCTCCCCTTTGTTCAAATCAAAACTTACTCCGCGGATTGCTTTCACTTCACCGGCAAACGTATGGAAGGAAAGCTCCAAGTCTTTTACTTGCAATATTTTTTCCATCTTGGCTTTCCTCCTATTAATCTTTCATTTTCGGATCAAGTGCATCACGCAAACCGTCACCGATTAAGTTGAACGCGATCATCAAAATACTTATGACCAACGATGGGAATAATAGTACGTATGGTTGGAACTCCATAACTTTGTAGCCATCGTTGATAAGTGTACCAAGCGAAGCTGCAGGCGGTTGAAGACCAATTCCGATAAAGCTTAGGAACGCCTCAAAGAAAATCGCACTTGGAATCGTGAACATCGTATTGATGATGACGATTCCTAATATGTTTGGCAATAGATGTTTTGTAATGATGCGGCTATGTCCAGCACCAAGGGTTCTTGAGGCAAGTACGAATTCCTGCCCTTTAAATTTCAATATTTGTGCACGAACAATACGGGACATCCCTATCCAACCTGTGATGGAAATCGCTATGATGATTGCTGTTATTCCCGGTTCCATAATGAGAATCATAAGAATAACGACGATCAAGGTAGGAATCCCGATTAGAATTTCAACGATCCTCTGCATGACATCATCTGTTCGTCCACCGAAATAGCCGGAAATACCGCCGTAAGCTACTCCGATCACAACGTCAATCAAAGCCGCAATGAAAGCAATCAATAACGAAATCTGAGTTCCTTCCCAAAGACGAGTGAATAAATCACGCCCTAATCCGTCTGTTCCGAACCAATAATATTCGTCAACTTTTTTAACTTCATAAAGGTCAAGTTTTTGTCCACCAAGTTCACCAACACCATTAAATATACCCAACTTTTCGATACCGGGAATTTTAGGCGGTAAGTTAGCATGACGGAGATTTTGAGTATCCCCCGAGCGACCGTTTAAATGCGGTCCTACTAGCGCCATCAAAACTAACAAAACGAGGACAACCATACTGACAATGGCGGCTTTGTTTTTACGCAAGCGCAGCCAAGCATCTTGCCAGAAACTTAAACTTGGTTTCGTAATACGTTCAGCCGAATCGCTATCGATCACCACTCGTTCAAATTTTTCCGGCGGTAATTGTTGTTTATCAAGTTGCATTAGCTTTTACCTCCAGACAGACGGATTCTTGGATCAATGATTCCGTAAAGAATATCAACGATGAAAATAACGACAATCAGGAATGCAGAGAAGAATAATGTAGTACCCATAATCGTCGCATGGTCATTCGACATAATAGAAGAAACGAATTGCTCACCGATACCTGGGATTGCGAAAATCTGCTCGACAACAAGCGATCCTGTTACAAGTCCAGCCGCAACCGGCCCCAAAACTGTAACTAAAGGAATCAATGCATTTCGAAGTGCGTGTTTGAATGCAATTTCGAAGCCGTTTGCACCTTTAGCTTTTGCTAATGTTATATAGTCTGAGCTTAATACTTCAATCATTTCAGTACGGATAAATCTTGCAGACAATGCAAGCGGACCCATTGCTAACGCGATGGAAGGCAAGATACTGGATTTCCACCCATCATTCCATAATCCAACAGGTAGTAAGTGCCATTCTGAAGCAACCCAATATTGCAGTAAAGATGCAAATACGAAAGATGGAATCGATATTCCTAAGATTGCAAAGAATGTACTTCCGTAATCCCAGAATGTGTTCTGCCGTAGCGCGGCAATCATACCTAATAAGATACCTATTATCGTACCGAACACCATCGCTTGTGCCCCAAGGATAAACGAAGGTTTAAAACGGCTTGCAAGAAGATCGTTTACACTTTTCCCTTTAAAGACGAATGATGTACCCAAATCCCCTTTTGCCAAGTTCTTCATATAGATTGCGTACTGTACTGGCTTCGGTTTGTCGATACCATACTTCTTTTCTACTATTGCTCTTTGCGATTCATTTAACTTGTTATATGAAGCTATTGGTGAACCTGGTAGCGTTTGCATAAGGAAAAATGTCGCTGTTGCAATGAGGAACATCGTGAGGAACATATAAATTAGACGCTTACTAACATATTTAACCATATCGCACCTCCAAATTAGGGTCTTCCATTTATGTCAAATTGAATACTCAATACTTTTTCAAGTTGATAATACAATAAATTTTCTAATTATTGCCTACAACTAAAAAGAGAGAGAGTATACGAACGAACCGAGTTCATATACTCTCTTCCATATTAAATTGTTTTATCGTAATGCGTATTATTTACCGGAGATATAAGCCCACTTGTAGCTATAGTCAGCTCCGAATGGATGTACTGCAAGACCTTTAAAGTATGGTTTTTGCAATTGAAGCAATCCACGTTGGTAAATCGGCGCGATAGCTGCGTCATCTTCCAAAAGGATTTTCTCGGCTTTTGCAAATGCTTCATAACGAGCTACTGGATCCAATGCAAGTTCAGCTTTTGAAGCCTCGATCAACGCATCGTATTCAGGGTTAGAATAAGACATCAAGTTGTTAGTACCATCAGTGACGAACATGTCCAAGAATGAAATCGGGTCTTGGAAGTCTGGGCCCCATCCGGAAATTTGGATATCATATTGTTGGTTTGTATCAAGTTCCAAACGAACGGAGAATGGTACTTCTTTCAATTTGATTTTCAAACCTTCAAGGTTGCTTTCAAGTTGAGATTTAAAGTACTCGTCCATTTTCTTGGAAAGTTCAGTGTCTCCACCAAGGATTTCAAGTTCCAATTCAGTTACACCAAGCTCGTCCAAACCTTTTTGCCAGAAATCTTTCGCTTCTTCTGCATCATATACCAGGTGGTCGCCGCCGATATCGCGGAAGTCTTTTCCATTTTCGTCAAAAGCGAAATCTTTAGGTACGATGAAGTCTGCAGGAATTGAACCATTTGCAAGGATTACATCAGCTAAATCTTGTTTTTCGAAAGACTTAGCGATTGCCTTACGAATATTCACGTTTGCAAGTGGTGTTTCTTTACCGTCTTTTTCTTGGTTAAACTTCATGTAGAATACAGAAGTTTCAGGTTGTACGATTGCTTCAGCATGAGAACTGTATTGTAATGCTAAATCACCAGATACACCTGCACGGTCTTTCTTGCCGTCATTGTATAGCTTGATAGCAGTTGCAGAGTCTTTTACAACGTCAACATTAATAGTTTCAAGTTTAACGTTTTCTGCATCCCAGTAATTTTCGTTTTTCTTATAAACCCAGCTATCTCCAGTACCATCCCATTCAGTTAGAACGAACGGACCGTTG
The DNA here is from genome assembly GCF_042658975.1 of Sporosarcina thermotolerans. Taxonomy (NCBI): domain Bacteria; kingdom Bacillati; phylum Bacillota; class Bacilli; order Caryophanales; family Caryophanaceae; genus Sporosarcina; species Sporosarcina thermotolerans. Next base: position 268,758 of record NZ_JBHSRM010000014.1, on the reverse strand, counting down.
TATAGAAGGTTGTCTGAGTTTGTAGCATAAGCATCGCCTTTAGCTGTTACAAATTCTTCTTTTTGTGGGTAGAATGTTCCGAAAGACATAAGTGATAAGAAGTATGGCACTGGACGTTCCAAAGTAACAACCAATGTTTTGTCGTCTTCAGCAACGATACCTAATTCCGACTTGTCCATATCCCCTTCACTAATTGCTGTTGCGTTTTTAACAACACCTGACATCATGAATGGACCATAAGGTGATCCAGTATCTGGGTCGATTGCACGTTGCCATGCAAATACGAAGTCATGAGCAGTAACTTCTGATCCGTCAGACCATTTTGCGTCGCGAAGTTTGAATGTGTATGTCAATCCATCTTCGCTCACAACTGCTTCTTCAGCAGCGATAGCAGGTTCAGCAACGTTTTCCAAGTTCAAACGGTACAGACCTTCGTTTACGTTATTCAATACGTTGAAACCTACTGCGTCTTCTACGATAGCAGAGTCTACAGAAGGAATAGCAGCAGCTTCGATCAAGTTAAGAACTTGTTCTGCATCTGGCTCGCTAACTTCTTCTTGTGTAGCTTTGTCGTTTTCTTTGTTAGGTGCAGCGTTTTTATCTTCTGACTTGTCTTTACCGCCACAAGCAGCAAGAACGACGCTCAACACTAAAGAAAGTGTTAAAAGCAATAGCATTTTGTTTCTCTTCATGATGATGACCTCCTTTTGTAATTGTCTGAAGAATTAACACTTTTTATTATACCCTGAAAACGTCTCAAGTCAAAGCCTTTTTAACGATTTTTTCAGAAACAATATTATGTTAAAGTAATTAGAAGTTTTTATATTGTCAATATTTTAGAGAGAAACATTGATTTAATAAGGTTTATACTAATTGCTTTCTTTTCCTATTTGTTATAATATACAGGAATAAACAATTATATAAACAATAAAAAAGAGGTTAGAATATGAAGAGAATTGTAATTAATGTTATTGTAAGCCAATTATTAATTATTTTACTATTGTTTGTTTTAAATGGAGAAGCAACGCTTTTAGACTATATTAATGTTTCATTCAATATAGGATCAGCATTACTATTCATGGGCCTTGCAGTTCTTGTTTTCCAATCTGGTTTCTTTGATTTCTTCTCGACAAGCATGAAAAAAGTCTTTTATAGAAAACATGTCCAGGAAGATATTATGACGATGAGGCCCCCATCAGAAGTTATCACCATAAAACCTAACTTCTTTTTCCGTCTTGGTGTTCCAGTCATTCTGCTAATGTTAGTCGCCTTATTAGTCTATTCTATATAATAAAAGCCGCCTTCCATCACTAATCAGATGGAGGCGGCTTTACTTTTTTTATTTTAACTGCTTTTTCATTTCTTCAAATTCTTTATCCGAACTTAAAACGAAGTGTTCAGGTGATATTTCACGGAACTCCACTTTTTCATCTGGGCCGTATTTATGGTCTTCCGGATTATATGGCGTTCTGACACGTGAGCGTTCATAGATTGGATCCGGCAACGGAATAGCAGAAAGTAATGATTTTGTATATGGGTGCATCGGATTCTTGTAGAGTTCTTCAGCAGTCGCCATTTCGACAAGTTTACCAAAATACATTACACCGATCCGGTCTGAAATATATTTAACCATCGATAAATCATGTGCGATGAATAAATATGTAAGACCTTTCTCTTTCTGCAAATCCCTTAATAAATTGACAACCTGCGCTTGGATTGAAACGTCTAATGCAGAAATCGGCTCATCCGCAATGATGAATTCAGGGTTCACAGCTAACGCACGAGCAATACCAATCCGTTGGCGCTGACCACCTGAGAATTCATGGGGATACCGTTCCGCATGTTCCTTATTCAAACCTACCGTTTCAAGCAGTTCGATTACCTTCTGCTTACGTTCCTTGGCATTTTTCACAAGACCATGGATATCAAGGCCTTCAGCGATAATATCCATAACCTTCATCCTTGGGTTCAAAGAAGCATAAGGGTCTTGGAATATCATTTGCATTTTCTGATTTAAAGATTTCACTTCAGCATTTGACTTGCTCCCATGGACACTAACACCATCATAAAGGACTTCTCCGTCTGTAGCGTCGTAAAGTCGGATAATCGTCCGGCCCGTCGTCGATTTACCGCAACCCGACTCACCAACTAAGCCGAATGTTTCACCACGATATATGTCAAAGCTAATATTATCAATCGCTTTAACTTCTGAAGGTTTTCCGGCATTAAAGTATTGTTTCAAGTTCTTTACTTCAAGCAATTTTTCTGCCATTACGCTTCACCTCCATTAGTCTCTTCATAATATCTGCTTGCACGGAAAGTCTTCATTCGCTCAATGATCGTTGCTGGCGGGTCGACTTTTGGTGCGTTTGGATGAAGCAGCCATGTAGCTGCGTAATGTGTATCACTTACCTTGAACATCGGCGGCGCTTGCTCCAAGTCAATTTGTAAAGCATATTCACTACGCAGTGCAAATGCATCACCTACTGGCGGATTCAATAGATCTGGCGGAGTACCCGGAATCGCATAAAGTCTTTCCTCTTCAAGATCCAACGATGGCATAGAGCTTAAAAGTCCCCATGTGTATGGATGTTGAGGGTTATAGAATATTTCATCGACTGTACCGACTTCCACAATACGGCCTCCATACATAACCGCAACACGATCGGCGACGTTCGCAACTACACCAAGGTCATGCGTGATGAAGATGATAGAAGTATCAACTTTCTTCTGGATATCTTTCATCAATTCCAAAATTTGTGCCTGGATTGTAACGTCAAGTGCAGTTGTTGGTTCGTCGGCGATCAACACTTTAGGATTACATGCAAGTGCAATTGCAATAACTATCCGTTGTCTTTGTCCCCCAGAAAATTGGTGCGGGTACATTTTATATCGGTTTTCCGCGTTTGGAATTCCGACCATTTTCAATAAGTCGACGGCAACTTCCATCGCTTTTGACTTACTTACTTTTTGGTGTTTTAGAATCGGTTCCATAACCTGCTTTCCGATCGGCATCGTCGGATTCAGAGATGTCATCGGATCCTGGAAAATCATCGAAATGTCTTTCCCTCTGATTTTCTGCATTTCCTTTTCAGGCAACTTCGTTAGATCCTTACTTTCAAAAAGGATTTCTCCGTTTTTAAACTCGGAGCTCGACTCGGGTAGCAATCGCATAATCGACTTCGTGGTCACCGATTTCCCTGACCCAGACTCGCCTACAATCGCCAACGTCTCCCCTTTGTTCAAATCAAAGCTTACTCCACGGATTGCTTTCACTTCACCGGCAAAGGTATGGAAGGAAAGCTCCAAGTCTTTTACTTGCAATATTTTTTCCATCTCGGCTTTCCTCCAATCAATCTTTCATTTTCGGATCAAGCGCATCACGTAAACCGTCACCGATTAAGTTGAACGCGATCATCAAAATACTAATGACCAACGCCGGGAATAAAAGTACATATGGTTGGAATTCCATTACTTTATATCCATCGTTAATTAATGTACCAAGTGAAGCTGCTGGCGGTTGAAGACCAATCCCGATAAAGCTCAGAAACGCTTCAAAGAATATTGCACTCGGAATTGTGAACATTGTATTGATGATGACAATCCCTAATATATTTGGCAATAGATGTTTTGTAATGATACGACTATGGCCGGCTCCCAGGGTTCTTGAAGCAAGAACAAATTCTTGGCCTTTGAATTTCAAAATTTGTGCACGTACGATACGGGACATCCCTATCCAACCCGTGATGGAAATCGCAATGATGATTGCAGTTATCCCCGGCTCCATAATAAGAATCATGAGAATAACGACGATCAACGTCGGAATTCCGATTAGGATTTCCACAATCCGTTGCATGACGTCATCTGTCCGACCACCGAAGTAGCCCGAAATGCCACCATAAGCTACTCCAATCACAACGTCAATCAACGCCGCAATGAAAGCGATCAATAGCGAGATCTGAGTTCCTTCCCAAAGTCGGGTGAACAAATCACGTCCTAACCCATCCGTTCCGAACCAATAATACTCGTCGACTTTTTTCACTTCATACAGATCGACCTTTTGTCCACCTAATTCACCGACACCATTAAAAATACCCAAATTCTCGATGCCAGGAATTTTAGGTGGCAAGTTAGCATGACGAAGATTTTGAGTATCTCCCGAGCGACCGTTTAAATGTGGTCCCACAAGCGCCATCAATACCAACAATACCAAGACAACCATACTGACGATAGCCGCTTTGTTTTTGCGTAAGCGAAGCCAAGCATCTTGCCAGAAACTTAAACTTGGTTTTGTAATTCTCTCCGCTGTATGTGTATCAATCGTTACACGTTCGAATTTTTCTGGCGGTAATTGCTGTTTATCATTTTGCATTATCCCTTACCTCCAGACAGACGGATTCGTGGATCAATGATTCCGTATAAAATATCAACGATGAAAATAACGACAATCAGGAATGCTGAGAAGAATAAAGTTGTTCCCATAATCGTCGCGTGATCATTTGTCATAATAGAAGAAACGAATTGCTCCCCGATACCTGGGATTGCGAAAATCTGCTCTACAACAAGCGATCCTGTTACAAGACCAGCCGCAACCGGACCCAATACTGTAACCAAAGGTATCAACGCATTACGTAGTGCGTGCTTAAAGGCGATTTCGAAGCCGTTTGCACCTTTAGCTTTTGCCAACGTTATATAGTCCGAACTCAACACTTCAATCATTTCCGTCCGTATGAACCTCGCAGATAAAGCAAGCGGGCCCATAGCCAACGCGATAGATGGCAAGATACTGGATTTCCAGCCATCATTCCATAATCCAACCGGCAGTAGATGCCATTCGGAAGCGATCCAATATTGAAGTAATGATGCGAAGACAAAGGATGGAATCGATATACCCAATATCGCAAAGAATGTACTTCCGTAATCCCAAAATGTATTTTGCCGGAGCGCGGCAAGCATACCTAAAAGGATACCAATAATTGTACCGAATACCATCGCTTGTGCCCCAAGGATTAAGGAAGGTTTAAAGCGACTTGCAAGAAGGTCGTTTACACTTTTCCCTTTAAAGACGAATGATGTACCCAAATCCCCTTTCGCCAAATTCTTCATATAGATGGCATATTGCACCGGTTTCGGTTTGTCGATGCCATATTTTTTCTCAACGATTGCCCTTTGTGACTCATTTAGCTTGTTATACGAGGCTATCGGTGAACCTGGTAGCGTTTGCATAAGGAAAAAAGTTGCTGTCGCAATGAGGAACATCGTGAGGAACATATAAATTAGACGCTTACCAACATATTTAACCATTTCGCACCTCCATATTGCTCAATAATTGTAGAATAACCTATTTCATTCAATTTAAAGATTTCCAACCGATTAGTTAAAAAGAGAGAGTATATGAACAAATTACCGTCCATATACTCTCTGGCATATTAAGCATTTACTCGTATCCCTTATTTTTTACCGGAGATATAAGCCCATTTATAGCTATAGTCCGCGCCAAATGGATGCACACCAAGATCCTTGAAGTAAGGCTTTTGTAATTGGATGGATCCTTTTTGATAAATCGGTGCGATTGCAGCATCGTCTTCTAAAAGAATCTTTTCAGCCTTAGCAAATGCTTCGTAACGCGCTTTTGGATCTAATGCAAGTTCATCTTTTGTTGAACTGATTAGCGCATCGTACTCCGAATTTGAATAAGACATCAAATTGTTAGTCACATTAGTGACGAACATATCCATAAATGAAATCGGGTCTTGGAAGTCAGGCCCCCATCCAGATACTTCGATATCGTAATCTTGATTAGTTTCAAGCTCCAATCGAACTGAAAACGGTACTTCTTTCAGCTTGATCTTCAATCCTTTAAGATTGCTTTCAAGTTGATCTTTGAAATATTCATCCATTTTCTTGGAAAGTTCACTGTCCCCACCAAGGATTTCAAGTTCTAAATTAGATACTCCAAGCTCGTCCAAACCTTTTTGCCAGTAGTCTTTCGCTTCTTCAGTATCGTACACCAATAGGTCGCCGTTCATATCACGGAAATCATTTCCGTTTTCATCAAAAGCGAATTCTTTCGGTACGATGAAGTTTGCAGCACTTGAGCCATTCGCAAGGACTACATCAGCCAAATCCTCTTTTTGGAAAGACTTAGCAATAGCCTTACGAATGTTTTCATTTGCAAGCGGCGTTTCTTTGCCGTCCTTCATTTGGTTAAACTTCAAAAAGAATATAGATGTATCAGGTTCAACTACTGCTTCAGCATGTCCGGCATATTGAAGCGCCAAGTCACCGGATACACCAGCACGGTCTTTTTTGCCATCATTATATAGTTTTACAGCGGTTGCAGAGTCTTTTACTACATCAACATTAATCGTGTCGAGTTTAACATTTTCTGCATCCCAATAGTTCTCATTTTTCTTATAAACCCAGCTATCCCCTGTTCCATCCCACTCAGTTAAAATGAATGGACCGTTGTAAAGAAGGTTATCGGAGTTCGCTGCATAGGCATCGCCCTTATCTGTTACAAATTCTTCTTTTTGTGGGTAGAATGTTCCGAAAGACATTAGAGATAAGAAATATGGCACTGGACGCTCCAAAGTAACAACCAATGTTTTGTCGTCTTCGGCAACAATGCCTAATTCTGACTTGTCCATTTTCCCTTCACTAATTGCTGTTGCGTTTTTAACAACACCAGACATCATAAATGGACCATAAGGTGATCCAGTATCTGGGTCGATTGCACGTTGCCATGCAAATACGAAGTCATGAGCAGTAACTTCTGATCCGTCAGACCATTTTGCGTCACGAAGTTTGAATGTGTAAGTCAATCCATCTTCGCTTACTACTGCTTCTTCAGCAGCGATAGCAGGTTCAGCAACGTTTTCCAAGTTCAAACGGTACAGACCTTCGTTAACGTTATTCAAAACGTTGAATCCTACTTGGTCTTCTACGATAGCAGAGTCTACGGAAGGAATTGTCGCCCCTTCAATCAAGTTAAGCACTTGCTCCGCATCCGGCTCTCCGGTTCCTTCATTTTGCCCTGTTGCATTACTGCCACTTTTATTAGGCGCCTCGTCTTTCCCTCCACAAGCTGCAAGAACGACACTAAGCACTAAAGAAAGGGCCATGAGCAATAGCATTTTGTTTCTCTTCATGATGATGACCTCCCTTTGTAATTGTCAGAAGAATTAACACTTTTATATTATACAACGAAAACAACTGAAATCAAACTGTTTTTATTGAATAGTTATTCTGAAAATATTATTAGAAAATTAACTATCATAAATGAATTATCAATAAAACCTTATAACTAAGGGATTAATGAGTGTAGTTCATTTTAACACCATTCCAAACAAGATATAATAAACAGTTATATTTAAATTAAATAAATGCTTTAAATATGAATACAATTCAAATTAAAGTTATTGTGATAAAATTTATTCTTTATAAGAAATAAAACCCAATACCAATAATAAGATACGCAGATAGTAACGTTAGACCCTCAAACCAATTGGATTCACCATCATTACATAAATTGATAACAAGAAAAGTAGCTGTTACCATGGCTACCAATTCAGGAATTGTAAACACTAATGGCATCGTCACTGGCATGAATAGTGAAACGATAACAAGTATAGGTGCGACAAACATAGCTACCTGTAATGTTGAACCAACCGCAATTTCGACAGCCACATCCATCCTATCTTTCATTGCCATCGTTATTGCTGAGAAGTGTTCCGCAGCGTTCCCTACAATTGCAACGATGATGACTCCAATGAATAATTCCGTCCAACCGAATCGGTCACCAAGCGTTTCGAATGTATGCACTAATTTTTCGGATACAAACGCAACAGCAACAGTTGATAAAAGAAGTACAATGATCGACTTGTTCTTTGACCATTCTGGAATTTCAATTTCCTTTTCCACATCTTTATCGGAAGAAGCAAACACACCTCGATGTGTCACAAGTTTAAAAAACAGGCCAGCCAAATATAAGGCGATTAAAATGATCGATACGCCTATACTTAATGTAACCGTATTTTGAGGATTCATCTTCAGCGAAAAGATTTCGGGAATCACAAATGCAACAATAACCGCAAATATTAACAAACCTGAATTATATCGGGCATCACGAATGCTGAAATTTTGCGTTTTATATTTAATCCCTCCCGCAAAAAAGGAAAAACCCAATACAAGCAACAAGTTCCCAAGGACGGACCCTGTTAGCGATGCAAGAACGATCCCGATTAAACCTGCTTTTAATGTGAATATAGAAATGATCAATTCGACTGCATTGCCGAATGTTGCATTCAATAAGCCGCCTATTCTCGGTCCACTCACAATGGCAAGACTTTCCGTTGCTCTGCCAATAAACCCCGAAAGCGCAATGATACTAACACAGCTTATTAAAAAAATAGGAATCGCAGGCCAATTTAATAAAGAGCCAATCAACACCGACGGAACTCCTGTGAATGCAAGAAACAAAAATACACGATTCATATTCCTCACTCCCTTTCGCTAACTTATCTTTCCCTATAGGCGAAAATGCAAACGGCTTCCATTCCTTTTTGGAACTGGAAGTTATTTTCATTGCCACGCAGCAAAAAGTCATGTAAGATGAATTCACAGGCTGCATTGTACGTATTCACATTAAGTTTTAACCTTTAAGCTGTAAAAGGGAGTTTTACATTGAAACAGGAATGGTATGCCCGATTCATTATTAATCGGGACGAACAGGAGCGTTTCTGCGAACACCCACTTTGAGGAGTGGTGGTTTAAAACTTTCTATGACTCGATACGGCAAAAGCGGCTTGTTTGATACATAATTTCAACACCATCCATTGGATGGTGTTTTTTACATTTATTATGTTAAAGGATATTTTTTTGAACTTAGGACATCATACATTGTGTAAGTGACCATTTCACTTAACAATTATTTAAGGAGATGTCTCATATGCCAGACAATAGACAAAACAGGAACAACAATAACAACAGGAACGACCAAAACAATCGAAATCAAAACAGAAACAACAATACTGAATTCGGTCAAGACTTTTTTGATGTAAACAATCAAGATAATAACAACAGAAACAACGACGACAGGAATAAGAATAACCGTAATAACAGAAATAACAACAATAATAACAATAACAACAACAATCGTTAATATTTAAAAAGAAAAAGCATCGAAGCGGTTCACAACAACCGATTCGATGCTTTTTCTTTATACCATTTTTAATAAGGCTTCTTCACCAATCATGCCTACATGAATCCCTAAAGTTTCTGCTTCTTTTGTAATTGATTCGAGTGGAGCTTTTAATAATTGTTCGATTGTTTTTACCCCGACAGCTCTTCCAGCGATTATTTTCCGATCTGCAAGGACGTTATTCAGTAAAGCTACATCAAGTGCACCACACATGATGTATCCTTTGTCGTTTGAGACGGTAAGTAAGGTTGTTTTAGGTAACAGAACAGTCACTGCTGTAAATGTGTGACCGTTTATAATAATGGGTGTCATTGAAACCAAGTTACTCTCCCCTTTCCCCTTTATACATATGGTGGTAAGGTACAAAATGTGAACGGATTACATTATAACTGTTGCTTTACGTTTCAGGCGGACGCTTTCCGTGGGGCGCGGGTGAGCCTCCTCGTCGCTTTGCTCCTGCGGGGTCTCACCATTCGCGCTTAACCCCACAGGAGTCGCCGCCTTCCACTTCAAGCAACGAAATATCAGGTACAGGTTTAGGTTCATTCTAAATTAATTCAAATTTTTGCTATAATAATAGAAAGTTCTTACTTGCGGGGAAGTGAATAGTAATTGACTACTGAAAAAGATAATCTTGTCCACGATGAAAGCAATGATCAGTTCGAACAAATGAGTGATGAGGAGATAAATGAACTTGTGTTGGAGGCTCAAAGGGAGGCTTTGCTAAGATCGTCCGAGGAAGTTGCGTTACCAAAGAGACGTATTCCGAAATGGTTTGTTTGGCTAATGTCGATCACGTTAGCGCTGAGTACGTTTGTTGGACTTTTTCAAGTGTTTTCGATTCCGGCGATTGAATTTCTAATAACGTCTGCAAAACTTTCGAAACAGGAAAATATAGCTACCTATAAAAAATCTGTTGTGGTTGTTTCGACCGAGAACGGAAAAGGGACGGGGTTCTCCATATCCGAAGAAGGCATAATTTTAACAAATTATCATGTAATTGAAGAAAATAATTTTATTACAGTCGTTTTTCCGGAGGATGGTCGTTATAATGCAACCATTTTAGAAACATATCCGGAGATCGATTTGGCTGTACTTGAAATTGAAGGGAACGACTTTCCTTCCCTACCTCTTGCAAAGGACAACGGAATGGAAGAAAATGACCCGATTACTTTTATCGGAAATCCATTAAGCTTTAAAGGAATCGCAAATGAAGGAACAATATTGGCTCCCATTACATTAAAAAACTGGGTGGACGAGGTAATTATGATAAAAGCTCCGGTATATCGGGGAAATAGTGGTAGTCCGGTAATAAATGAATACGGGCAAGTGGTCGGTGTCGTCTTTGCTACTTTGGATCATGAAGAGCATGGCAAAGTTGGATTATTCATCCCGATCGATTTGTTTTACGAATATCAACTTAACCACTAACAATAAGGCAAATTAGTATAGTTTACTTTTAAAATGAATTATACTATTTTAGGTACATCTTAGTTTTTTTACAGCTAACTGGAGGGAAATGAAATTGAAGAAAATCTTGTCTGCGCTAATTGCCTTGACGATTGTTATGTCGCCTATCGGCAGCTTAGTGTTAAATGATCATGCAACAACTGTTGAAGCGAAAAGGTATAAATCAGGAAAGAAAGGCTTTAATACAAATCCACAACAAAACAGCATCAATAATCAACCAAAAGTGGATAAGAAAAAACAAGATGAAAACACATCATTTAATAAATCTTCCCAAAACACTTCCACGAAGGGCGGTTTCTTCTCCGGCGGACTTATGAGGGGATTGTTCATCGGAGGGCTTGCAGGCTTACTTTTCGGTAGCCTATTCGCCAATATGGGAATGTTAGGGTCAATTTTAGGCTTAATGATCAATGTACTTGCTATTGTATTTGCGATTAGTCTAATACGGAAGATCTTCACGCTTCTAAAAGCGAAGAAAGAAAAAGAGGAAGTTAATCAATGGCGGAATTAATGATGTCCGAGCAAGATATCATTAATGCGATTTGTCTTGAACAAGCATGGAAACATGAAAATGTGTTGCCAGAAAACGTTGAAGTTGAGTTAATCTATGACGATGATGAAGGCTTTTCTGCGGAAGTGGAATTTTTCGATAAAAAATACGTGATTGGCTCGTTCGAAATGATTCAATCAATTCGCTTCTATATAAAGGAAGTATTACAAGGTGATCCTTATGCAGCAAGCATAAAACTTTTGCTGGATAGGGAAGAAGGAATTATTGCTTCTATACAGTGACATTTTAATGCATGGCCGGGCGGGCAAATGACCGCCTGGCCTTTTTAACTTGTTGTGACTAACTCCCTCTCACTCACCTCATACTTCACTTCTGAATTATTCTTTATGACTAATTCTTCACTTACACAGTCCCCTGTGCGCTTATCAATCGTCCGCCGCCAAATTTCGTTCTTTCTATAGTTTTTTTCTTTTTGTCGATAAAATTGATGTTCCCTTTCTTCAATATGGTAACTATATTCCATTTCTTCATTCACAAAAACAGCACCTTTCAAATGTCGATCCGTCAGCCATAAACGGATTTGAAACGTATAAGTAGTCGTATTCTTAAACCGCAAGTCCACATAATTATAAAAAACGCTCGCCCCGCTGCCGAACGGAAGAACCCTTCCCTCATCAGGGAAAGGATCAAAGCTATGATGATGCCGTTCAATAACAGTCATCGGTGTATGTAGCACCATCCAATAGAGAAGGTTTGCCAACTGACAAATACCGCCCCCGATTCCGGTTTTCACTTCTCCTCTTGATAATTGCATCCCTTCGATATAACCTTTTTTCTTTGTGGCCCTCCCAACCAATTCCCAAAAGGAAAATACTTCTCCCGGTTGAATGAGTATACCGTCAATTCTACTTGCGGCCATTCTTACGTTCACGATTTTATTCTCCTGCAGAATCGGATCACTGTCCCCTAATCTTCTCCGTAATAAGGATTGATGTTTTTTACATGTGAATCGAAAATTCGTTTCGACCTTTTGCCTTGCGAACTGTTTCTTAGTCTTCAAATTACTAATGTAGCGAAAAAACCTTTTCTGCTCAATTCGAGCATGATAAAAAAATGGATGAATCTCTGACAATCGCATCATTTTCTCCCCTTGTAATCATCATAGCGACTCTCTACTATATTCATCTTGCAAATCTTCTTATCCTTCCTGCCATAAAAATATATTTCAGTTATCTGCTCTATTTTTCAAACTCAAATGATAGGATATATATATCTACTAAATTCGGAAAATTGAACTAAAAAGGAGGATAAACTAAATGAAAAAGCAAAATAGCAAAAACGGCTTCCCTTTTTTAGCTTGGCTAATCGCGACTTTCATCCTGTTCATTGCTGCAGTAAATACGATACCAAGCTTCGCAGCACGTATATCGGATACTCCTGTTTTAGGCCATATAGTAAAAGCTGTTGAATTTGGAAACGAACCGGTATCCGAGGAACCGGAGAAAGATGAGGCTGTCGCCACCACAAATTCCAAAAGCAATGACATTTCAGATACTGGGAATCCAGTCAAGACATTTGCGTTTGAGTATGGATTGGCAACAGGAGGAACGATTACAGATAATGTAAACGTCAAATCGATTACTTTTGAAAAAGAAGATGATGTGGAACATATCAGTATCCATTTCACGCAGAGGGGTGAAGAAGAAGAATATCAGCTTTTAGCACCGGTCTATATGATTAAATATCAAGAAAATCCGTATACGATGACCTTTACGATACACGGGGCACGGGCATTTGATGCAAATGAATTCATCGATTTGAAAAACAGTGATTTAGTTGAGGATGCCTATTGGCTCGTCACACATGATGATTCAGCCATTCGTTTTACAATCGTTTTTAAAGGACCGGTAAAAATTGCAGGTGAGGAATATGCCGATCCTGCACAACTTGTAGTCAGTGTTGCTGCAGATGAGGAACCGACCGCAACAAAACTATACACCGTACGAACTCCTTCTCATTTATTCGGTGGAGATATTCCTTATTATGAAGAATATTTATTAAAAGAAAAAGGACTGCGAGTACTTCGGGAAAACGGAATACTATTTTCCACATGGGAAAGCGAGTTTTACCTTGAAGTAGGATTATATGAGAACAGGGAGGATGCAGAGAAAAAAGCTCTCGAAATCAATGAGGAGCATGAGCCTGATGTACATGTGTTTGTTGAAGAGCGGGATGTGCCCGGAAGATAAATCGTGACATCAATAAATAGCCTTTGCCATGAGCGACTAACTTATGGCAAAGGCTATTTTTAACCATTTTTTGACTTTAACTAAACAATCCTCTGTTTTGCCTTTATTTTCACAATAAACTTTTTACGGAAACTATAAAACTTTTCAAGTCCTTGTACGTCTATATCTATTGAAATAATACTTGCCCAGTAAGTTATTAGGTGATATGATACGCGTGCTAATCAATCATATTAATAAATTAAGATTTTATATAGATAAGGCGGTGACTTAGATGAATAGACACGACATAAGGACGCAAAAGAAAAGAAAAAAGAAGTTCGGAATTGGTATCGGCATCATTTTAGTGTTGCTTGCCTTCGGAGTTTATTATTGGGTCGACCAATATAATAAAGGATTATCGCTTTCTGGTGATGGGACATTAAAAGGACAAAATGAAGACTTCGGTATTTTTGACGGTCCTGAACCACAATTCGGAGAGATCAATGTATTACTCTTAGGATCGGACGCCCGTAAAAATGAAGACGGACATTCAGACACATTAATGATTGCTAATTACAATCAGGAAACCAAAAAAGTAAAATTAATTTCTATTATGCGAGATGTATACGTGGATATACCCGGTTATAGAAAGCAAAAGATTAACACTGCCTATACAGTCGGAGGTCCAGAATTGGTCCGACAGACAATTAAAGAAAACTTCGGGTTAGATATACACTATTACGCAATGGTTGACTTTAAAGGTTTTCCAAAGATTGCTGATATTATTGCACCGGACGGAATAGAGGTTGACATCCCCTATACGATGGAACACGGGATTTATATGACGCTAAAGCCAGGCAAGCAAATTTTACACGGTGACCAACTATTAGGATACGTCCGTTTCCGTCATGATTCCAAAAATGATTTTGGTCGCGTGGATCGTCAACAGGAAGTACTTTCAAAATTGAAAGATGAAGCTGTAAGTATCCATAGCATTTTAAGTCTACCAAAGCTCTTAGGTGCGGCTGATGCATATGTCGATACGAATCTTGATAAGATGAAGATTCTCTCGATCGGTAAAGGGATTATGGACAATAAATCCGAAAAAATCGAGACATTGCGTCTTCCGGTTGATGGCTCATACTCCGATAAACGAGTTGATTATGTAGGTGCGGTCCTTGATATCGATATGGAGCAAAACATTGAGGCTTTGAATGATTTCCTTAGCGATAAAAAAGAGATAGCGGATACAGAAAGTTTAACGAATAAATAAAAAAAGGCATCCCGATTACAAAGGGATGCCTCTTTATTCTCTTCTGAAAAAGCCGAAGATGCCTACAGTTTGAACAATGTTTGTAAAGGCTTGCGGATCAACTTCATTAATGATCTTTTCCAAATCATATAATTCATATCTTGTGATTACTAAATACAACATATTTTTCTCTTCTTTGGAATATGCGCCCTTTGCTGGCACAATCGTAATTCCTCGCACCATTTTGTTATGAATTGCTTGTTGGAGGTCATCTGCCTTATGTGTGATGATCATTGCCGTTACCTTCTCGTGTCTTGTGTGAAGCATATCAATGACTGAAGTAGTGACGTACAGGGCAACCATCGTATAAAGTGCATTCTCTGGTTCATATAAGAAGCCTGCAAGCACAATAATAATTCCATTCAACAATAAGAAATACGTACCGATAGGTTTATCCTGTAGACGGGACAATACCATTGCGACAATATCCATTCCGCCGGTGGATGCTCCAAGCTTTAACGATATCCCAACTCCAACTCCTGCAATCACCCCACCGAAAACCGCATTTAGAATAATATCATTGGATAGTGAAAGTATTGGCAATAACTCAAGGAACAAAGTTGTAAAAAAGACCGATATTATACTATAGATAGTAAAACCTCTACCGACTTTAAACCAACCAAGAATGAATACAGGAATATTGAATAACAAAAGTAAAATTCCAGTACTTAGTGATATTCCAAAATGATCATTCAAAATGCTGGAAACAAGCTGGGCAGCTCCAGCAAATCCACTTGCGTAAACATTGGCATTTATGAGGAAGAAGTTTAATGAAATTGCTACCAATAAAGCACTGAAAATCACCGCAATAATTCTTTTCGCCTCGATAAAAAACATAAGTACCTCCTTTAATATCTAATCGATTATACTACAATTCAAGAAAGTATCTTCTTTTCACTATTCCACGTTTTGACTATAAAAAACATCGGTATATTTATAACTTCCTAAGCTATTGGTAATGCTTATTCAACTAATATTTGTGGTTATATTTATCAAAATCCAACAGAAGACTCCCACTTCAAGGAATGAGAAGGGCGAAGACCAATGAGTAAGCGGGAGATGAATGTCGGTTAGGCGCAGCCTTGACACTGCGTCAAATTATTGGTAAAGTCAAATAAATGGAACCTATGTTCCTATGCAGAGTCATAATAAATATCACACAGATAGATGGAGATGAAGGGTATGCTGGTCCATAAAGCGTATAAATTTAGACTCTATCCAAACAAGGAGCAGGAACAATTGATTGTAAAAACAATTGGCTGTTCGCGATTTGTCTTCAATCATTTTCTGGCGAAATGGACAGACGCGTATAAAGAAACCGGAAAAGGGCTGTCCTACAACGTCTGTTCCAAACAGCTACCTCTTCTGAAAAGTGAATTGCCTTGGCTGCGTGAAGTCGATAGCATAGCCATTCAAACATCCGTGAAGCATCTCGCCGATTCGTATAATCGTTTCTTTAAAGGGCAGAATAAACATCCCCGTTTCAAATCCAAAATGAACAACGTACAATCCTACACGACAAAACATACGAATGGAAACATTGCCCTACTCGATAAAAAAATTAAATTACCAAAGCTTGGACTAGTGCGTATTGCGAAAAGCCAAGAAGTAGATGGACGCATTCTTAATTCAACCGTTACACGCCGACCGAGCGGGAAATATTTCGTATCCGTCCTAACGGAAGTGGAAATCAGCGAGCTTCCTAAAACCAGTTCGACTGTTGGCGTGGATATGGGACTGAACGATTTTGCGGTCCTTTCAACGGGCGAGGTATTTGGCAACCCTAAGTGGTTCCGAAACATGGAAAAGAAGCTGGCGGATGCACAACGCGTTCTTTCCAGGCGGCAAAGGGGAGCAGTGAACCGCCAATGCCCACTGTCCGAGGCGAAGAACTATCTAAAGCAGAAGCGCAAAGTGGCGCAGATACATGAACGGATTACAAATGCCAGGACGGATTACCTGCAGAAAATCTCGACGCACATCATCAAAAACCACGATGTTGTAGGCATTGAGGATTTGCAGGTGTCCAACATGCTAAAAAACCGTAAACTCGCCAAAGCAATCAGTGAAGCATCTTGGTCACAGTTCCGTAAAATGTTGGAGTACAAGGCGGAATGGTACGGCAAGCAGGTTGTCGCTGTATCAAAAATCTATCCAAGTTCCCAGCTGTGTTCGGATTGTGGTCACCGGAATAAAGAGGTTAAGAACCTGAATCTCCGTGACTGGACTTGCCTGACTTGTGGCACTCATCATGACCGGGATATTAACGCAGGGAAAAATATTAGAAAAGAAGCGATGAGACTGCTAACCGTAGGGACTACGGGGATCGCCTAATCAATATCTGCCCATTGGGGTGGAGTTCTTAGGAATCCCTCACTTCTAAGCGAAGCGAAAGTGGGGGTAGTTCAAAATTGGACTTGTTTTCTGCAAATCTAAGTATATAATCTGTATACAAGGGTTAGATACATAGAAATGTGGAGTGACTAATGCGTACTTACAATGAAAAAATAAGCATCTATCATGGCATGGCTTCAACAGTTGCAGTAAACTTTTCAGGTAACTTTTTCCCGATTTTTGCAATCACTATTTTAGGAGCAACCAATTACCAGGTTGGGTTAATCAGTTCACTCCCCCCGTTAATGGCACTACTCATGACAATTCCAGCAGCAATTCTATTAAATCGTGCACAAACACAGAAGAAACTTGTCGCTGTTTCCGTATTGCTCGCACGATTAATGTTTCTATTAATTATTGCGCTTGTTTTTATTCCGTCTCAGCCTACACAAGCGTGGATGTTTTTAGTCATCATTGCACTGATGAACTTGCCGAATACTGTTGCAAACGTAGGATGGCAGACGTTCATAAGCGGGCTCGTTCCAGAATCCAACCGAGGAACCTTTTTTAGTGACCGAAACCGATTATTAACGATTGTTGGACTCTGTTCCACACTTCTGATCGGTATTTTAATGAAGGACGCTTCTGAAAATGTGATTGCGTATCAAATATTGTTCGGAATCGCCTTTTGCTTCGGTTTACTTGAAGTATTCCTCCTGATGAAGCATGATGAGCAACCCGCAAAGATTGATGAAACATCGCTTAAAAAGAAAACAATGGATTGGTCGATTTTTAAATATAAAAATTACGTTTCATTTTTAGTTGCAGCATTATTCTTTAATTTTGCATGGCAGATGGCATGGGGTATTTTTAATATCTATCACGTTAGAGTTGTCGGTGTAACCATCTTTTGGATTAGCATGTTTTCAGTAGGAAGCATGTTAGCTCAAATTATTTCATTTCCATTATGGAAAAAGTGGGCAGAAAAAAGGTCAAATACATTGGTTTTCGTCTGGGCGGCAATCGGGATGGCAACCACCCCTTTTCTAACCGTTTTGTCTACGAACCTATTCTATATTACAATTATCCAAACTTCCTCGGGGTTTTTCCTCGCTGGTGTAGTGCTATTATTATTTAACTTGCTATTGGAACAGTCTCCGTCTGAAGTAAGAACGTATTGTATTACCACTTATAACGTATTACTGTCAGTTGTAGCGTTTATCGCGCCACAGATTGGAATTTGGTTGTTAAATAGTTTAGGCGTAGAGACGGCGATGTACATAAATTCGATATTACGATTACTCGCCGCCTGTTTGTTTTTTATCGTTTATTTGAAATATGCGAGAAAACCGGGTTTAACACTATGAAGAAGCGCATTTCCCATTGTTAAGGGAAATGCGCTTCTATTAGATTTGACTTAGTGCCCGTCCAACTTGCCTTCCTGAAAATAGACATCCACCCAAAAAAGTGCCTTCTAATGCCCGGTATCCATGTACTCCTCCACCGCCGAACCCAGCGACTTCACCCGCTGCATATAATCCAGGCACGGCTTTTTCGAATTCATTCATAACGCGTCCTTCAAGATCCGTTTGAAGTCCACCTAATGTTTTCCTTGTTAAAATGTTAAGCCGCACCGCTATAAGTGGTCCGTTTTTAGGATCAAGTATTTTGTGAGGCTTTGCGACTCGTATTAATTTATCCCCAATATAGTTCCTGGCCCCTCGTAGGGCAGTAATTTGAAGGTCTTTCGTGAAACTGTTATCCATTTCTCGATCCCTCGCGAGCAATTGACGTTCGATTGTATTGACATCTAATAGTTCATTGCCTGTTACGAGATTCATTCCCTCTACTAACTCTTCAATTGTCCTGGCGACAATAAAATCTTCCCCTTTGTCCATAAAAGCCTGAACGGGTTTTGGAGGACCTGGTAATATTCTGGAAAGAACTTGTTTAATACTTTTTCCTGTCAAATCCGGGTTCTGTTCAGATCCAGATAACGCAAATTCCTTTTCAATGATCTTTGCAGTTAGGATGAACCATGAATAATCATAGCCTGTATCCTGAATCGTATGTAACGTCCCAAGTGTATCGAAACCTGGGAAATTCGGAGCATCGAAACGTTTTCCCTCTGCATTCAACCATATTGATGAAGGTCCCGGGAGAATTCGTATACCGTGAGATGGCCAGATTGGATTCCAATTCCTGATACCTTCCGTATAATGCCACATCCGATCCTTGTTGACGATGCGCCCGCCAGCCTTTTCAGTGATTGGCAACATTCGCCCGTCGACATGGGCTGGTACTCCTGAAATCATCCTTTCCGGTGGGTTTCCAAGGCGTTTTGGCCAATTCTCCCTGACCACATCAAAGTTCGCTCCGATTCCACCACTGCATACAACAACGGCAGGCGCATTATATGTAAATTCCCCGACGACAGTTCTCGAACTCGATTCCCCTCTTTTGACACCACTTGGCTCAAGGATTGACCCTTGAACACCAATGACTGCCCCATTCGCTGTCAATAATTCGTCGACTTGATGGCGTGGGTGATAGTCGACAAGCCCTTTTTCCATTCCATCGCGCACAGCCTTTTCGAATGGTTGGACAATTCCCGGTCCAGTTCCCCAAACTATATGGAATCGAGGCACTGAATTGCCATGTCCCTCTGCTAAATATCCTCCACGTTCCGCCCAACCGACAACCGGAAAAAACCGTACCCCTAACGAATGCAGCCATTCCCTTTTTTCACCGGCCGCAAATTCGAGGTAAGCCTCAGCCCACTGTTTCGCCCAATAATCCTCATCTTCTTCCCTATCAAACCCAGCACTCCCCATCCAATCTTGCCTCGCGAGCTCCAAAGAGTCTTTAATGCCGAGTCTTCTTTGTTCAGGCGAATCGACTAAAAAAAGTCCACCGAAAGACCACCATGCCTGTCCGCCTAAAAACTCTTCGGATTCTTGATCTAAGAGTAATACCTTCTTACCACCTTTGATCAATTCGGAAGTCGTGACAAGGCCCGCAAGACCGGCGCCGACAACAATGACATCATATTCCATAAGTATTCCCCCTAATACTTTCTAACCAACCTATTCGATATAGAAGATGAAATCTCCTTTTTTCATCGAGTTGCTATGGACGTGCAGGGGCTTGCTTTGGACGTGGAACCGAGTTGTTTGGACGTGCAGTGGCTTGCTTTGGACGTGGAACCGAGTTGTTTGGACGCGCAGGGGCTTGCTTTGGACGTGGAATCGAGTTGTTTGGACGCGCAATGGCTTGCTTTGGACGCGCCGGGATTTACTTTGGACGCGAGAAATTCATAAAGCAAAAAAGCAGCTGGAATGAACGATTCATTCATCCCAACCGCCTTAATTCCACTTCAATTCTGTACGTAACTCTCATTCGAAACGCCTTCCAACAAATTAGTCGGTTCACCCACACAGTACAATTGTAAATAATGCATAGCTCTCGTGCAGGCTGTGTAAAAAATCCTCCGTAAGCTCTCATCGTTATAAACATGCTCTGAAGCATCGTAAATAATGACTGCATCGAATTCAATTCCTTTAGCCAAATAAGATGGTATGACAACGACCCCTTGTTCATATTCCATCGATCCATTCCTTACATGCTTGATACCATCGATGCCGGATAAGGCATTATAAGCGCGCTCACTTTCCTCTCCCGATTTACAAATGATTGCAATCGTATTGTATCCAACATTTTGTAACTCACTGACTTTAGAGGTTATACAGCTATGCAATTCACCGGAACTTGCCAGTTTTGTCAAAACAGGGTGCTCTCCATCACGTTCAAACGGAATAATCTGCTCACTGTTCGGCACGAGTTGACGTGTGAACTCGATAATCGGCTTTGTGGAACGATAGCTTCGTGATAAGTTTACAACTTCCGTGTTTTCCGGCCCGAAAAGCCCAGTTAGTACTTGGAAATCAACGCGTGCACTTGCATGTGCAAAAATAGCTTGATTAAAATCCCCTAAAACAGTCATCTTCGCGGTAGGAAATAGACGACGCAAGTATTCGAATTGGAATGGTGAATAGTCTTGCGCCTCATCGACAACGATATGTTTAATCGTCCTATTTGTTTGAAAGCCCTGGATGAGCTCGTTTAATAGTAGATATGGCGTGGCATCTTCATACAACAACTTACCTTCATCTATCGTGCTAAGTGTAGTTAGACAAATAGACTGCCACTCTGCCGGCAAATCTCCTTCAATCCATTGTTCGATATACTGAGGACTTGTAAATAGCTGCTTGTAAATCCCTTTCATGTCTATGAAGGCATTCTCTTCTATTTGTTTACGAAGTGGCTTAAATCTTTGTTGAACTATCAATCGGCCAAGTTCTGTCGGCTCCATTTCATAATCAGCAACGGCCGCACCCTTAAAGCCTTTCTTTTTCGCGAGATGCTTATGCGCCTTATGATATGCCTCATCGCTAAGTAATTCAATTTCCTCTTCTACCCACGGCTTTGTAAGTTCGTTTTTACGAACTTCATTCACCCTCTTCATTAGCCAATCCTTCAACTTTTCAAGGCGATTATGAAAACGGAGTGAGGTATCGCTGCTGTAAAATATATCTTCAATTTCCTGTTTCGTTACAATCGGTTTTCCTCTAAAAAGAATATCCTTAAACAGCATTTTAGATGTCTCTAACCCTCTTCTATACGATTCGATCGCTTCAAAAAACGGTGTCGAGGCTTTGAAACGAATGCCCTCCACCCTTGATCTATAGGATGATGTGTTTTCAGCAGTCAGAACATATTCCAATTGCTCGTATGGATTTTCCACTTTGAAGCCATCGCTTAGACGATGGTTCAAATACTCTTGAAAAGTGACTTGCTGCATATTTTCTTCACCAAGCTCCGGTAGGACATTGGATACATAATTATTGAACAAAGAATTCGGCGAAAATAATATAATCTGGTCAGCGCTCATACTATCCCGATATTTGTAAAGTAAATAGGCGATTCGTTGTAGGGCCGCAGACGTTTTACCGCTACCTGCTGCACCATGAACGATAAGAAGCCTACCCGAATCGTGACGAATGATTCGGTTTTGCTCCTGCTGGATCGTCGCCACGATATTATGCATATGCTTATCGGTACCCTTGCCTAAAACAATCTGTAAAATCTCATCTCCAATTGTGAGACTTGTATCAAACATCGATTGGAGTACACCATCACGGATTAAATATTGCCACTTTTTCTCCAACCTACCATGGATAACCCCGCCCGGCGTTACATAAGAAGCCATACCGGGGTGATGATCGTAGTAAATACTTGAAATCGGGGCTCTCCAGTCATAGACAAGGAAATCTTCCCCGCTATCATCTGTTAAAGTGGATATTCCGATATAAATCTGTTCTTCAGTCGGAACCCCTTCTTCGCTAAAATCAATTCGACCAAAATATGGTGATTTCTTCATTCGTTGTAGTGTGGACAACTTTTTGGATGAAAGCCGATGCGTGCTTTGACTAACAGCAAGGGCTTGTGCTTCTTGTCTTAATCCAATAATCGTTTCAAGATAATCATCGAACGTATCGACATTGACCTTAACTTCATCCCAAAAATATTTTCGGATCTTTACAACTTCATTCCGTTGCCGGGTTGTATCTTCCCCTAATTTAAGAATTCGTCCTTCAATAATTTCTGTTACACGATCCACTCTTTGTTGTTCGTGCTGAAACGTCGATTCCATAGCAAACACTCCTTAAAAAAATGAGTAAAAGGGTTGACTAATGAATAGATGATGATGTATAATTAAAATAGGGTTAATATATTCACATTAATTACACAGTGTCTATCTTTATAAATTTACCATACTATCTCATTTCGTTCAATAGGCGAAGTTGAGGTTTTTTGACGATTCTTGCGATAACGATTAAAAGGCAGTAGGAATGTTAACTTCATCCCTACTGCCTTTTTCTATGTTTTCCTATTTGGTATCATTACTTTCGTTTAGTAATGTAAATTCTTCACTACTTCCATTCCAATCTATTTTCATTTCCAACTTATCATTTTTATTTGTTGATGGACTGTTAGAAATTGGTAAATCGCTAAAAAATACGCCTTCTTTGTTTAAAGTTAAATCATCCCCGCCAAAACTTATTACTCCATTATTTTTCGATTTAACATAGAAACCAAATGTTTTGATATCCTGTAGGTTATCTCCTTTGTATTCAATTTGAATTTGATAGATTTCGTTTCCGTTACTCTGATTAACGGTTACTATTGCAAACCAGTTTTTAACCTCACCTATAAATGACAATTCTTTATTATTAGCCTGACAAGCATACAATGATAGGCAAAACAAAAACATCGAGGTTACGATAAACTTTTTCAAACCGATACCCCCTTTTTCTTCATGAAATAGACAGTACTTCTTTCTGTCATATACGGTTTCTAAAGGTCAGCCTTCTTACTTCATCCTTTAAATTTAGGGACTTCAAAAGGTCAATAACCAAGGTTAAAACTTCACTGTCATAATCTGGTGTTAATACATACCAGAACATTGCATCTCGTGTAAAACCCAATTTTTCTTCATATGTTGCGTCTTTCAAGAAGAGTTTCATTCTAACGATCTGTTCCTTATCCTGCCTTCTTTCAGGATCAAAAGAGTAGCGTCTATGAAGATCAACATTTGCTCCCTTGATTCCCAGGCCATCATAAGTTTTTAAAACAATACTTTCTTCACGTTCATGGAGAACTGTTTGAACATATTCGGCAACGTCCACCTTCTTCGTGCAGAACACCTCTTGTAGAAGTTCCAAAAGCTTATCTCTATTTATTTGCCAACTGTCTGTAAGGTAATCTTTAAAAATCAGCTCTGTGGATTCTTTATCCTTCCAAGGCCAACAATTATCCAATAGCCCAACATGCGGAACAAACGAGGCTATCGTCATAAACTCATTGATATTTCGTGCCGTTAAGCGTATCGGTGGATCATTTGTAGGCGTAACACAAACAATCGGTGCTTCATTCAAATCAGTTATTGATCCAAAATCAGTTAAAAACCCAAAATGAACTCCATCCCCACCAGTATGGGCAAACGGAATTACATCTGGTGGAGTTATCCAATATGAAAAAAAATCTTGGATGGGCACCAAGCCTATTGTATCCAGTGTTAATCCCTTTTTCTTCAATGTATTTTCCAATTCTATCAATTTTTTTACTTCATCAGGAACTCCATATTCTCCGTATTCTATCTTCATAACGCTTACTCCCACTCTCCCTGAATAGCTTTTTTCCTTAATTTTACTATTTTCTAACTAAACCAACAACTACAAAATAGAAGAATTATGAATTATACTATAACTAATTCATACAAAAGGTGGTTGTTATAATGGCGGAACATTTATTTCATTTAAAGGCAAACTGGCCGGGATTACGTAATGACGTAGGGTCGATTGAAACGTTGAATTTGAAGACAAAAGTTTCGATACCAGTCGAAATGGATGGCCCTGGAATTGGGACAAATCCGGATGAAATGTTGCTTGGAGCAGCTGCAACCTGCTATATCATCACACTTGCGGCGATGCTTGAGCGAAGCGGCATTGAGAAGACAAGCTTGACGATGGAATCCGTTGGGGTTGTCGACTATACGAATGGCGTTGTTACATATAAGAAGATCATACATAAGCCTGTACTCGTTTTGCATGAGGACACTTCAGAAGATAAAAAAAGAATTGCAGAGAGACTGATTATGAAAGCGGAAGATTCGTGTATGATTAGCAGAGCCTTAAAAGGTAATGTAGAAGTTACAGTTGAAGCGATTATTCAATAGTGGTCAGCTGAAACCTTATTCCCTAACAGACGTATTCTATAATAGATTCAAACGGAGGTGGCGCCATGGGATTTAATGCATTCGACGATTTCATGTTTTCTTTTGGCCCTATTTTCTTCTTTATTGTGTTTGCATTAGTCATTGGCTTTTTCATTGTCGTGATTGTTAAGAGTATCGGACAATGGTCCAAAAACAACAATTCACCTCGACTGACAGTGCCAGCGCATGTTGTAACAAAGCGGGCGCATACCTCAGGTGGAAGCGGCGATTCATCTGCCTCTACATGGTATTATGCAACATTCCAAGTGGAAAGCGGAGATCGGATGGAATTGAGTGTAAGCGCCAAGGAATACGGAATGCTTGCGGAAGGTGACATCGGTATGCTTGCATTCCAAGGGACCCGATATTTAGGATTTGAAAGGAAATAAGACGATTTGAGCCCGCCAATACCGAATTGGCGGGTTTCTTTAATTATCCTCCTCAAATTCCGGTTCAAGACGCTTCATGAATTCATCAGCAGCACTATATCCTTGCTGTTGCAAATACCAATTATTCGCAGCCGCTTCAATCAAACCCGCCACATCTCTTCCCGGCTGCAATTGGATTTGAATATGCGGAATCGGGACGTCCATATACGTCTTGAATTTTTCATCCAGTTCAAGTTCATTATTCAACGCATTTTCCTGCCACTCTGTCAATTCAATATCAAGAGCGATTCGGCTTTCATCCTGAAATGCTGCCCGTCCGTAAAGTCGTACGACGTTCAATAAACCGATGCTTCGTAATGCAAGAAATTCTTTATTCTTTTCATTATGCGTCCCTAAAAGTGTCTGCGGACTCAGTTTTTTAAGCACAACGATATCATCCGCAATCAGCCGATGCCCTCTTCCGATTAACGTATGGGCGGTTTCACTTTTCCCCACCCCAGATTTTCCGCGTAATAAAATCCCAATTCCTGCTACATTCACACATACTCCATGAACTGCAATCTCTGGCGCCATCACCTTCGTAACATATGCGTCTAATTTAGCGCTCATCTCAGTCATCGAGTCGGGTGTCCGTAAAACAGGTATGTGATTATCTGTACAATAGCGCAGAAGCCCAAGCGGCTCTTCCTGATTGGAGGTGATAATAATACAAGGCGGGTCATACTGGACAATATTAGCGATTCGCAATTTGCACTCCTCGTCCGATAATGTATGCAAATAATTAATTTCATTTTTGCCAAGGATTTGCACATGTTCTGTAGCGATGAAATCGAACTTATCCATGAATTCTAATCCTGGCCTTCTCACTTTTGTTTTTTTCAAAACTTTATTTAGTTGGTTATGCCCAATCAGCACTTCCAATTTAAAACGTTTCACGATGTCAGCAATCGTAACTGTGTTCATTCCCACACTTCCCTGCTTGTATAATTTGACAATAGTATAACATGGAAAGGAATATTTTAGCTTATTCTACATAGTTATTTACATGTTTTTAGTGGATCGGTTAAGACTATGAAAGAAAGGAGCGGTTAAGATGGCAAGAAAAAATAAAATATTAGTTCCTCAAGCACGTGAACAGCTGGATCGATTGAAAGCAGATGTCATGCGGGCTAAAGGGTACGATGTTGATGATAGGCGTCCGGATGCGGTGAAATATGAAGTCGCAAAGGAATTAGGTATTCCGTTATCGGATGGATATAATGGAAAATTGACATCGGAGCAAGCCGGAAAAATCGGTGGTCCGATTGGAGGAAATATGGTGAAAGAAATGGTGAGGCTGGCGCAGGAACAGATGGCGAAAAACGAGGGCTTGTGAGGATAAACGAGCGGATTTGCGAATTAATGAGCGCTTTTCGGAATAAACGAGCGGATTCACAAGTAAACGAGCGCTTTTCGAAATAAACGAGCGGATTCACGAGTAAACGAGCGGTTTCACGATTAAACGAGCGCTTCCGTAGAAAAACGAGCGTTTGCACGAATAACCTCAATGAAAATAGCTGTCTCTAAGACAGCTATTTTTTCATGAAATATTTACGTCCAACCTTTTCAACCAATTTAGGTGCAATCGAATATAGTTTACTCGTCAACCCCATAACCCCAGGTAGATTGACTTCCCGAACAGGCTTTTCAATCGTTTTCAAAACTGCATCTGCTACAGTACCTACTTGCAACAAATGCTTGCCTAATGATGACCTATACCTCCCCGTACGATCTGCCCCATCAATAAATGGAGTATCGATCGGCCCGGGATGAATGACGCTAACATCAATGCCGAATTCAGCAACTTCCATGCGTAACGCATTCGTATAGCCGATCAATGCATGCTTTGTCGCTGCGTAAACTGACGCTTTGGGCGTAGCTACTTTTCCAGCCTGGGAACCGATGTAGATAAGATGACCTTTTTGACGTCCCATCATTTGCGGCAAGATGCGTTTGGTTAATAAAAACGGAGCTATGACATTCGTTTCCATCATAGCACGGATTGATTCCTCGGGCATTAGGTGGGCTGACTCGAAAAAGCCGACACCTGCGGAAAAGATAACAATATCCGGAGGGCCGATCTTATCCAAAACCCTTTCCATGTCCTCCATGTTCGTCACATCTGCAGGTACAGCTTCTGCCCCTTCGTTTTGCAATTCCCATAGCTTATCCGGAGCCCTTCCCGTACCAATGACCGTAAAATTATCCGTGTCCGCCAGTAAGCGCATTGCCACTGCAAAACCGACTCCGCTCGTTGCACCTGTAATCAAAACCTTACGCTTGGTCATAATACAAGACGCCGCCTTCTCCGAGATTTTCCCGGATAAGCCCTTTTGATAATAAATAATCCACTTGTCCAATCGTTTCGGATAAAGTGAGTCCTAATTCCTTTTCATAAACAGCCGGGAACAATTGTTGCGTAAGCTCATAAATCGTTTTGCGCCCTTCTTTCAGCATGCCATGCACTTTTATTGCGCGATCATGCTGTTTTTGTAGTCTTGTTTCGACTAGGGCATGTACATTATGCACTTCATTCCCATGGCCACCGTATACGATGTCTATAGGAAGATCTAATAATCGTGTCAATGAAGCATTGTATTGTAACAACGACTTCGGTCGATCCGCTTCAGGATTTGCAGGAGGTTCGATCAATGGATTGGAAGATACTTTCTCCAAAACAAGATCCCCTCCAATCATCTCACCCGTCTTTTCATTAAATAAGGCAATATGACTTTGGGCGTGTCCAAGTGTTTCCATCACAATCCAGTTAGGATGCCCTGTCCATTCGTCGCCTTCCCCAATTATTCGATCCAGCGTCCGTTCCCCCATCAACCTAATTGGACGTTTCATCTTTTCAAGCCAGTGGAATTTGGACTCGGGAACTCCTTCTTCTATCAGACGTTCCAAATAAAACTTATCGTGGTACTTCATGAATTCTGCATCTCTTTTTAACCAAAGATCATTATATGGGTGACCGATAACCTCTGCCTTGTCAAAGGCGTCCATCCAACCCGCATGATCAGGATGATGATGGGTTAAAATCACCTGTTCGATATCCTTGAATGTATAGCCGATTTCATTCAGTCCTTGTTTTAGTGCTTCATAAGCTTTCGGCGTTTTCGGTCCGGCATCGACAAGTGATAACGCATCTCCTTTTACGACAAATGCATTTACATCGCCAACTGCGAATGGTGTCGGAATAGCAATTTTATGTATCATATTTTTAACTCCCTCAACTAACAACAGATTTTCACATACTGAATCGGTATTCAGTCCATTCTACCTCTTTTAGAAACCTATGTCATCCCCTATAAAACCGTTGAAACTTTCTATCCCCTTATACGTATATGATATAATGACCATAACTTTTTTCAAGGGGGATCGATATGGGATTTTTCAATTTTTTTAAGAGCCAATTTATCGAAGTTATTGAATGGACAGATCAAAGTTCTAATACAATGGTATATCGTTTTCCAGTGCAAAATAATGAAATCAAAATGGGGGCAAGTCTGATTGTCAGGGAGTCGCAAGTAGCGATTTTTGTGAATGAAGGTGAAATCGCTGACGTATTCACTCCCGGCCACCATGTTTTATATACCCAAAACATGCCGATTTTAACAAAGCTGAAGTCTTGGAAAACAGGATTCAACTCCCCTTTCAAGGCGGAAGTCTATTTCATTAATACAAAGCAATTTGTTGATCAAAAATGGGGAACTTCGAATCCTATTATGATGCGTGATCCTGATTTCGGGATAATTCGCTTACGTGGGTATGGGATCTATTCCTATAGAGTATCAGAACCTGTCATCTTTCTAAAAGAGTTATTTGGAACTAATGCTTCGTATGATACAAGCAGCATTGAAGGCCATTTGAAAAAGATGATCTTATCAGGGTTGACGGATCTATTTGCTGAATCACAAATCCCAGCGCTTGATCTTGCCATGCATTATGACGAACTTAGCAACGAAGGTAAAGATAAGATGCAGGAACGATTTGCAAAATTCGGTTTTGAAATCACTTCCTTATATATTGAGAATTTGTCTTTACCAAAAGAAGTCGAGCAAGCTATGGACAAGCGGACGACAATGGGTGTGCTTGGAAACTTGAATACGTACACGCAATATCAAGCCGCCGAAGCACTACGCGATGCTGCGCGCAATGAAGGTGGTGGAATGGCTGCAACAGGTGCAGGCATTGGCGCAGGAGCCGCAATCGGAAATGTGATGGCTAATGCATTAAATCAAAATCAGCAACAAGCCACTCCGCCGGCTGAACCAGCAAAAATGGCCTGTCCTCATTGCCAGGCTCAGATTAGAGTTAGTGCGAAGTTCTGTCCTGACTGCGGGAAATCCGTACAACAGAAGACGATCCCATGCATTAATTGTAAAGCGGAAATTAAAGAAGGCTCAAAATTTTGTGGTGAATGCGGAACAAAACAAGTAACCGAGAAAATATGCAATTCTTGCGGTACGGTAAATGGGCCTACAGCCAAGTTTTGCGGTGATTGTGGAGAGGGACTTGAAGGGTAAAGAGGTGAAACCGGGTGACTAAATTGGATAATGCCGATGACTTCATGGATGAAAATAAACACGAAGACACTGAAGTGAACCAGTGTGCCTCTTGCGGAGGGAATGCGGTTTATGATCCAGATACACGGGGATTGAAATGCCCTTTTTGTGGAACGGAAGTTGAAATCGAAGCAACGAGGGAAAATACGACCGAGCATGATTACTTGGATGCTCTTGATAAGGCTGATCATAGCTGGGGAGATGAAAAAAGGGTATTCAAATGTGACAACTGCGGTGCGGAAACTTTATTGGATAAGGATAAAGTCGCTGATTTCTGTACATTTTGTGGGTCATCCCATATTACGGTAACCGAAAACGATGCCGGCATAAAACCGGCACTTGTCATTCCGTTTCATATTTCAAAAGATGAAGCCGTAAATAAATTCAAAAAATGGATTGCAAAACGATATTTCGCCCCTTCAAAATTAAAACATAATTATGAACTACAGAAGATAAATGGTGCTTATATTCCATATTGGACCTTCGATTCGGACACTGATTCCGACTACACTGTAAAAATCGGCACCTATTATTACGTAATGGAAACCAGGACGGTACATCGCGACGGTAAGACCGAACAGATTACAGAACAAGTCCGAAAGATCAGATGGCGTACAAAACGCGGCAATTACCAGAAATTCTATGATGATGTCCTTGTAAAGGCATCAAAAAATGTCGCTTCCGGATTAATCGACCGGGTTGAGCCTTTCCAACTCTCTGGCCTTCTTGACTATCGCACGGAATACCTTTCGGGTTTTCTTGCTGAACGGTACTCGATTTCGCTAAAAAACGGATGGTATTCGGCCAGGGACATAATTGACTCCCGAATCCGAAACGGAATTCTTCGCAAGGAAACCGGTGATGAAGTTCGGATTGTTAATGTCCAAACAAACTACGATGGAATCACATTTAAACATATTTTACTGCCAATGTGGATTTCTTCATTTAATTATAATAATAAGGTTTATCGCTTTTTAGTTAATGGCCAAACAGGTAAAGTTAGTGGTCACGCCCCTGTCAGTGTATGGAAAATATCTATTATAGTGATGTTGTTAGCTCTTGTAGTAGGCGTCGTTTATTTCTTCAAAGATTATATGTGAGCATTGGCATTAGTAGAGCAAACAAAACGCATTCTGTCAGGCAGTTTGCTATAATTTGGTTATTGTAACGGAAGGAGGTCAGGAAATGGCAAAATTATTTTCACCATATTCAATTCGTGGTGTGGAGTTCAAAAATCGGATTGTTATGGCACCGATGTGCATGTACTCTTCTCATAATATGGACGGGAAAGTGGAAGATTGGCATAAAATCCATTATGCCACCCGCGCTGTCGGACAAGTTGGTTTGATAATTGTCGAAGCAACAGCAGTTTTACAGGAAGGTCGCATTTCAGCCCAGGATCTTGGAATTTGGAATGATGACCATCTTGAAGGACTTTCTGAAATTGTACGTCTTATGAAACAGCATGGTGCAAAGACAGGAATTCAACTTGCCCATGCTGGTAGAAAAGCGACTGTAGATGGTGACATTTATGCACCAAGTGCAATTCAATTCAATGAACACTATAAAACTCCTGTTGAAATGACAGTGGAAGATATTAAAACAGTGGTTAATGCATTCAAAGATGGTGCAATCCGAGCGAAACAGGCTGGTTTTGATGTAATCGAATTGCATGGCGCACACGGTTATCTTATCAATGAATTCCTATCCCCTTTATCAAATAAGCGAGATGACGCTTATGGTGGTTCATCCGAAAATCGGTACCGCATCTTACGTGAAATTATTGATGCAGTCCGTTCAGTATGGGACGGTCCATTATTCGTCCGTATTTCTGCAAAGGATTATGTAGAAGGCGGTATGTCACCAACTCTATACGTCGAGATGGTGAAGTGGATGAAAACACAAGGTGTTGATTTGATTGATGTGAGTTCAGGTGCAGTCGTTCCTGCCAAAATCGATGCATTTCCAGGTTATCAAGTACCTTTTGCTGAAGAAATCAAAAAGGGTGCAGGAATTGCAACAGGAGCAGTGGGATTAATAACATCGGGAATTCAAGCGGAAGAAATTTTGAAAAACGAACGGGCTGATTTGGTCTTACTGGCGCGCGAATTGTTGAGGAATCCGTATTGGGCTTATTCAGCTGCAAAGGAATTAGATGTAGAGATTGAGCCACCAGTTCAATACGTGCGTGGTTGGAGTTTTTAAACGTTTTTCAATATATAAAAGCTGTCGCGGTCATTTTTATGACTCTGCGACAGCTTATTTTTTCATCAATTGTTCATCTTTCCATTCAAAATGGCTGAAATCTTCAGCGATAAAAAGATTCGGGAAGATGGTAGAGCCTTGTTCTTTTAATTTCGCAAGATCACTTGGCATGAAACGGGCACTGATATGATTTGCGATTAACGCTTTGACGTTGGTAGCTTTTGCAGTCCTTGCGGCATCAGCGATTGTAGAATGCCCGTATTCTTTCGCAAGTTCGCCAGTTTCACTATCAAAAGTCGCTTCATGAACTAAAATATCTGCATCCATTGCCAACTCAAGCGATGCTTCACAATATCGTGTATCCCCAAGGATTGTAACAATAAATCCTTTTTGAGGGTCGCCAGTTACATCTTTGCTATAGACGTATTGTCCATTGTCCAACTGAACGTCTTCCCCATCCTTTAGCCTTTTTAGTAAAGGACCTTTCGGCACACCAGCCTCCACCGCTTTTTCAATGAGCAGTTTTCCGGGCAGTGACTTTTGTTCAATCCTAAAACCAAAGCATTCAATTACGTGTTCAAGTTCCTTCGTTGTGACCTTAAATTGATCATCCTCAAAAAGTATACTTGAATCTATCTCATTAATGGTTAACGGATAGGTTAAATGAGTCTTTGTAATTCTTAGCGAGGTGATTACCCATTCCTTTATTCCAACTGGACCATAAATAGTCAACTCTTCTTCACCACCTAAAAACGAACGAGAACCAAGGAAGCCCGGCAAACCGAAAATATGATCTCCGTGTAAATGGGTTATGAAAATCTTATTAATTTTCCTTGGTTTAATTGACGTTCTAAGCAACTGATGCTGGGTCGCTTCGCCACAATCAAACATCCAGTACCCTTCCTGTTCAGCTGAAAGGTTCAGGATTAATGAAGAAGTATTGCGTATCTTGGAGGGCATGCCCGCACCTGTCCCTAAAAAAAAGATTTCCATTTGAGTCGCTCCCTTCTTAAATTCCTCGTTTAACTGAGTTTGGACCAAATTTCTTCTCAATTTTCGCTACGAGTTCATCCACTTTAGCATCTTTCGCATGCATCTCAAAATTATCAATAGATAATTGTTCATACAACTCGTTCATCGGAATGGTATTTGAAACGGTAATGCCTAATAACCGAACGGGTTCCCCGTCCCAATGTCGTTTGAATAAATCTGCCGCTTCCTTGTAAATATCATTTGATTTATACAATGGGTTCAATACTGTACGGCTCCTTGTTTGGTTACGCCAATCAGACGTACGGATTTGAATCATAACAACATTTCCTGCTAATCCATTCCTCTCCAACCGTTTGGAAACTTTAACGGCTAATTGCTTGAATATTTCAAGGCAAGAATCCAATTCAGTCTCGTCAATTGGTAATGTTGTAGAACTCCCAACACTTTTACGCTCTTCCGCAGCTTCCGGATCTACGGGTCGATGATCTATACCGTTGGCACGGTTTCGAAGGCGCAACCCATTTTTACCTAACGTAGCTTTAATAAGCACTTCATCAACTTTAGCAAGATCCCCAATCGTCGTAATGCCAATTTCATTCAACCGCTTTTCTGTACTCTGCCCAACGCCATGCATTTCAATAACCGGAAGTGGCCATAGAATATCAGGTACCTGTCTTTTCCGCAAAATAGTGATACCCATCGGTTTTTTCATATCAGATGCGGTCTTTGCAAGAAATTTATTCGGAGAAATTCCTATGGAGCAAGGCAGATCCAATTCAGACAAGATGCGCTGTTGCATATGCGTCGCAATTTGTACAGCATTCGTCAAGCCGCCTATATTGGTAATATCGATAAAAGCTTCATCGATTGAAACGGGTTCGACAAGATCGGTATAAGTCCGTAAAATCGAAAAAACCGCATCAGAAGCGATCCGGTATTTCTCGTGATCAGGTGGGACAAGGACAAGTTCAGGGCAAATTCTTTTAGCTTCACCTACAGACATCGTTGTATAAATCCCAAGCGCCCTAGCCTCATACGAGCAAGTGACAAGGATGCCACGTCTTTCCTTCGGATTCCCTGCTACCGCCATCGGTACTCCTTTCAATTTCGGGTCATGGGCTTGTTCGACCGAAGCAAAAAAACTATTCATATCAAGATGTAGGATGACTCTAGTATGTGACACTCTGGTCTCTGTCATTTGCCTCTCTCCATTTAAATAAATAAACCGGATGGATGCAAACCATCCGGTAGTATTTTACGTTTCCTGTGTTTTTAGCGAACGAATATAGTCTCCAATTACTTCCATTCCAGTAAGTCTCTCTGAAAGAATTTGCGGATCAACAACTGTGATCATCCGTTCTTCCAAATTAACAATCGTTGTAAAATAAGGTGTTTTTGAATGGGCTAATAATTCGGATGATGTAAATGTATCCTCAGATATATCGAGAATTTCCTTTGCATCGAGAACGAGTAAACCGATATCAAGACCTTCTGTTTGGACGACTACAACTTTCGCATTTTTATGATCCTTAGCCGAATTATCATATAATATCCATTGAAAATCCAAAATGGGAACTAGTTCTCCCCTTATTTTCATCAAACCAAGCATATATTCTGGTAGATGCGGAATCGGGTTCACCTGCTGCAACTTTTCAACGGAAATGACAATATCCACGGGCAGGGCGTATTCTTCTTGCCCACATTGAACGATGACCGCCTTCAGATTGCCCATCGTCAAGCCTCTTTCGTAGCTGCAATCCGAACAATTTCAATCAATAACTCTGTAAGCTTATTCAATTCCGCTACCGGCATGCGCTCATTCTTCGTATGGATTTCTTCATAGCCGACAGATAAAGTGACAGTTGGGACACCTGTACCATTAAATACGTTACCGTCACTTCCGCCTCCACTTGTCATCAATTCTGGAGTCCTACCAATATTACGGATTGCCTCCATCGCCGTCTGAACGACTTCTGCCTCTTCTCCAAAACTAAAGCCAGGATACGCCAACTTCACTTCCGTTTCGGCTCTTCCTCCCATTGCAGCTGCAGTCTTTTCGAAAGTCTCAACCATATGCGCAGTTTGTTTATCCAGTTTTTCCGGATTGATAGAACGCGCTTCCGCTAAAATTCGAACTTCATCGCATACAATATTGGTAGCCTGTCCACCTTCGAATCGACCAATATTTGCTGTCGTCTCGGAGTCAATTCTGCCAAGTGTCATTGCGGCAACCGATTTCGCAGCAATATTAATAGCTGAGATTCCCTTTTCAGGCGCTACTCCTGCATGTGCAGTCTTTCCATAAATGGTTGTATGAAGTTTAGCTTGGTAAGGTGCAGCTGTTACAATGCCTCCAACTTTACCGTCGCTGTCTACAGCATAGCCATATTTTGCTTTTAAATGTGAAGGGTCCATTGCTTTTGCCCCAACAAGTCCACTTTCTTCACCTGCTGTTATGATAAATTGGATATCACCATGTGGCTGGCCACTTTCTTTCAAAACTCTTACCATTTCAAATAAAGCTGCAAGGCCTGCTTTATCATCTGCCCCTAAAATCGTCGTTCCATCAGAATAAATATAGCCATCTTCTCGTAACTCTGGTTTAATGCCCTTCCCTGGCACTACCGTATCCATATGACAAGTGAAATAAATCGGATCCGCGGTTTCGACAGTACCTTTTAAAGTCGCAATTAGGTTTCCAGCCCCGTGGCCCGTAATTTCTTTGGAATCGTCTTCAAAAACGGAGAAACCAAGCGCCTCCATTTTCTCTTTTAATACAGTTACGATAACTTCTTCGTGTTTTGTTTCTGAGTCGATTTGTACAAGTTCAAAAAACTCTTCTAATAATCTTTGCTCATTCATTTTGTTTCTCTCCTTCTAAATTCTTAATTATAATGGAATATTTCCATGCTTTTTACGAGGTCGGGTTTCCTGTTTATTTCTCATCATTTCAAGCGCCTGCAATAATTTAATGCGAGTTTCTCTTGGGTCGATAACATCGTCGACCATTCCGTGCGAGGCTGCCACATATGGATTCGAGAATTTCGTTCGATATTCCTCAATCTTTTCAGCCCTTGTACCTTCCGGATTCTCACTGTTCATGATTTCACGTGCGAAAATAATGTTAGCTGCACCTTCCGCCCCCATCACTGCAATTTCAGCGTTCGGCCAAGCATAGACGACATCTGCGCCAATTGCTTTTGAATTCAATGCTACATATGCTCCACCAAATGCTTTGCGAAGGA
Organism: Sporosarcina thermotolerans; assembly: GCF_042658975.1. NCBI lineage: Bacteria > Bacillati > Bacillota > Bacilli > Caryophanales > Caryophanaceae > Sporosarcina > Sporosarcina thermotolerans. Next base: position 232,425 of record NZ_JBHSRM010000014.1, on the reverse strand, counting down.
TGACCGTAATCTTAGGAACGGTAGCTTCAGAATAGGCATAAAGGATTTTAGCTCCATGACGAATAATGCCCCCGTGCTCCTGTTTGACACCTGGGAAGAATCCAGTCACATCTTCAAATGTGATTAACGGGATATTGAATGAATCACAAGTCCGGATGAACCGGGCAATTTTATCGGAAGAGTTGATATCTAACCCCCCTGCCATCACTTTAGGCTGATTACAAATCAAGCCGACCGATTCACCATTCATCCTCGCAAATCCAACAACTGCATTTTTCGCGAACTCCGCCTGTACTTCAAGGAATGATCCTTCATCGACAACCTGCTCAATAACTTTTCGAATGTCATAAGGGCGAATCGTTTCAAATGGCACAACGTCTGCCAAATCATTTCGATAATCGTCATTCGAATCCGCCTTCAACTCCGGTGTTTTTTCGTTATTATTTTGTGGAAGATAGGAAAGCAGATGACGAACTTGCTCTAAAACCGTCTTTTCATCCTTCCCACGGAAATGAGCATTTCCACTAATTGAATTATGTACTTTTGACCCACCTAAGTCTTCTGAAGAAATTTTTTCACCTGTTACAGTCTCTATCACTTTAGGCCCTGTGATAAACATTTGGCTCGTTTCATCTGTCATAAGAACAAAATCAGTGATGGCTGGTGAATAAACAGCTCCGCCCGCGCATGGGCCTAAGATGACCGAAATTTGTGGGATGACGCCCGAATAGATAGCATTCCGGTAAAAAATCTCACCATATCCATCCAATGAAACGACGCCTTCCTGAATACGCGCTCCGCCCGAATCATTCAATCCGATGAATGGTGCTCCGTTTTTCGCAGCAAGATCCATGACGTTCGCAATTTTCATGGCATGCATTTCACCAAGTGCTCCACCAAACACAGTGAAGTCTTGAGAAAACAGGTAGACTGGTCGTCCGTCGATTTTTCCGTAACCGGTAACTACCCCGTCACCAGGACCCGTCTGTTTATCCATGCCAAAATCGCGTGTTCGATGGACGACAAATGGATTCAATTCAACAAAAGACCCTTCATCTAACAACAGATTGATGCGTTCCCGAGCTGTCAATTTTCCCTTTTCATGCTGTTTTGCAATTCGCTCGTCACCGCCGCCTAACTCTATTTCTCTTTTCTTATCATATAATTCATTGATTTTATCATAAATGTCCATTTGGCTTGTCCCCTTTGTCACATAATTCATAAAGCACGCCGAAGGAAGATTTCGGATGTAGGAAGGCTACGTCGGCACCTCCTGCACCAACATTCGGCTCCTCCTGAAGTAGGTGAACACCTTTTTCCTTCAATTCAAGCATTCGTTTTCTAATATCCGTTACACCGAAAGCAATATGATGGATTCCCTCTCCACGCTTTTCGATGAACTTAGCAATTGCGCCTTCTTCACCAATAGGCTCTAACAATTCAAGCTTGACGTTGCCAGCATCTATGAATGCCACTTTCACTTTCTGATTTTCTACCTCTTCAATTCCAAGCAAAGTAAGCCCCAACGTATCTATGTAATGTGGAAGCGCATTCGTTATATCTCTGACAGCTATACCGATATGATCTACTTTTTTCATCTCGCATCCCCCTCCCTATTTCATTGTAACGTTTTGTGAATAATTCCGCTACACCTTGAGAAATTCTGTATTTCTGTTAAAATGTATGTATATCGAATCGTGAGGAGATTGCCTAATGAGTAATAAAAAAGTACAAAAGTTCGTTGTATATATGATGGTTCTGGCAATGGTTGCTTCTAGTATTTTATTCGGATTAAGCATGTTTCTTTAATAAAAAAAAATGCCCAGGTTATAATGCCTGTGCATTTTTTTGTCCTAACCTTTAATCCGAAAACGCGCCCTTATCTGGAATTGCTTTAATAACCGTTGATTTGCATTCCAGCCGGACGCTTTCCGGAGGGCGTGCGGTGAACCAACCCGTTCGCTTCGCTTCCGTTGGTTGTTTCACCTGTCCCGCTGATCCTCCCGGAGTCGCCGGCTTCCACTCCAATCAACTAAGAATCTGCTTATTTATTCTAATCCTAAAACAGCACACCCTTATGCGGGGAAAAGCGCTCTATTGTTTATTAACATGATTTATGATAAGATTCCTCAGATTATTTCCAAATGAGGTTTTTAATTTATTTAACATCAATGTTTTACTGCGAAATCTTGTAATTTATCAGGCTTAAATTCATCTGTATTTAATTAGTATTTTCACTATCAAAAAAACGCCATTTCAAGCTATATGCATAAATCCATGTCCCATTATAATTAGTATCAATCTGTTCCGACTGGCCATCGCAAAAGAAAACTGAAGCATCTTTTACAATTACTGATGCTTCATAAATATCACCAGAGTAATTATCTAAAGGTGGTCTTAGATTCAGAGCCGTGACTCCTTCAAAAATCATTTCAATACTACTACACTGTTGGCTATCTACTTTAACCGTTACTTTTCTTAAATTAGTTAAATTCATAATTTTATCGGAATCAACAAAACCCCCACTAACATAGTTGATTTCATTAATAATAGAATCATGAAAAAAGCACGTCTGTTTCATAAGCATATTCACATCATCTTGCGTCTCGATAAAATGCCATTCTGTATGGTTTATATCACTATATAAATTTTTTTCAAAAATACTACCTCTTAGAGGAATTGCTTCGCCATTTAATAACTTAATTAAGGAATCAGTATTATTCCACAACCATGGAAAACCAATATAATCAAAAAATTTGATATTTGATTTTAATAATCCCTTATATCTATCTAGTTGCTCATCTACAGATTGTGATTTTAGATAAATCCAGTCACTTGGTCTTGCTAAATTGATTGAATTAATAAGTGCGGAAAGTTCATTGTGCGTTTTATCCAAATAATCATAAAACATTAAGCAATTCCCCATATCTTCAGGAGTCAACACTAATAACTTTTCATAGTATCCAGTGTTAATTATTGCATAAACTTCAGATTTAAAATAAGTATCCTTTTCTTTATCATAAACACGCACTCTCATTTAATAACACCCTCTCCACCCTCCCTAAGTAAATACATTATATCTCTCTTATTTTCCTTATTGTAGAGTACTCTATTAATACTTTATCAAAGATGACCCATTTTATCTTATTACTTGTGATACGGTTCACTTTTTCTTAATGGTGAAGTTAATTGACCAGCGCTTGATTGCCATGTCTTTTGGATGAATATTATTTTTCCACATAACAGGATAGTGAAAATCGACCATACTACCGATATGATGTACAACAAACCCACAGTGTCGGGTTCCATTTTAAAATTCTGTAACGCTGGTACTCCAATGTAAAAAGGCATTTGGATATATATGAAGTACATGATACCTAAATAGATTATTAAAATGAAACTAATGATCCTAATCTTCTTGAAACTGGGCTTCCTAAAAGAAATCTCTTTCGTACCTTTAAATAGTTGAAAAATAGTTAATCCCACTATATATAAGATTAAAATACTAAAGATAATTACAATAAAAAGGATTATCTGCACAAGTAAATGGATTTTTGGAAAGTCCTTCTCCAACAATTTCGTGGGTGTTCCACCATCTATTATTCTATAAAGGTTAAAACCAGAGTGATACGTTATATCCTGTTTAGAATTTGCTAAAAGGATAAGTCCAAAGGTTTTGTCTGATGAAAGTACAATGGTTGACGTAAAGCCTGGTAAACCACCATCCATAGAAATATTATGTGGGTACACATTCCAGTTGTATCCTGCACCGTATTGATTGGGTTTGAACATTTGATCTATGCTACTACGATCCAGTAATTTGCCTTGTGCCCCTTGCCCATCGTTTAATAGTAAACATAAAAACTTTGATAAGTCATCAACATTTGATGATAGCCCAGCAGATGCGGATGTTGCATACACTAATTCTTCTTTAAAAGGCTTTATCTTTCCCCAGTGATATCGATGACCCATTGCGGTATTCGACAATTGACTATCATCAAAAATGAAATATCCTGTCCGGTTCATTTGAAGCGGAGTAAAGAGGTTTTCTTCCATATATTGTATGAATGATTTGCCTGTTACCTCTTCTATTACTAACTGTAGTAAGTCCGTATTCATATTGGTGTATTCATTAACAGTCCCCGGTTTTCCCACTAACGTAACATTCTTTAGTTTGTGTTTAATTTTATTTATAATTTCTCTGCTTTCTAAACTACTAATCTCATGTACATTTAACCTACCAGGTAATCCACTGGAGTGGTTTAGTAAATGCTCAATTTTGATTTCATTAGAAAGCAAAGTATCTTTTGTAGAAAACCAAGGAAGATAATCAACCACAGGCTGTTCAATATCTATGTAACCTTCCTCTTGGAGTTTTAGGATACCAAGTGAAACGAATACTTTCGATACTGAACCTAAATGAAAATTAGTGCTTTCGTTTATTAGTTCAGATTTATCTCCTACATTTAAAGTGCCGTAGCCTTTAGAATATACAACACCATTCCTGTCCACTAATGAAAATGCCATACTCGGAATATTATGTGTCCTCATGTTATATTCAATTTCTTCGTCAATCATTTTAATTTTTTCTTCTAAATTATCAATAGTTGCGGAAGCCTCAGTAGAATAGGCTAAAAAGAAGACTACAAAAATTGAAGCACACAGTAATAGTCTAAATGTTTGAGTTCTTATCTTAGATTCCCCCTCATTTCATTTATAAAAAACAGACCCCTAAAGATTTTATGGAGTCTGTTTCTCATGAATTTTACCTAAATTATAACATTGTTTATTAGTGAGTCCACTTATAAATTTCCTAAAATATTCTTACTTATGACTATTTCTCTCCTCTGTTTTACCACTATTTGTGATACGGTTCACTATGATTAATCCCAAACAACTTTAAATGAACCAATAATTTTTTATATACTATTCTACCACCAATCTGGCCCGATTGTGATACTGGGCGCATTCCCTTACATGGAAATGCGCGCAACAATGAACAACATCGATAATCTTAGCCCGTTAAATGACCAGCTTGCTGTATACGCCGCCATCTTCTAATCTATTTTAGTACATCCCCCTTGTTCCCATGGCTTCCAAGATGAAAAAAGCGAGAATGGAAAACGACAAGTCGTTTCCATTCTCGCGATAATCTGCCTTAGAGGAATTTTTCAGTGCCCTCACCTGCATAGGACTGTTTCTTTATTATACTTCTTCGCAATATTCTTCGAAATAACCTTGTAGGTTTGTTACAACCGACATTGGGTCATGTCCTTCTATTTCATAGCGCCCTACTTCTGCTACAAGTTTGCCATCTTTTAATAGTGCGAAGGATGGCGATGAAGGAAGGTGGTCTTCGCCGAAAATCATACGCGCGTATGCAGTTGCTTCTTTATCTTGTCCTGCAAAAACTGTGACAAGGTGATCAGGGCGTTTGTCGTAATGGACGGCGTGTGCTGCTGCTGGACGTGCGATGCCTCCTGCACAACCACATACGGAGTTAACCATTACTAGAGTAGTTCCGGAACGTTTGAATGCCGCGTCTACTTCTTCAGGTGTTGTTAGTTGTTCGTAGCCGCTTGTTTCCATTTCGTTGCGTGCTGTTTTTGTGATGTCATCCATATAAAAATTAAAGTCCATTGTCATTTTAGTCGTCCCCTTTCTTTGTATGAGTTTATCATAGCAGGTGGTACATTTAGTTGCAAAAAAGATAGATTGGAAATGAATAATTTCTAAAAAACGGATTTTCGCTTCGGGTGGACGCTTTCCAATCGAACTACGAAGAGTTCGATTTGCCGTATTTCTGCGCTCCTTTTGCAGAAATTAAGGCAGGGGTTGCTGGAGTCGCCACCTTCCGCTACAATCCTAATAGTGTTATTCATTAGAGAAAATCCTGTCTACTGCGTTTGCGACTGTGATATCGCCTGACAACAACTGGCCTTCCAGATCAGTTACAAGTTCTCTCTTCCCTTTTTCGGAGAAGAAGTTGTCGATTAGTCGGTCGCGGATCATGGAGTGGAACCAGTCTTTTGTTTGGGATTGTCTGCGTTCGTTCCATACCCCGCTTACTATCATTTGATCTTGAAAGTTGGTGATGGTTTCCCAGACTTTGTCGAGTCCTGTTTTTTGTAGCGATGAAACAGGCATGGCGATGGTTGTCCATCCTAATGTTGCGGGTTGGAGGAAATGAAGCAATTGACTGTATTCTCTTACTGTCTTTTTAGCAAGCTTCAAGTTATCGCCATCCGCTTTATGGACGATGATGGCGTCTGCGAGTTCCATTATCCCTTTTTTCATACCTTGTAATTCGTCTCCGGCACCAGTTAAAACAAGAAGCATGAAGAAGTCGACCATTCCCCTTACGACGGTTTCACTTTGGCCAACACCGACTGTTTCGATGAGGATGATGTCGTATCCCGCTGCTTCACATAAGAGCATTGTTTCCCGTGTCTTTCTGTGGACTCCGCCAAGTGTTCCGGAAGAGGGGGACGGCCGGATGAAGGCGTTCTTATGCCTCGCGAGCGTCTCCATTCTTGTTTTATCGCCTAATATGCTTCCGCCTGTCACAGTTGAGCTTGGGTCAATAGCGAGCACAGCCACCTTAGACCCACGCTCAGCCAACTGAAGGCCGAACGCTTCGATGAATGTGCTTTTCCCAGCCCCCGGTACTCCCGTTATGCCGATTCGAATACTGTTTCCTGTCTGAGGAAGCAGTTTTTTCAATAGATCTTGACCCGCCTTCTTATCCGTTACATTTATGCTTTCCAATAGAGTGATTGCTTTGGATAAATGAAGTCTTGACCCGTTACAGATTTCTGCGTAAAGATCCTCGATCTCAATTGCTCTTTCTTTTTTAACAAATCGTTTGCGAGTTGGGGCAACCATGCCATCATGCGAGGACTCAATGCCGTTCATTACATGCAATGCGCTGTCGTCCTGTAAACGATTCTTTTTATTCACTCTGTCACTTCCTCATAACCGAGCGCTTTGTAAATATCTTCTATCACTTTCTGTGCCGCTACAGGGATGACCGTTCCAGGACCGAATATTGCCGTCGCGCCATTACTTCTTAGGAAGTCATAGTCCTGGGCAGGAATGACCCCGCCAACGACAATCAGGATGTCTTCACGGCCGATTTTCTTCAGTTCGTTATGCAATGTAGGCACAAGTGTTTTATGTCCTGCCGCAAGTGAACTTACTCCGATGACATGCACATCATTTTCAGCAGCCTGCAACGCAGTCTCTTCCGGAGTTTGAAATAAAGGACCGATATCCACGTCGAATCCGAGGTCGGCAAATGATGAGGCAATTACTTTCGCGCCACGGTCATGTCCGTCTTGTCCCATTTTTGCAATAAGAATCCGCGGTCGACGGCCTTCATTTTCTAAAAACTCTTCAGACATTCTTTTCACTTCTTCGATTTCTTCAGCATTCGTGAAGTTCGAGCTGTATACGCCACTCACCGAACGAATCACCGCCTTATGTCTGCCCGACACTTTCTCGATTGCATCCGAGATTTCCCCTATCGTTGCCCTTGCCCTTGCTGCTTCCACCGATAACGAAAGAAGATTACCTTCTCCGTCCTGTGCGGCATGAGTAAGTGCTTCCAACGCTTTTTCGACTGCATTTTCATTGCGATTCTTTTTCACTTCATGAATACGATCGATTTGTTTTTGGCGAACAAGCGAATTGTCGATATCCAAAATATCAATCGGCTCTTCTTTTTCAAGTCGGTATTTATTCACCCCGACAATTGTTTCTGCACGCGAGTCAATTTTCGCTTGACGTTTTGCAGCTGCTTCCTCGATTTTCATTTTCGGCAAACCAGTTTCGATTGCCTTCGCCATACCGCCCAATTCTTCGATTTCTTCGATTAAAGCCCAAGCCTTTTCCGTTAGTTCAGCGGTTAGCTTTTCGACATAATATGAGCCGCCCCATGGGTCAATCGTTTTCGTCATATATGTTTCTTCCTGAAGGAATAATTGCGTATTACGCGCTATTCTTGCTGAGAAATCAGTCGGTAGTGCAATCGCTTCGTCAAGTGCATTTGTGTGTAATGACTGCGTATGGCCCATTGCTGCAGCATTTGCCTCAATCAATGTTCGGGTTACGTTATTAAACGGATCCTGCTCTGTCAAACTCCATCCCGAGGTTTGGGAATGAGTTCGTAAGGCGAGTGATTTCGGGTTTGATGGATTGAATGATTGCATCATTTGTGCCCAAATTTTTCGAGCTGCGCGCATCTTGGCGATTTCCATGAAGTAATTCATGCCAATTGCCCAGAAGAAAGATAGGCGTGGGGCGAATGAATCGATATCAATGCCTGCTTTAAGTCCAGTCCGGACATATTCCAACCCATCCGCCAATGTATAAGCAAGCTCGATATCCGCTGTTGCCCCGGCTTCTTGCATATGGTAGCCAGAGATTGAAATGGAATTGAATTTCGGCATATTCTTTGATGTATACTCAAAAATATCCGCAATAATCCGCATCGACATTTCAGGCGGGAAAATATACGTATTGCGAACCATATATTCTTTCAAAATATCATTTTGAATCGTCCCAGAGAGTTTTGATGGCGAAACACCTTGCTCCTCAGCAGCAACGATATAAAAAGCCATGATTGGAAGAACCGCACCATTCATTGTCATTGATACCGACATTTGATCGAGTGGAATCCCGTCAAAAAGGATTTTCATATCTTCGACCGAATCGATTGCGACACCGGCCTTTCCAACATCGCCTGTTACACGTGGATGATCGGAGTCATAGCCACGGTGTGTCGCGAGGTCAAAGGCGACAGATAATCCTTTTTGCCCCATCGCCAAGTTCCGTCGATAAAAGGCATTACTCTCTTCTGCAGTTGAGAATCCTGCATACTGCCTAACAGTCCATGGACGAGCTACATACATTGTTGGATAAGGCCCACGCGTATTCGGTGCGATGCCCGGTAGATCATCCAAATGCGAAATTCCCGCAACATCCTCAATTGAATAGCTTTTTTTAATTTCAATTCCTTCATTCGTAAGGAACGGCTTTTCATTACTTACGGAATGATTTGTGATTTTCAGCGCGTTGATATCAACTTTATTGAAATCTGGTTTCATCATTTGTAGCCCCCCCTTGCCATGAATCAAAAATGGTATGGAGTTTTTCAATTTTGTTTTGACCACTGAAAATTGTGCCGTTCAACCCTTTCGCACACCATTTTCGTTCAGTTTCCTTATCGACTTTACCTGCGACATCCAATAGTAGACCTTCAGGCATTTTTTCAAGGATTGATTCAACGATATTAGACAGTTCCTCATCCGTAGCACAAATAATTGCGTAGTCAGGTTTCGCTGTATTCAACCATTCAATAGCTTGTTCGGCTGTTTGGAATGAAGGACTCCATTCACTTTTTATACCGCCTGAAGCCAAGAATCCTGTAACGAAATCTGCACGAGGCTTGAAGTTTTTTAACTCGCCGAATGTAACTAACACTGTTTTAGGCTGGTTTTCACTCGCTAATTTCCGAAAATCCTCGAATGGTTTCGCTAGCCTATTCAGTTGCTTGAACCCATCCCAATCATCAAAATTTGTAGTTCCAAGTTCGGCATATACATTTGTGCCGGTAAGTGATCTTTTGCCAGTATTCACTTCTGTTTGACGTTTTGACAAGAGTTCCTTCAATTCGCCACCTTGAAGAAAGACGTCAAGTCCACCCTTATTTTCGATTTCCAAAAATAAATCCCAAGCCTTTTCGACAAGTTCATCAGTTAATTCCTCGATGAAGTATGAACCGCCAGCAGGGTCAAGCACTTTTTCTACATGAGTTTCTTCCTTTAAAACAAGTTGAATATTCCTTGCATATCGTATCGAACTTGCATTTGGCCCAGTCAAACAATCATGAGGATGAACTGTTATAAAGTCAGAGCCGCCCAAAATTGCTGCAAATGTTTCATTTCCTGCACGCAGCAAATTTACATAGGGATCCAGTTTTGAGTAGGATCGTACTGAAGTTACAGCCATTATTGGTATATATGGTGCATCGTCAATTTCATATGCTTTTGAAAAAGCTTTCCATAGAATCCGGAATGCTCGTAGTTTAGCAATTTCCATGAAAAAATGCGTGTCAATTGCAAACCGGACGAAGAAATTATCCGCAAACGATTGGAATGATTCTGTCCCTTCAGCAATTCGGGCAGCTTCAGAAAGGGCGATGGCAAGTTCTAAAACAGCATCGGCACCATCATGATGTACTTTCCAAAGATCCGCACCGATTGTCCTTAAATTTTTATAACCGACAGAAATTATCCAATCTTCCGACTGAACGACCCCCTTCACGTTTTCCCTAATTTCATGATGAACAAAATCAAAAGCTCTTAAAATAGGATCATCATTCTTAATGTTCATAAAAAACACGGGATATTCCGACAGCAATGAGGCTAACTGCAGTAATTCATCCTCTTCCCAGTCAAATGAAAACGAGCCATCGTAAACGATTGATTCATTTCCTCTATCAAGTGAATTTTTCAGTTCGGCAATAAAAGAAGATGCATGATCAGCAATGGTTTGTTGTGCAATTGTCCAACCTCGGTTTTCTTTCATTGACTGAATGGTTGTCGTGTTTTCATTGTTTGTTTTTTTATAATCTGTTTTTTCGAAATAAAGGGGCTGGAGGTTAATGCCCTCCCATGTTTTTGCAATTAGACTTTCATATGGCTTTCCTTTAAGTGATTGTATAGCAATCTCTTTCCACTGCTTAAAGTCCGCTTTATTAAATGTTGTTTTTTTCATATTTTCAACTGTCAATGGAATTGCTCCTTTCGTTATTCATGAGGAGTCGTGAAAACTATGTAGAAATTATTTTATAATTCTTTAAAGCCTATTTATAGTGTACCTGACATGCAATTTCTTTGAAAGTCAGAATGGCAAATTTACTCTCTTCATACACAAAAAAGCTGTCCCCCTAAAAGAGAGACAGCTGAAATTTCATCAATAGACAGATGTGTTATCTGCTGTTATATTTTCGAGTATTTCTTTAACGCGTGCAAGGAAACGTCCCGCTACGAGTCCGTCCAATACACGGTGATCAAGTGATAGGCAAAGGTTTACCATATCTCTTACAGCGATCATGCCACCATTCATGACGACAGGACGTTTCACGATGGATTCGACCTGTAGGATGGCAGCTTGCGGATAATTGATAATACCCATCGATTGGATAGATCCGAAAGATCCTGTGTTGTTTACAGTGAATGTACCGCCTTGCATTTCGTCGGATTTGAGTTTTCCTGAACGGACTTTTGAAGCCAATTCATTGATTTCCCTTCCGATTCCTTTAATTGTTTTTTCATCTGCATGTTTGATGACAGGTACAAACAAAGCATCTTCCGTTGCTACTGCGATGGAAATATTGATGTCTTTCTTTTGGATGATTTTGTCCCCGGCCCACATGGAATTCATCATAGGGAATTCTTTCAATGCCTGTGATACAGCCTTCACGAAGAAAGCGAAGTATGTCAGATTGAAGCCTTCCTTTTGTTTGAAATCATTTTTCAATGAATCACGGTATTGGACAAGATTCGTCACATCGACTTCAATCATAGTCCACGCATGAGGTGCTTCATGCTTAGAACGGAGCATGTTAGTCGCAATTGCTCGGCGCACACCAGTGATTGGAATTTCGATATCACCAGCAGCAGTAGGAATTGCCTCAGGGGCAGCAGGTTTGTTAACTGGACGCGCCTCTTGGGAGGGTGCCGCCTGAACAACTTCAGCAACCGGTTCAACTTTCTGTGCAGCCGCTGTTGGAATTTCGCCACTGTCGATAATCGCTTGAAGGTCTTTACGCGTTATGCGCCCTTCTTTTCCGGATCCTTCAACGAGCGAAAGGTCGATATTGTTTTCTTGCGCCATTCTCATAACTGCTGGTGAAAAGCGGGCTGCTCCTGCTCCGCGTTTAAGAGGCGAGGCCGGTTTTTGAGATCCAGCAGCTGGCATTTCGTTCGCAGGTTCCTCTTTTGCAGGCACTGCTGCAGGTTGACTAACCTGTTCAGCATTCCCTTCCGCTCCGCCTTCCGTTTCAATCGTACAGACGACGACTCCCACTTCCACCGTTTCGCCCTCTTGCACGGTAATTTCTTTAATTACACCAGCGAAAGATGAAGGGATTTCCGCAGTAACTTTATCCGTATTCACTTCTGCCAATGGATCGTATTTATTAACCGTGTCGCCGGGTTTAACAAGCCACTTTTCAATCGTTCCTTCTGTAACGCTTTCGCCAAGTTTAGGCATTTCGATTTTTTCAATTGCCACTTCGAAATCCTCCTTTCCGATTAAAATTCTGCTAATTCACGCGCTGCTTTTTCAACTTTATCCGGGTTGACCATGAAGAACTTTTCCATTGTTGGAGCATATGGCATAGCAGGAATATCAGGTCCCGCAAGACGTTTGATAGGTGCATCAAGGTCAAAGAGGCAGTTCTCTGCGATTATCGCAGAAACTTCACTCATTACGCTACCTTCCAGGTTGTCTTCCGTCACTAACAATACCTTACCCGTTTTTGAAGCAGCTTCAATGATTGCTTCTTTATCGAGTGGATAAATTGTACGCAAGTCTAAGATATGTGCAGATATTCCATCTTCAGCAAGCCTTTCAGCTGCTTGTAGTGCAAAATGTACACATAGTCCGTATGTGATGATCGTAATATCATCACCTTCACGCTTCACATCGGCCTTACCTATCGGCAAAACGTATTCCTCTTCAGGAACTTCGCCTTTTATCAAACGGTATGCACGCTTATGCTCAAAGAAAAGTACCGGATCATCATCTCTGATAGCCGCCTTCAAGAGACCTTTTGCATCGTAAGGAGTAGAAGGAATAACGATTTTCAATCCTGGTGTACTTGCGAACATGGACTCGACTGATTGGGAATGGTATAACGCACCATGAATTCCACCACCAAATGGAGCGCGGATAACAATCGGACAAGACCAATCATTGTTTGAACGGTAACGGATTTTCGCTGCTTCAGAAACAATCTGGTTCACCGCAGGCATTATGAAATCCGCGAATTGCATTTCGGCAATTGGACGCATTCCGTACATTGCAGCTCCAATTCCAACACCGGCAATCGCAGATTCTGCGAGTGGCGTGTCGAGTGCACGGTATTCACCAAATTGGTCATAAAGGCCAGTTGTCGCTTTAAATACGCCACCCTTTCTACCAACGTCCTCTCCAAGAACGAATACATTTTCATCCCGTTCCATTTCTTCCTTCATCGCAAGTGTAATTGCATCAATATATGAAAGTACAGCCATTATTGGTCTCCCCCTTCCTCTTTATAGACATGGCGAAGTGCATATTCCGGTTCAGCGTAAGGAGCCTTCTCCGCATAGTCAGTCGCTTCATTGACGATTCTCTTGATGCGTTCGTCAATATCTTTCTCAAGCGTGTCATCCATGACACCGGCTTCTTTCAAGTAAGCTGCAAATTTAGGGATTGGATCATTTTTTCGTTCAGCTTCAAGCTCTTCTGCATCTCGGTATAGACGATGGTCATCGTCTGAAGAGTGAGCAGTCAAGCGGTAACAAATTGCTTCAACAAGGCTTGGTCCTTCTCCGCTACGAGCACGGTCAGCAGCTTCCTTTACTACACGGTAGACTTCGAGTGGATCTGTACCATCAACTGTTACGCCGGGCATGCCGTATCCAACTGCACGGTCCGAAACGTTTTCACAAGCCAATTGTTTTTCAAGAGGCACTGAAATTGCATATTTATTGTTTTCGACCATTACTACAGTCGGTAATTTATGGACTCCTGCAAAGTTCATCCCTTCGTGGAAGTCCCCTTGGTTGGATGAACCTTCACCTAATGTGACAAATGTGATGAAGTCTTCTTTTTTCATTTTAGCCGCAAGTGCAACTCCGACAGCGTGCGGAAGTTGTGTTGTAACAGGGGAAGATCCTGTTAGGATACGGTTTTTTCGTTGTCCGAAGTGACCAGGCATTTGACGGCCTCCAGAGTTCGGATCTTCTGCTTTTGCGAATGCTGAGAGCATTAGTTCTTTTGGTGTCATTCCGAAGTGGAGGACGACTCCCATGTCGCGGTAATATGGTGCAATCCAGTCTTTGTTTTTGTCAAGTGCGTATGCTGCTCCGGCTTGAGCGGCTTCTTGCCCTTGGCAGGAGATGACGAATGGAATTTTTCCGGCACGGTTTAATAGCCACATGCGTTCGTCCAAACGTCTAGCCATTACCATTGTTTCGTAGATTTCTAGAACATTTTCGTTCGTCAATCCTAATTCTTCATGACGCAATTTCGCCATTGTATGAATCCCCCTTCGTTTCGGTTGTCATATTAATAAAACTGTTGCTTTCCGTTCCAGGCGGACGCTTTCCGCGGGCATGGCTTCAGCTCATGCTATTCCCGCAGGAGTCGCCGCCTTCCACTACAAGCAACAGAAATCACAAGAAATAAATATAATCTGATATGATATATTGAAAATTACATATGAATAGCTTTTCCGTCTACTGCAAGTGCTGCTTCGCCCATTACTTCGGAAAGGGATGGGTGTGGGTGGATTGTAGATGCTACTTCCCATGGAGTGGCGTCAAGAACCATCGCAAGGCCAGCTTCGGATATTAAATCTGTAACATGAGCTCCGATCATATGGATGCCTAATAGGTCGTTTGTATCTTTGTCGGCGATAATTTTTACAAATCCATCTGCGTTACCATTGACGAGTGCTTTGCCGATTGCTGCAAATTGGAATTTACCTACTTTTATATTGTATCCTTGCTCTTTCGCTTGTGCTTCAGTCAACCCGACACTTGCAGCTTCAGGGCTTGAATAGATGCATCGGGAAATGTTTGTATAATTAATCGGTTCCGTTGAAAGTCCAGCAATATGTTCAACAGCAGCTATCCCTTCATGTGAGGCAACATGTGCCAATTGAAGTCCGCCGATTGCGTCGCCGATTGCGTAGATATGGCTTTCTTTCGTTTGGAACGTCGATTTAGTCTGTATGTAGCCTTTTTCTAACTGGATTTCGGTGTTGTCGATGCCGATTCCTTCAGTATTGGCCTGCCTTCCTACGGATACAAGCAATTTCTCCGCAGTAAACTCTTTCGTTTCACCAGCAATTTCAGCTGAAATGGTAACTGCTTCTTCTGATTTTGAAAGCGTTTCAGGCAATACTTTTGCACCTGTGATGAAAGTGACTCCTCTTTTCGAAAGAAGTTTTTTCATTTCTTTTGATATATCTTCGTCTTCAGTTGGGATGATTCTGTCAGCGTATTCAATTACTGTAACTTCCACTCCAAAATCACATAACATGGAAGCCCATTCGATTCCGATTACTCCACCGCCGACGATTAACATCGACTTCGGTAATTTAGTCATTTTCAACGCACCATCTGAAGAAAGAACTTGGATTTCATCCAGTTCTAGTCCCGGTAAAGTGCGGGGTCTTGATCCGGTAGCTAAAATAAGGTTTTTTAAGATGAGCATTTCATTTTCTTCACCATTATTCATTTCAACAGAAATGGTGCCCGGCATTGGAGAGAAGATGGATGGGCCTAACATTCTGCCAAATCCTTCATAGACATCTATTTTGCCTTTCTTCATCAAGGCAGTAACACCTTTATGAAGCTGTTGGACGATTTCTTCTTTCCTTGCTTGGACACGGGTAAAGTTTAGCGTGGCACCGGCTGTTTCGACACCGAAATGCGCAGCATCCGTTTTAGCAATTTTGTAGACTTCAGCGCTTTTCAGCAAAGCCTTGCTTGGAATGCATCCTTTATGCAAGCAAGTTCCGCCAAGTAGCTCCTTTTCAACTAAAGCTGTTTTAAGCCCTAATTGTGCTGCACGAATAGCTGCTACATACCCGCCTGTTCCGCCGCCTAAAATAACTACATCATATTCGACTGCCATCTGTTTATGGCCTCCTCTTTGCTATCCATCACGCGGGATAGGTTTTTGCTTTCTCCTCACCGTTCAAGACGCGTAAAGCACCTTCTGCAAGTGCTTGTAATTCATCTTCTCCGGGATAGACAACTACATCTGCAATCCATTGAACTCGGGAGTTTATCATTTCCACGTATTGTTTCCCGTAAGCAAGCCCTCCGGTTAGAATGATGGCATCTACTTTCCCTTCAAGGACAGTTGCGGCACTTCCAATTTCCTTTGCCACCTGGTATGCCATCGCTTCGTAGACAAGAGCCGCTTCTTCATCGCCTGCATCAATCCGTTTTTCTACAGTGACAGCATCATTTGTTCCAAGGTATCCTACGAGTCCGCCTTTTCCTACCAATTTCGACATGATTTCTGTTCTGAAATAAGTTCCTGAATAGCAAAGATCGACTAATTCACCGATTGGAACTGTTCCCGCTCGTTCCGGGCTGAATGGTCCGTCTCCGTGCAAGCCGTTATTAACATCAATCACTTTTCCAAAACGATGTGCGCCAACTGTTATGCCTCCACCCATATGAGTGACAATGAGACGCAAATCTTTATAACGTTTACCAATTTGTTTGGCATACCGTCTTGCAACTGCTTTTTGATTTAAAGCATGAAAAATCGATTTTCGATTGATTAATGAAAATCCTGAAATACGGGCAAGCGGATGCATTTCATCAACAACTACTGGATCTACAATATATGCCGGAATCTTAGTGGCATTTGCGAGTTTCTCGGCTATGATGCCACCAAGATTGGATGCATGTTGTCCGGAATAGCCCTTTTTCAAGTCTTCGATCATTGGGGCATTGACAATATATGTTCCGCCCGCAATTGGACGGAGAAGTCCACCCCGACCACAAACTGCATGCAGTTCATCCAAGGCGACTCCTCCGCGCTCTAACGATGCGATAATAGAATCTTTCCTGAAAACGTATTGATCGATAACCGAAGGATATTGTGCAAGTTCCTCTGCTGAATGTCTCAATGTGTCTTCAAATACAAGATGCTCATTATCGTACACACCGATTTTCGTTGATGTTGACCCCGTATTGATAACAAGGATCCTAAAGATCTCATTATGCACGAACATCCCTCCTACTCTTCTGAGATGCGCCGTCTTTTATTTTTTATTTGAAAGAACACTTTTTTCATTTTGCAAAAATTGGCTACGAGATTTGGCAACTCTTGCAATTCTTTCTTCTGCAAGGCGGTCGGCAGCTACGTATGTTGGGATATTATCACGTTTTGAAATCGCAAAGATTTGTTCGATTGTGTCGTAAATTCCTGCCACGCGTTTCATCGCACGTTCACGGTTATAGCCTGCAAGCTCATCAGCCACATTGATAACACCGCCTGAGTTGATGACGTAGTCTGGAGCGTAAACGATTCCCATTTCATGAATGATGTCGCCATGTTCAGGATTTTTCAATTGGTTGTTTGCAGAGCCAGCGATAACTTTGCATTTAAATTGTGGAATCGTTTCGTCATTGATGATTGCTCCAAGTGCACATGGTGCAAAAATATCTGCGTCTTGTGAATAGATTTCATCAATTCCGACAGCAATTGCACCGAATGCATCAACAGCACGTTGTACGGCCTCATTGTTTATGTCCGTTACGATCAATTTAGCGCCTTCTTCATGGAGATACTCACAAAGTGTATAGGCTACGTTACCGACGCCTTGTACAGCAATCGTCTTGCCTTCAAGGGAATCGCTACCGAATGCTTCTTTTGCTGCAGCTTTCATTCCTTTGTAAACGCCGTAAGCTGTAACTGGTGATGGATTTCCTGATGAACCGAATTCCGCGGAAACTCCTGTAACATAATCAGTTTCTAAATGGATTAAATCCATATCTTCTTCAGTTGTACCAACATCCTCGGCAGTAATGTATCTACCATTTAAACCTTCAATGAAGCGACCAAACGCGCGGAACATTTCATCATTCTTATCCGTTCTTGGATTTCCGATGATAACTGTTTTCCCGCCTCCAAGATTCAATCCGGCAGCTGCATTTTTATATGTCATACCTTTTGCAAGTCGTAGTGCATCTTCAATTGCTTCTTCTTCACTTGCATAAGTCCACATGCGAGTTCCACCCAATGCTGGTCCAAGTGTTGTGTCATGAATCGCGATGATTGCTTTAAGGCCGGAAGTTTTATCCTGACAGATAACAAGTTGTTCATAATCGTGAGTTTCCATATATTTAAATAATTCCATGATGCATTTCCTCCTTGGGATAATCCGTATTATTTTTTTGAAGTTTGTATAGCTAACGCCAAAGAATACAACTTTGTTTCTGCACTATCAGATCTTGAAGTGAGAACAATTGGCGCTCTTGCTCCTTGTATAATTCCTCCGACTTTAGCATTGGCGAAGTACATAAGTGATTTATACAAAATATTTCCCGCTTCTATGGACGGAACGACAAGGATATCGGCTTTCCCAGCCGTATCGCTAACAATTCCTTTGTGTTGGGCCGATTTGACAGACACAGCATTATCTAATGCAAGCGGTCCATCGACAATGCAGTCTTTGATTTGCCCCCTCTGATTCATAACGACAAGCGCCGCAGCATCCGTCGTAGGTATCATGACAGGATTGATGGTCTCAATGGCTGCGAGGGGTGCAACAATTGGTACAGCAACTCCACAAGCTTTAGCAACCGCTACTGAATTCCGGATGATTTGTGCTTTCTCTTCAAGGTTAGGGGCAATATTCATCCCGGCGTCCGTTACAAATAGCAAGCGATTGTATCCATCAACTTCAAAAGCCGCTACATGGGAAAGCACCTTTCCTGTTCGCAATCCATATTCAGAGTTTAACACAGCTTTTAAGACAATTGCTGTGGGCAAATTCCCCTTCATTAAGACTTGCGCTTCCCCAGTCGAAACGAAACGGACAGCTTTCTCAGCTGCCTCCTGAATAGTATCGGCATGCTCAATCGAAATATAAGGATTGCTTTCTAATTCCGGGAAACGCGATTTAATAAGTCTCTTTAATAGCTCCTCATTATCAACTAAAATAAAGGAGGCAATCCCTCTCATCATTGCCATCTCCACCGCTTGGAGGACTTCCGGGTCCGCCGCACTTGCCACAGCTACTGTCCTAAAACCGGAGGCCGCAGTTTTTTCTACTAGTGCATTTAGTGTCGTCATTTCAGCCCTCCACCATTAGATAAGTTTAAATTTCTCTAGTTTGTAATATAAGGAGCGCAATGAAATACCGAGACGATTCGCTGTCAATGATTTATTTCCATTATGCTCGTCCAGAGCTTTTTCAAGGACTGATCGTTCGTAATCATCCATAACTGACGCAAGAGTACTCTTCTCTGGAAGAATCTCTTCAGTCGTTTTAACTTCGTTTGTAAAAAGTGACCTTCTAATATCCTCGACTTGAATAATTGACGAACCTGGCCCTATGTAAATCATCGCCCGACTGAGTACATTTTCAAGTTCCCGAACATTTCCTGGCCATTCATATCGTTGCAATCTATTCATTGCTTCATCAGATATTTCTCCAACATTCATCCCAAATTCTTGATTTAATTTCTTCAGTAATTGAACTGCAATTTCAGGAATGTCCGCCTTCCTATTTCGCAATGAAGGAATTTGAATGGTAATACGGTTTAATGCATAATACAAATCGATATTGAATGAACCTTCATGAATGGCTTTCTCCAAGTTTTTGGAGGTTGCTGCGATGATACGCACCGGATTAAATTCACGCTGTTCATTCATTTGAATTGTTCTTTCTTTTAAGTGATCCAATAACCTAAGTTGAACGCCTAAAGGCAAGTCAGTTACTTCATCAAGAAAAATACTGCCGCTAAAGGCCTCATCAAATAATCCCGATTTAACAGGCTTGGAACTATCTTGGTCATATTCCCCAAATAACTCCCTTTCAATGACGGAAGGGTCAATCGCACTGCAGTTCACACGTATAAATTTATAGGATTTTCTACTACTCTCACTATGAATAGCATTTGCAAAGAGCTCTTTCCCCGAGCCAGGTTCACCTCTTAATAAAACAGGTATATCCGACTTCGCAGCAATTTTTGCTTGATCAATTGATAGACGTATATCTGGAGAATTCCCGTGAATATCGGAAAATGTAAAAGTCGACTCCAATTTCCGAATGATTTGCTTAGCCCAATCAAGCTCTTTCATCAGATTTCGCATTTCTGTGATGTCATGGATGACACCAACACTGCCTTTCATCTGCTTGTTGACTATAATAGGAGCTACATTTACAATAACATCCCTATTCTCCTCACCTATTCGCATATTAACTCCGCGAATTGGTTTTTGTGTCTCTAAGACTTTCATATGGATACTTTCACCCTCGTTAATATCTACGGTGGCGGGTTTTCCAATCACTTCATCTTCAGACAAGCCTGTGATTCTTGTATATGCCCGATTGACAAGTACGCCATTTCCTTTTTCATCTACGACTGAAATTGCGTCATCACTTGATTGAATTATGGCTTCGAGCATCGTTTTTATTGATTTCAAGTCTGTAACTTCCTCAGCTAATTTGACTACTTCGGATACATCCTTGAAAACTGCAAACGCACCAAATCTTTCCCCAGTTGCTGAAATAAGTGGGTAACGAGAGCTGATTATTGCCAGACCATTCGGAAGAACCAATTCGTCATTCAGTTCAGGTTTTCCAGAATTAAGAACCCTAACTAACTTACTATCGGGAATTATCTCGAAAATCGATTTGCCAATTGTGTTGAAATCAGAAACTTCTAACATTGTGCAAGCGCTTTCATTTATGAAATCGACAATCCCCTTTTGATCAATCCCAATCATACCTTCATCAATTGAGTTGAGTATCAAACGCTGCCTATCCATCTCTGTTTGAATCCTTCGAAAGAATTGATCATTAGTTTTCAACAGGTCAATTAAAAGAACACTTTGCAAGGATATTCATTCTCCTTTTAGCACCATGCAATCTTTTGCAAATCTATTTTCATCATACACGATTGCACAGTTCTTGACAATATTTGTTGAGCAGGTAAAATAAAAAATGTTAAGGAGATTGATAATATGGCACGAATGGCAGCTTTCATCGTTCTTTTGATACCCATTTTAATAACGGCTGGTGGCATTAAATTGATGCGTGATTCGCTTTTCGGCATTCTATTCAGCCCACTTCCGTTCATTTGGCTACAATTTGTAATCGGTTTACTTATGTTTGGTGCAGGTCTTGCATTTTTCGCAGGCTTCCTTTTACGCCGCGACCGTCGTAAAGGAAGAGTTCAGGAAAGATTTAAATAATATGCAGATACTGTTGATTTACGCTACAGGCGGACGCTTTCCGCGGGCATGGCTTCAGCCTCCTCACTTCACTACGCTTCGTTGCGGGGTCTTCAGCTCATGCTATTCCCGCAGGAGTCGCCGCCTTTCGCTCCAATCAACGGAGCAACTATAATCAACAAAAAATATTAATGCAACCAAATAAAAAGGGACATCGGCAAGTTATGCTGATGTCCCTTTTTATATTATTTGAACCTTCCTGGATAATCGGTTATCCAGCCCGTTATTGACGGAGCAGGATTGCGTATGTTTTCTTCCTTTCCCGTCACTCCGTATACTCTTAATATCTTCCCGCTATCTACCATCTTACTCAAATAAGGCTCCTGCATGAGACTTTTAGATAAATGGAATCCATCCGCGAAATGATATTTCCCTAAATCATCCCAGTCAGTCGTTTTCTTTTTCACTAAAAAGGCAATTTCAAGTGAAGATTCCATCATTTTTACCCTTTCGAGAATTCCTGCATCAAATGATGATATATGCACTTGATCCAAAAGAAGAGCCATATTAAGGATATCCCTTAGGTATTCGGGTCTTTCCGATACTGTTTCTTTCAATTCGATATTCAATGCAAGATGATTCAATGCGCAAAATGAAACAACCTCACTCAATGTAGGAATTTCATGACCGGCAAAATTTCTAATAAACTTCCTGCCAACTTTAATTCCTTTCAATTCACTGAGGCTTAGTGACGAAATGGGTTTCCGAATGCCAGCAACCCTCGATAGATCCTTATCATGAACAACTACAGGTATCCCATCGGCAGTAAGCTGTACATCCAACTCAATGCCGTCTGCTCCTTGCCTCAATGCTTCCTTGAATGCACTCATCGTATTTTCAAAACAAACTCCAGAGGCTCCTCTATGCGCAAAAACAAGCGGTTTATAATTTGGGGATTCAATTGACAATTTCAAAACACCTTTCGAGTTTTTACTATTATACTCCAATCGAACAAGGAACTCCCTAAAAGATTTTATTGGATCTTCCGAATGAAAAGGACACAAGCTATGGCCTGTGTCCGATTAAGAATTTTAGTATGATTTCAACTTGCCACGTTTTCAAGTCTAATTTTATCTGCAATCATTGCAATGAATTCACTATTCGTTGGCTTACTTTTTAAATGATGTACTGTATAACCGAATATTTTGGAAATTGTATCATAATTTCCCCTGTTCCATGCAACTTCAATTGCATGCCGTATTGCTCTTTCTACTCGTGACGGGGTTGTTTTGTATCTTTCTGCAATATCCGGATAAAGAACTTTTGTAACTGAACCAAGTAAATCATTATCTGTGTAAACCATTTGAATGGCTTCCCGTAAAAAAGCGTATCCCTTAATATGTGCTGGAACGCCAATTTCTTTTATGATGGTCGTTATTGTTGTATCAAGTGCTCGCTGTGTCATACCAGTATCCTCAACTTCTTCTTTCGGTGCTTGCATCGTTGGTCTAACTGGTTTTTGTGTTCCAGCAACTTGGTGTATTTGTGTGATTAATCGATCGAATTCAAAAGGCTTCAACATGAAATATGATGCACCAAGGCCTCCAGCTTGAGCCATTACATCCTCTTGACCAAAAGCGGTTAGCATTATTATATGCATAGCTGACATTTCTGGATTCCCTTTAATCGTTTCCAAAACAGCTATACCATCCAAATGGGGCATAATTATATCAAGAAGCAACAAATCCGGTTTGTTTTCCTCAAGCATGGAAAGACAAACTTTGCCGTTATGAGCAGACCAAATCACCTCAAGGTCCGGATGTTGTTTAAAATAAGCGGTCATCGTTTTAACAAGCTCTTTATTATCATCCGCAATTGCAATTTTCACTTTCGTCATCCCACAATTCCCCCCGTATTTTTCCATTGGTTATCCCTTTTACATTTTTCGCTTTAAGCAAACTTATGTATAGTAAAAATTCGACAAACGATTTAACATTCCTTTAAGAAATTTGAAAATGCGTCTAATGAATTAGGGTTTCCCTAAATTTCGACGGACTTTGACAGGACATTAAAGTGTGGAAGGCGGCGTTTAGCTTCGACAGGCGGTGGATTATAAAGAAAAAAAAGGTCAATCCCCAATGGATTGACCTTTTAAAATGGAATTACTTTCCTTCGCCGTCACGCATTGTCACTAAGAATAAACCGGCACCTTTCTTTGGTTCATCCACAAACATATGCGTTATGGCACCAACAAACTTTCCATTTTGGATAACGGGACTTCCACTCATCCCCTGCAAAATTCCACCCGTTGCTTCTAACAAGACAGGATCCGTTAGAATGAACTGGAATTGTTCTTCTTCAATATGCGTAATTCGGATGGAGAATGTCTCGACTTCAGTCCCTTTTACGGTTGTAAAAATTTCCGCTGCCCCAGTCTTTAATTCCGTGGGCTGCATGATTTCAAGCGGCTCGGATAAAACTTTCTTATAGGCAGCATTCCAGTTGCCGAAAATTCCATATACGCCATTTGTTTTAATTGTGCCAAGGTAATCTTCACCATCTATGATGGAAGATATCTTGTAACCCGGAGTGCCTGGTATACTTTTCTTAATCTGCTCAATTTCAGAGAGGTAAATCGCGCCTTTTTTGAATGATGGTGGTGATTTTAAGGAACTATCGACAATCTGATGGCCGAGGGCGCCATATGTTCCACTATTCGGGTCAACATATGTTAAAGTTCCTGTTCCCTCTGTTCGGTCTTTGAGGAATGGCAGGAGACGTTTTACCGCATCCCTATCCGCAAGTATTTCAATCGGTGTTCCTTTCCGATTGATATTCATGTGGATTCGATCTTTTTTTGCCTTGCCGACGACTTTTTCAAAGTCCCTCAGATTAACGACAGGTATCCCCTCCATTTTGATAATGGAATCGCCTGCCTTCAACCAATAATCTTCCTGAACGAGTACGTCATTCGTAATATAAACACCGGACAAATCCATTTGAATACCAATGGAATGTCCCATTGGAATGACATGATCTCTTGAAGTTGCCGATACTTTCTCGTGGAAAGGCAGTAATAACAAAAGCGTGGCAAACGAAACGGACAACAGTCGCCTACTCCATCCCATGGTTCACCTCCTCAGCTGAAAGATACTATTGGTATGTCCGTTCTGACGGAACTTATGAAAGGGTAAAACAAGAAAAAACGCATACATTAAGTATGCGTAAATAATCGTTTCCTATAATGTTTTTTATTGTTAAATATCAATGAAATGTAGCTTTTCTTGTTTCAGCCATTGAAAGTAGCTCTTCCGCATGCTGTAAAGTTAACGAAGTAATTTCGGCTCCGGAAAGCATCCTCGATAATTCCTTCGTTCGCTCTATTTCAAATATTTCAGCAACGGCTGTTGTTGTCCGATTATCAGTTACTTCTTTTTTAATAAGAAGATGATGATCGGCCATTGCCGCCACTTGTGGAAGATGGGAAATGCAAAGCACTTGGGAATTTACTGCAATCATGGAAATTTTGTCAGCGATTGCCTGTGCGACCCGTCCACTTACACCAGTATCTACCTCATCAAAAATAATTGAAGTAATTCCTTGATGTTTTGAAAAAATTGTTTTTAACGCCAACATAATCCGTGATAGTTCACCGCCGGACGCTATTTTAACAAGTTGTTTTAATGGCTCACCGACATTTGTTGAAATTAGGAAAACAATATCATCAATTCCGTTACTGTCAAATACATTTGCTGGTTTTCTTGTAACAGAAACCTTAAAATCGGATTTTTCCATATGTAGTTCTTTTAATTGCTGCATAATCGCTTTTTCCAACACACTAGCAGATTTCTTCCTTATTATGGATAACTCGTTTGCTTCGATCTCCAAGTCCTTTTTTAACTGATCAAGCTTTTCTTGTTCTTCCACAATACGCGCATCTCGATTCAGCAACTGATCCAGCTCATCAGAAATCTTTTCCCGATAAATTAGGATATCCTCTATCGTTGTACCATATTTTCTTTTTAATGATAGAAGCAAAGCAAGACGGTCTTCTACAAAAGATAACCTCATAGGGTCGAATTCCATACTGTCAATTATACTTTTAAGCTCATGAGATACATCCTGAAGGGAATAGAAACATGACGAAATGATTTCAGCCTGTGAAGAAAGCTCTTTATCAATTGAAGCGGCATCTTCCAGATCGCTCATTGCCGATCCAACCCAATCCAAAGCGTGATTATCTCCGCCAATGGATTCAAATGCAGTATTCAACCGTTCGAAAAGCCGATTAAAATGTTGGAGTTTTAGCTTTTCCTCCTCAAGTTCTTCCTCTTCACCAACCTGTAGACCTGCTGCATCAATCTCTTTTAACTGGAAAGAATAAAGGTCTATACGCTGTGCAACCTGTTGTTCATTCTCATTAGCTGTTTCAAGTCTTCGCTTTAGTTTTACATAACGTTCATAAATATCATGGTAATTTTTATGGGCTTCAAATAAGGGCTGTCCTGCAAATTGATCAAGCAGGTGAATATGCCTTCTCTCATGCATAAGTTCCTGATTATCATGTTGGCCATGGATATCGATTAACTGAGAACCTATTTCACGTAAACTTGCAATAGTCACAAGCTTGCCATTAACCCTGCAAGACGTCTTACCATTTGAATTGATATCGCGCCTAAGTATAATATTGCCATCCTCGAAATCTATTCCAAAGTCATTTAACTTTTCAAAAACAGGATGATTTTCTTCTTCGATGATGAACATGCCTTCCAACTCCGCTTTATTTGCACCATGGCGAATAAATTCTTGGGAACCTCTTCCCCCGACTAGAAGCTGAATTGCATCAATAATTATAGACTTTCCGGCACCTGTTTCACCTGTTAAAACAGTTAAACCTTCTTCAAACGATACTTCAAGTTGTTCGATAATAGCGAAATTACGAATGGATAGTTCACTTAACATGTAAATACGAGCCTCCTTTATTGAAAATCAGGCTTATATTAGTGCTAATAACCTGGACTTCACTTCAATAGTTAGCGACTCATCCCTGCAAATAATCATGCAAGTATCATCCCCACAAATAGTTCCAAGCATTTCATCCCAGCCTAAATTATCGATAAGGGAACCTACAGCATGGGCGTTTCCTGGCAAGGTTTTCAGAATGATAAAATGACTTGCGCTATCCACACTGACGAATGCGTCGTTTAACATCCGTCCAAGTTTTTCTTCGGTATTGAACTTATTGACAGTCGGGATATTATATTTGTAACGGCCGTCAGGAAGAGGGACTTTAATAAGATGTAATTCCTTAATATCACGGGATACTGTCGCCTGTGTAACATCCACACCCGAACTTTTTAACATATCAACAAGTTGATCCTGAGTTTCCACTTCATTATTGGTGATAATCTCACGAATCCGTAAATGCCGTTGTCCCTTATTCATTTCAATCACTCCATTGCTTAATTATCACTGTAAGTTACTGAAAGGCTTTATGCGCCTCGTCGATCAATGATTCAAATTCAGATTGAGCGTAAGTTATAGCCGGCTCACTTACCGATTTTAAATGGTAAAGGAATTCAATGTTCCCTTCTCCACCAGTAACTGGTGAATATGAGATGCCTTGAAGTAAAAAACCCTCCCGTAAGGAAGCCTCCGCAATTTTCTGCAGTACTTCCAAATGCACGGATTTGTCCCTAACAATTCCCTTTTTCCCTACTTTGTCCTTTCCTGCTTCGAACTGTGGTTTAACAAGTGCAACTACATCTCCGCCGTGAGCAAGAATTTGTTTTAATGGAGGTAGGATTAATTTCAAAGAGATGAATGAAACATCAATGGTCGCGACTTCTGGAACACCGTCTTTAAACAGTTCAGGAGTAGCATGCCTGAAGTTTGTTTTCTCCATTACCGTAACCCGATCATCACTTCGTATCTTCCAGGCAAGCTGATTGGTGCCCACGTCTAAAGCATAACAATGCTTAGCTCCATTCTGAAGTGCGCAGTCGGTAAATCCGCCGGTGGATGAACCGATGTCCAAAACGATTTTACCATCAACGGTCATATCAAATAATTCCAAAGCCTTTTCCAGTTTCAAACCGCCACGGCTTACATATTTCAAAACCGCCCCTTTTACGATTAAAGGGGCGTCAATCTTAATCTTTTCTCCAGGTTTATCCAACCTTGTTTCGGCAGAGAATACGATTCCCGCCATTATCGAGCGTTTCGCTTGTTCCCTTGTTTCCACTAACCCTCTTTGGACAAGCAGGATATCGACCCGCTCCTTCTGTTGGCCGTTTGTCATACAATTTCCCTCGCAACACTAGTCTTGGCAACTGATTTTTCCATAGTTTTCACAACGTTTTCGCAAGTCAAGTCTATTTCCTCGAGCAATCTATCAACACTTCCGTGCTCGATGAATTCGTCAGGAATGCCTAACCTATTAATCGAAATATGCCCCATTGATACATCATGTGCATATTCAAGAACAGCGCTTCCAAATCCACCTGCCAATACGGCCTCTTCAACCGTAATGATTGGTTTCCCATCCTTAAATATCTCATCAAGCATTTCTGTGTCAAGGGGTTTGATGAACCTTGCATTTACCACTTTTACTTCAATGCCTTTTTTAGAAAGTGTTTCAGCCGCCTCGATAGCCATTGGAATCGTTGTTCCGAATGTCAAAATTGTCCCGTCTGCACCTTCACGAAGTACTTCCCATGTCCCGATTGGAATGGTTTTCAGTTTTTCATCCATTACGACTCCAAGTCCATTGCCTCGCGGATAGCGCATTGCAATCGGACCATCATCATAACTTAATGCAGTCTTCACCATATGCTGACCTTCGTTTTCATCTTTCGGCATCATAATAACAATGTTTGGCATATGCCGTAAAAACGCAATATCGAATACGCCCTGATGGGTTTCTCCGTCAGCTCCTACAAGTCCCGCACGATCAATTCCAATGAATACATTTAGTTTTTGACGAGTTATATCATGTAAAACTTGGTCGTATGCTCGTTGCAAGAATGTCGAATAAATTGCCAAAAACGGCTTCATACCTTGGGTTGCCAGGCCTGCTGCCATTGTTGCAGCATGCTGTTCCGCAATACCAACATCAAAGAAGCGTTCCGGGAATTCAGCTGCGAACGATTCGAGTTTCGAACCTACAGGCATCGCAGGTGTGATAGCTGCCACACGTTTATCCTCTCGAGCAATCTTCCTAACCGTTTCAGAAACGAGTCCACTCCAAGATGGTGCAGTTGTCGGTGATTTCACAAAATCTCCTGTTTCAATCTTATATGGGCCAGTTCCATGCCACGTTCCGATTTTATCGTCCTCGGCAGGTCTAAATCCCTTACCCTTTTTCGTAATTACATGAAGGAGGACTGGACCATCCATTTTTTTAGCGTATTGGATGTTTCGTTCCAAATCAGTAAAGTCATGTCCGTCGATTGGACCAAGATAAGTAAATCCAAGCTCCTCAAAAAACACTCCTGATACGAGCAAATATTTCAAGCTATCTTTCACTCGTTCAGCAGCGGCTGCAACCTTCCCGCCAACAGCTGGAATTCTTTTGAGAAGATATTCAAGTTCATCCTTGGCACTGTTATACTTCCCAGCTGTCCTCAATTTTCCAAGTACAGCGTGAAGTGCACCTACGTTAGGCGCAATTGACATTTCGTTGTCATTTAGGACAACAATCATATTCGTTTTAAGATGGCCAATATGATTTAAGGCTTCTAAGGCCATACCGCCTGTCAATGCCCCATCTCCTATGACCGGTACAACATAGTTCGAGCCGCTTTGCATATCCCTTGCGGCTGCCATACCCATCGCTGCGGAAAGTGATGTTGAGCTATGGCCTGTTTCCCATACATCATGTGCGCTTTCGGACATTTTCGGGAACCCGCATAATCCCTTATATTGACGTAATGTATCAAATTGTCCCGCTCGGCCTGTTAATATCTTATGCACATACGCTTGATGTCCAACATCCCAGATAATCTTATCTTGAGGGCTATCAAACAGTTTATGCAATGCGATTGTCAATTCAACAACGCCTAAATTCGGTCCAATATGACCACCCGTCGTCGACAGGTTATGAATAAGGAATTTCCGAATTTCCTTTGCCAATTCCGTCATTTGTTCTTTATTAAATTTTTTCAAGAACGACGGATTCGCTATTTGAGTGAGATCCACTACTATCACACACCTTCATAATTTGATTGCCACGTTTGCGTCAGTAATGTTTTCATTATATCAAGAAGGCTCTTCAATAGAAACTTTTTGGCGAAAATCAGCATAACAGGCTATTTTAACTTTTAACGGTCAAGCATTTCTTTGCACGATATAGTCGGCGAAATGTTTTAACATAGAGTTTTCCTTTTTTATAAAGGAAAGGCACTCAATTGCGTCTTGGTGATATTTTTCAAGTTGTTGCTTAGCACCCTCAAGACCAAGAAGCGATGGATAAGTAGACTTATCACTTGCAGTATCACTGTTTGCAGTTTTACCAAGCTGCTCGGTAGTTGAAGTGACGTCAAGAATATCATCTTGGATTTGAAAAGCCAGCCCAATGTTTGTCGCATATTCCCGGAGTTGGTTCAACTCCTCTTCATCCGCACCAGCAAGAATTGCACCAGCTTCAATACAGAATGATAATAATGCGCCCGTCTTATTTCGGTGCACTTCTTCAAGCTCATCAAGCGTCAAAGTTGAGCTTTCGCCTTCCATATCGAGTATTTGGCCACCAACCATTCCATCTGCACCTGAAGCATTGGCAAGTAGAGCAATTAGTTTAACCACCTTTTCAGGACTTGTATGTTGTAAAGACGCTAAAATCCCAAAAGCAACCGTTTGCAAGGCATCACCAGCAAGGACTGCTGTAGCTTCCCCATACACTTTGTGATTCGTAGGTTTACCTCTTCTGAAATCGTCATCATCCATGCAAGGTAAGTCGTCATGAATAAGGGAATATGTATGAATAAGTTCGGCTGCACAAGCAACTTTCAGAGCATCTTCCGAAGTAGTCTTTCCGAAATCGGCCAAAACCGCAAGGACAAGGAGTGGTCTTATCCGTTTTCCGCCAGCATTGACAGAATAAAGCATCGAGTCTTTCAAATTGATCGGAGAATTTTTCGATTGGATTAATTGATTCATCTCCGCATCAATCAGGGGTGTCTTTTCTGAGATAAATTGTTGTAAATAGTTATTCATCGGAATCTTGTCCTTTCGCCGGATTGAACGAAGTAGGCTTCCCTTCTTTATCAATTATAGTAATTAGCTGCTCTTCAGCATCCTGCAATTTCCCATGGCAATATGCAGATAGCTCCATTCCCTTTTTATAAAGTGTAATGGCATCTTCCAAGGGAACATCACCTGATTCCAACTTTTGAACGATATCTTCCAATTTAGACATCGCCTCTTCAAATCGGAGTGTTTCATTGCTCATTTGAATCTTCCTCCTTGTCCTTCATCTTGATTGACTTGATGTCCGCCTCTACCGTTCCATCTGGCAGCCGGACTTGTACAGTTGAACCCACTTTAAGGCTATTAACTGAATTGACGACATTTCCCTCTTTATAAACAATTGAAAAACCGCGTTCCATGACGTCCAAAGGGTTTAGGGCCCTTAACATTCTGATGATGGAATTGAAATTATCCTGATTCTTGCACATATCGCTTTGAATTGAACGTGTCATTCTTTCAACTAACAAGTCCATATTTCTGCTTTCCTCTTTTATTCGCTGCAGTGGTGAATAATATGAAAGCATTCTATCCAATCGCTCATGGTTGTGCTTACGATTCGCAGTTATGTCATTTTTGTTTCTTAGTAACCTGTCGTCCAAGTTAGCCATTTTTTCAGTGAAAGGACGATAAAGTCTCTCTGGGAATTGTAACGGGTATGATTGCTGAGTAGTTGTCAGTCGTTTACGTTCATGTTTAATTTGATGTGAAAATGACCTATAAATTGAACGTTTCCGATCCAATATCCTTTCAAACAATTCCTCACGCGAAGGGACGGCTAATTCAGCCGCTGCGGTAGGAGTCGGGGCTCTCATGTCAGCGACAAAATCCGCAATTGTCGTATCCGTCTCATGACCAACTGCACTAATAATTGGTATGCGACATGAAAAGATCGCCCTCGCTACTATCTCTTCATTAAATGCCCATAAATCCTCTATAGAGCCACCACCACGACCTATGATCAGTACATCTACTGAACCATAAGACTCTGCTGAACTGATTGCCTTGACAATAGAGGGCGCAGCTTGAGGACCTTGCACGATAGCAGGGAATAAACAGATCTCCGCCAAAGGATAACGTCGTTGTATGGTGGAGCAGATATCCCGAATTGCAGCCCCAGATTGTGCAGTAATTACACCAATTCGCCTTGGAAGTGAAGGTAATCTTTGCTTCCATCTTTCGTCGAAAAGTCCTTCTTTTGCTAACGCTTTCTTTAGTTGCTCGAATGCAAGGTAAAGAGCACCGACACCATCAGGTTGCATAGATTGAACGTAAAGTTGATATTGGCCACTTGATTCGAAAACATTCACGTCACCAGTAATAAGGACGTTCATCCCTTCTTCAGGTTTGAATTTTAGTGAATTTGCTGCAGAACGGAACATGGCGGATTGTATCCTGCTTTTATCATCCTTTAATGTAAAATAAATATGCCCACTTGGATGAATCTTAACATTGGATAATTCGCCTTTTACGAAAACATTCCTAAGGTAAGGATCCGCCTCGAATTTCCGTTTTATGTATTTTGTTAATGTAAATACAGAGAGATAGGGATTTTCAGTCATCTTTTCACCTCCAGTTCACCGACGATATAAACGCTGTCTTTCCTGCGAAAAACAGCGTCCAGACACCATTACTTTATAAGTATTTTAATTGCTTCACGCATCTTCAAACCTGAAGATTACTCATCTTCTTTTCACTTGCAATTTCCGCGCTTTGAAGTGTGTTTTTCAAAAGCATTGTAATCGTCATCGGACCTACTCCACCAGGTACAGGGGTAATAGCGGAAGCTACCTCTTTCGCTTTTTCAAAATCTACATCTCCGCATAATTTACCATTCTCATCTCGGTTCATACCTACGTCAATGACAACCGAACCTTCTTTAATATGCTCGTCCGTGACAAATTTAGCGCGGCCGATAGCAACAATGAGAATATCCGCTTGTTTTGTGTAGGACGCAAGATCCTTCGTTTTCGAATGGCAATATGTGACCGTTGCATCTTTTTGAAGCAGCAATTGTCCCATCGGTTTGCCGACTATATTACTTCTTCCAATAACGACTACATGTTTTCCTGCAATTTCAACACCAGTACGCTCAAGCATTTCCATAATCCCATGGGGCGTGCATGGAAGGTATGCCACTTGTCCAATCATCATTTTACCGACATTTTGAGGGTGGAAACCATCTACATCCTTATTAGGGTCTATCTTTTGGATGACTAAATCTTCATTGATATGTTCTGGTAAAGGCAATTGAACTAAAATGCCATGGATGGAGTCGTCTTGATTCAACTTTTCAACTTGGTCCAAAAGTTCCTTTTCAGAAACAGTTGCCGGCAAATTGATCACTTCGGACCTTATTCCGACTTCAGCACTTGATTTCTCTTTATTTCTAACATATGTTTTTGAAGCGGGATTTTCTCCAACGAGTATTACTGCGAGGCCCGGCGTCGTGCCAGATGATTTCAAATTGCTGACACCTTGCTTAATTTCCTCCCTGAGTTCTTTTCCGATTGCTACACCATTGATTAATTGAGCAGTCATCTATTTCCCCTCCACATAAGTTTGTTATTTTTCTTCGAATTTAGATAGGACGCCATTAACAAAGCGGCCGGATTTTTCATCCCCAAATTGTTTACAAAGTTCAATCGCTTCGTTTAGTACTACTCGATGTGGTACATCTACATGGTGAAGAAGTTCATAAACAGCAAGTCTGAGGACCGTTCTTTCAATTTTCGGCAACCGGTCAAGTGACCAATTTTCAAGTTTGTCTGCGAGTACCGCATCGATTTCATCACGATATTCAGTAGTTCCTTTGACAAGTGATTCATAGAAAGGGTCGATAGGGCCATCTGTTATATACGTTATCGCTTCCTCTATTGACATTTCTGTGTTATCCAGCTGAAAAAGGGTTTGTACCGCTTTTTCACGTGCTTCTCTTCGTTTCATAAATTTGTCTCCTTCGCTACTATATCTCTTGGGCTATATCATAGCATATTCGGTTGATGAAGATATAGCAGGACAAGTTGAAAAGCACCATCCGATGGACGATGCTTTTCTTCTTATTCGTTATCCTCTGTTACATCAAAATCGATACCTGTTACATGGATATTTATTTCTTTAGTCTCAAGTGAAGTCATATTGAGTACGGTGTGACGGATCTGTTTTTGAATTTCCGTAGCTACTTCAGGTATTGGGTAGCCGTATTGGACAACACAATAAACATCGACAATAAGCTTATCTTCGATCCAATCGATCTTAACACCTTTACCATGAAATACTTTTCCGAACTTTTCTGCTACCCCTGTTGCAAAATTGCCTTTTGTTGTTGCGACACCTTCTACTTCGTTTGTAGCGATGCCAATTATTACTTCGAGGACTTCAGGAGCTAACTGGACGCGTCCTAAAACCGCGTCTCCATTTGAACTCTTTCCAGCAAATGAAGGATTTGTCTTATCAGCCATTCCACTTCTCCTCCTACTATCTAAAATTACTTTTATTCCATTACGGAGTATTTCTCAAGAAACTTTGTATCAAAGTCGCCGGATTTGAACACTTCGTTGTTCATTAGGTTGTAATGGAACGGTACAGTAGTTTCCACGCCTTCAATAATGAATTCGTCAAGTGCACGTTTCATCCTTGCTACCGCTTCTTCACGAGTATCGGCATGGACGATGAGTTTTGCGACCATTGAATCATAGAAAGGCGGGATTGAATATCCAGTATAAACCGCTGAGTCAACCCTTACTCCGTATCCACCTGGAGGCATATACATTGTAACTTTACCTGGGGACGGCATGAAATTCTTCGATGGGTTTTCTGCATTTATACGGCATTCGATTGACCATCCATTGATTTTAATATCTTTTTGACGGAAGGCTAACTTCTCACCCGCAGCAACTTTTAATTGCTGTTGGATTAAATCTATTCCAGTAATCATCTCTGTGACAGGATGTTCTACCTGGATACGTGTGTTCATTTCCATGAAATAGAACTTTTGATTAATATGATCGAATATGAATTCAACAGTTCCCGCTCCACGGTAATTAACTGCCTTAGCAGCCTTAACTGCCGCGTCACCCATCTGCTCCCTGATTTTAGGAGTTAATGCTGGGGATGGAGCTTCCTCTACAAGCTTCTGCATTCGTCGTTGGATTGAGCAATCACGTTCACCTAAATGAATGGTATTGCCATACTTATCCGCAAGAACTTGTACTTCTACGTGGCGGAAAACCTCTATATATTTTTCAAGATATACTCCTGGATTACCGAATGCAGCAGCAGCTTCTTTTTGGGTGATCTTGATGCCTTTAACTAACTCATCTTCATCCCTTGCAACACGGATCCCTTTTCCACCACCACCTGCAGTTGCTTTAATGATGACTGGGAAACCGATTTCTTTAGCTACTTTAAGCCCTTCGATTTCATCTTCAACAAGGCCGTCGGATCCTGGTACAATCGGAACTCCGGCTTGTTTCATCGTTTCTCTCGCGACATCTTTCGTTCCCATTTTCGAAATTGCATCCGAGGTTGGGCCAATGAATTCGATATTCACTTCTTCGCATAGTTCAGCGAAACTTGCATTTTCTGCGAGGAAACCATAACCCGGATGAATTCCATCACAGCCAGTCAATTTGGCTACGCTAATAATATTGGAAAAGTTCAAGTAGCTGTCTTTAGAAAGTTTCGGACCAATGCAATATGCTTCGTCTGCAAGCTCAACGTGTAGAGCTTCTCGGTCAGCTTCTGAATAGACTGCCACAGTTTTAATATCCATCTCTTTGCATGCGCGGATAATTCTTACTGCAATTTCCCCGCGGTTAGCTATCAATACTTTTTTCATTTCTGTAACCCCCCTCAGTTTTGTTTGACGAGGAAGAGAGGTTGTCCGTATTCAACCAATTGACCGTCTTCCACAAGAATCTCCACGATTTCTCCGGACACTTCAGCTTCGATTTCATTGAAGAGCTTCATCGCTTCTACGATACAAACGATTTTCTCTGGGCTGACGGAGTCCCCTTTTTTAACATATGAAGGTGTATCCGGTGATGAAGACTGGTAGAATGTGCCGACCATCGGAGATGTGATTTTGTGTAAAGAAGGATCAACTGCTGCGGCAGATGAGTTCGATATATTCTCGTTGTTTGTTGTTTCAACTTTTTCTTGTTTAGGCTCATCTTGTTTAACTTCTTGCGTTGCCGGTGTTTCTTGTTTAACTGGTTCCGCATTTTTTTGTTCCGTTTGCACATGTGCATTCGAATTACCTTTTTCCAATTTTATCTTCGTGCCTTCTGATTCAAATGTAAATTTCTCAATTGAGGATTGGTCGATTAATTTAATGATTTCTCGGATTTCTTGAATTTTCAACATTGACAATTCTCCTGACTCTAATTTTTTTCTATACTACATCTATTTTAGACGTTTTTCATACATATTGAAATAGATATAGTCGATTTACTTCGAAAAAGAGTCGGTTAATAAGAAAAAGACCCTTTTAGGGCCTAGTCTTAGAATTATTCCATAAATTCAACCTGGACAGTACGTGCATTTTCCCAGCTCGTCATTACATATTGTGTGATTTCTGCCGCCATTTTAGATGAATGTCCATCTTCAGCAATGACAGTAACAGTTACTTTGCCCTTTTCCATTTTTACAAATGCATCAGGAAAGCCAAGGTTTCTTATTTGAATCTCCATCATTTCTTCCGCAGATGTCTGTTTGTTGAGTTCATTTAATTCCTCATATGCCGCTATTTTATCTTCTGCTGACAAAGCTGAATCTAACATTTTTGTCGTCAACAGGGCTTTCTCCGTGCTTCTTTCATTCATCAAATTCATTCTCATTTCCTCAAATTGCATGGCGTCCGCATAGACAGGTTTTATTGCACTTTCGACATCCGGCTTAGAAACTGTAACTTTATCATTATCTCCAAAAATTGCCATTGCATCTAAATCCATCGGTGCTTCCTTTTTCAAATAATAGATTGAGATCACCGCTACGAGACTTAGTAGAGTTAGGAACCAGACAGTTCGTTTATTCGCTTTCAATATATATCCCCCTTTTATTCATTTCCTCGACGACAATCCGATGTTCTGGCAATTGGAGAACCGCCGATAAGATTCGTTTGATTTTGTTTTTCGTCATGGGATTGTCCGCACCTTCCGCAACGACGAGGATCCCTTGCAACGGGTTCTGTTTTTCAGACTTGGTGCCGGATACTGAAAAGTAATCTGTTAATGGGCTTGACTCATCTTTCGGTTCAGAATGTGTGTAGATGAACACTTCCCCAATTCCTTCAATTTTCATCAACGCTTGTTCAAGTGCAGAAACCTCTCGACTCTCCTCCCCTTTCTTATTTCCCCCTCCCATCGAACCAATTGTAGAATTGATGAAAATTATGAGGATCGCGAGTAGCGTTCCGATGAAGAGCATATGAAGTTTTCGTTTTGGTTTTTGCATATAATCACCATTTCATTCTTCGAGCCGGATATGGTTCGTGTCATCTATGTTGCATGATATGCTTGTTCAGAAGAGGCTATGACCAAAAATTGTGGTGATAGAATGAATGATCCAAATTCCTATAGCCATCTTCATTAAAGGTAGAAATTCATCTTCCAGCTCCCCGGGCAATATAAGTGACAAGACGGAAGATAAAATGCAGAGTAATAGTAATCCGCTTAAAAACCCCTGCAAGCCACCCCTCATTTCATTTCACAACTGTTATTAATTTGACAAGGATGACTGTAAATAGCGCGGTATAGATGAACGCGAATGCGACCAAGAAAGAGACGGCGCAAAGTACAAACAATGTCTTGCCGATGTCATCGAGTATGCCTGTGATTTCTTCGTTCGCAAATGGTTCAATGATTGCTGCCGTCCATCGATAAAGAAAGCCTGTCAGCAAGGTCTTTAGCGTCG
This sequence comes from Sporosarcina thermotolerans, assembly GCF_042658975.1. Classification (NCBI taxonomy): domain Bacteria; kingdom Bacillati; phylum Bacillota; class Bacilli; order Caryophanales; family Caryophanaceae; genus Sporosarcina; species Sporosarcina thermotolerans. Next base: position 195,057 of record NZ_JBHSRM010000014.1, on the reverse strand, counting down.
GCAATAGGGCAACAGACCAGATTGTAATAATTAGCCACGCCCCGATGAACACACTTGCTCCTGAGGAATAACGTCCGATAGCCCCCAAACTATCCGTCATGAACGAACCAATTAGTGGAATGTTTTGACGGATCAACTCCTTTATCGGTTCGCTTGTTACACCTGTCAATGCCCATGATATTGTTCCTCCTGCTGTGATGAAGATTGAATAAGCAGCAACCATTGCAGATACAAGGCTAATAAGGGATGTCCGTAACAAGTCGGCCATCTTCGTAAAAGGGATTGAAGGATTTAGTCTCGACAGGATGTCAAACAGCATCGTAGCGGACAATAATGGAATCAGGATTTTATCTGCCAGTATGACTGCGCCATTCGCGAATAACAACATAGCTGGCTGGAAATTCAACATACTGAATGAACCTCCAGAAGCAATTATGCTTGCCGTCAATAATGGATAGATTGAGATGAACATGGATGCGATATTTTGTGTAATGGACCTTATCATTTGAAAATGCTCGAATGCCGGTTGAAGGACAACTGTGAGCACAATGAAAAAAAGAAACATTCTCGTCCATTTACTGAACGAAGGAAATAGAAAATCCAATACTAATACCATAAAAGAGGAAATAATAACGACGATAAAACTGGAAAGTACAGTTCCGATTACGGATTCAAGCATAGCTATCATGGATTCTTCATCCGATCATTTAATAATAAATTTGGATAGTGATTCAATTAACGCTGATAATTGTGGTAGCCAAAGTGATAAAATTACGATTTTGACAGCGAAATGAGCTACTTTTGCTATTGAGTCGTACCCTGCTTCTGATACATGTTTTACAATTATTTCCGAGAAGTAGAATAGAAGGACACTTCCGATCAGTAACTTCACAAATGGACCCGGTATTGGGGCGAATAGCTGCATAAAAGTTTTTCCGAAAGGTACGATGACTGTCATACCGACATACGACAGGAAGATGAAAAAAATGGCTGCGTAAATGATCGGTTGTAAACTTTTGGTGACAAATGACACGGTTAGTAGAAGGAGATAAATGACAATCAGTTGAAAGAGTGTAACCATATTTAGAATGCCAGAGAAAGCCATTGAAAGAACTCAGCGATTTCTAAGAAGAAAATTCTGAGGAAACGGATCATTTCAGCGGCAATGTAAATATAGGCTACGAAGAAAAGAAAGAATGAGAACTCCTTCTTACCGGTCTGTTCGAAGAAAACGTGTAAAAATCCAATGACCAATCCAATACCGGCTATTCTCAGTAAATCATTCAATTCCAATTCGGGTTCCCCCTTCATGTAACAACTTATGAAAGGGCGTGGTGAAATATGATAAGCATAAACGCAAAAACACTTCGCTTCCTAATTTAGGAAACGAAGTGTTTTTTAAAATTAATTATGCTCTTGATACGTATTCACTTTCTTCTGTGTTGATGATTAGTTTGTCACCAACGTTGACGAAGAATGGTACTTGTACGATGAGACCTGTTTCGAGTGTTGCAGGCTTGGAGCCGCCGCTTGCAGTGTCGCCTTTGATGCCCGGTTCAGTTTCAGTTACTTCAAGAGTTACTGTTGCAGGTAGTTCAACCCCAAGGATTTCATCTTTGTAGGAAATGATATGAACTTCCATGTTTTCTCTTAAGAATTTCAATTCTTCTTCGATTTGTCCTGAAGGCAATTCGATTTGCTCATATGATTCATTATCCATGAAAACATGGTCGTCACCGTTTGCATATAAGTATTGCATGCGACGGTTGTCGATTTGTGCCTTTGCCACTTTTTCACCCGCACGGAATGTCTTTTCATTCACGTTTCCGGAACGCAGGTTACGTAGTTTTGAACGGACAAATGCAGCACCTTTTCCTGGCTTAACGTGTTGGAAATCAATGACGCGCCAAATATCCCCGTCCACTTCGATGGTAAGACCTGTTTTAAATTCGTTTACTGAAATCATTCTGTTTCCTCCATTATGTTCGTTATAGGATGATTAATTCTTTTGGTGAATGTGTCAAACGGACATTTCCTTCTTCGGTGATAATTATATCATCCTCAATACGGACACCGCCAATTCCTGGTAGGTAAATCCCTGGCTCAACAGTTACTGCCATATTCGGAACAAGAACAGTTTCCGATCTGAATGATAATCCTGGTCCTTCATGGACCTCTAAACCAATACCATGTCCAGTCGAATGTCCGAATGCATCGCCATAACCTTTTGACTTGATGTAGTCTCGCGCCACTGCATCAGCTTCTATACCAGTCATACCCGGTTTGATCTGTTCTAAAGCCATTTGTTGTGCGGCACGTGTCACTTCGTAGATTTCTTTCATTTTTTCAGACGGTTCTCCAACTGCAACTGTTCGAGTAATGTCTGAAATATAACCGTTGTAAATAGCCCCAAAATCTAAAGTGACCATGTCACCAGACTCAATGACTTTATCGGAAGCGACACCATGTGGTAAAGCTCCCCGCTCACCTGAAGCTACAATCGTATCGAAAGATGATGATGTAGCACCTTGTTTTCTCATGAACATTTCAAGTTCGTTAGATACTTCAAGCTCTGTTACACCTGGTTTTATGAACGTGCAAATATGCGCAAATGCGTCATCTGCAATTTTCGCTGCTTGCTTGAGAATTTCAATTTCTTCTGTAGTTTTTACCATCCGAAGCTCTTCGATGATACCGGATACCGGTTTTAATTCCGCATCTACTTTTTCATTGTACGTGTCATACATACCAAATGTAAGATTATCTTTTTCAAATCCAAGCGTGTTAACATTCATTTCTTTAACTTGCACAGCAACCTCTTCAATGAGTGTCTTTTCGTGTTTCAGGATACGGAACCCTTGCACCTGCTTAGCCGCCTGTTCTGTATACCGGAAATCCGTGATAAATACAGCGTCTTCAGCAGATATGACAGCCACCCCAGCACTGCCTGTAAATCCGGTAATATAACGTCGGTTATAAGGATTTGTTACCAATAATGCATCGATTCCACTTTTCTTCAGTGATTCACGTAATTTTGACAGTTTCATAGCTTTACCCCTTTTCTACGGAGAAGGAAAGCTTGGAGTGCAAGCTCATAACCGCTTGTGCCAAAACCGGATAACTGTCCGATACACACTGGAGCGATTAAAGAAGTATGTCTGAATGGCTCCCGACTATGTATATTTGAAATATGGATTTCGATAACCGGAATATCCACCGAAGCAATAGCATCCCTTATTGCAATGCTTGTATGTGTGTAAGCACCTGGATTAAAAATAATTCCGTCGTAACCGAAGTCATATGCCTCATGGATTTTATCAATTAAGGCGCCTTCGCTGTTAGATTGATAAAAGAAAAGTTCAACGAAGCTCTCTGAAGCAATTGTTTGCAGTTTTTGTTCGACATCCGCCAACGTCTCTGCTCCATAAATATCCGGTTCCCTTTTTCCAAGCCTATTCAAGTTCGGTCCATTCAGAACTAGCAGTTTCACCGCCGCACCATTCCTCTCACCATTTTCTTTCCCATTTTATCACATCGCTACATTGTCGCAACCTATTTTTAGTCGTTATTTGAAGATTTCACCTCGTAAACGGCCGTACCTGTTACGAATCTGCTGACAACCGCAATAATTGAAAGGAATGGAATTGAAATCGACTTGACACCTTCCGATAGAGATGTTGGTGAGAAAATGACCCACTCGAGGGCTACTGCGCAAATCACACTTATAACTATAGCTGTAATGGCTGGCGAAATGCTGACTGTTAATTTTGAAACCAAATAAAAAATACCGAAAGCGATTAGTAGAATAACAAATAATAGTGCCCATTTCGGCGCTTCATGTTTGGAACCAAAAATTAACCATTTTTCCGCCCAACCAACAGGTGACCATTTTATGAAATTGAAAAAATGCAATGATTTTAAAGAGATTAATGTAAATAAAGCTGCAAATAAAGTTGTCCATACCATAGTTCTGCTCATATTTTGTAATTCCTCCTTAAAAGAAGTGTCGGGAAAGATTAGGTTTTTTAAACCTAAAAGGTGGTGTAATGATGCGATTTTTTGTACAATAATATGATAAGATAGTTGTTATCACAATAGCGGATAAGGCTTTCCGATTCGATTAAAATTTCAATCGCAATGATTGCGGTACATGCGATTCTCATTTAAAAAAAGAAGGTGTTGGGTAAATTATGACCAAAAAGCAACAGCCGCCTACATATGGTGGCCAAGCCCTTATAGAAGGTGTAATGTTTGGCAGCAAGAACCATACGGTGACAGCAATTAGACGTAAAGATGATTCACTGGATTACTTTTATGTTCCGAAAGAACAGAAGCCAATCTCTACGAAGCTTAAAAAAATACCTTTTATCAGAGGAATTGTAGCATTGGTCGAATCAGCAGGCATTGGATCCAGACACTTAACGTTCGCAAATGAACGGTATGACGTGATGCCTGGAGAAGAGGTTGTGGAAGAACAGGAATCTTCAAAGTTGGCTATGGTTTTAGGTGTAGCGGCAGTGGGTGTTCTATCATTCTTGTTCGGAAAGTTCGCTTTTACTTTAGTTCCCGTGTTTTTGGCACAAATGTTAGATTTTATAGCTCCCGGTAAAACAGCACAGATTCTATTGGAAAGCTTCTTCAAGCTTGCGTTGTTATTGATATACATTTCTCTTATATCGATGACACCTCTTATCAAACGCGTGTTTCAATATCATGGTGCGGAGCATAAAGTAATCAATACTTATGAAAACGGATTACCGTTGACTGTGGAAAATGTACAGTCGCAGTCACGCCTGCATTTCCGTTGCGGAAGTAGCTTTTTATTATTCACCGTTATTGTCGGGATGTTCATCTATTTCCTTGTTCCAACAGATCCATTCTGGCTACGGATTGTCAATCGAATTTTATTAATCCCAGTCGTGATTGGTGTATCTTTCGAAGTGTTACAATTTACGAATAGCCTCCGGAATATTCCAGTACTGAAGTATTTGGGATACCCTGGTTTGTGGCTTCAGTTATTGACTACAAAAGAACCCGAGGATAATCAAGTAGAAGTGGCAATCGCTTCTTTTAATAAGTTATTGGAAATTGAAGAGCAAGGAATTGAAAATGTCGAGATTTTAAAATCGACGGATGCAAAAGTGCAAAATTCTACAGTTCCGGTCAATTAATAAAAGGAAGTGTCCCGATAAATGGACACTTCCTTTTTATATCGAACAGATATGAATTACTGTGGTTGCTCTTCATTGCCTTTAAGATAATTGAAGTATAACCCGACTTACCAATTACTTCATTTTGTTTGTTTAAGTAAAGCGCCATTTATTTATTTGGGATTGATAACAATACAGAATCACCATTAAAACTTCCACTACAATCTCTGAGAATATATTGTTTTATATCTTTCTCTATTTCAATTGTTAACCCTTGGCAATCATATTCCTCAATAAATTCACCATCTACACTTTGTGAAACATTAATGCTCTTTCCGTCAAACGCCAATGTCTTGACGCCACGTTGTCCCTATACCATACTGAATATAGTTTATTTTTGCATCACTTTGATTTTCTACACTTTCAACAAATTTATCTAAACCCTCCAAGTTTTTAATGTCATTATGACTATTTACAACTTCCTCAATTTGATTTGAAGAACCTTGGTTACATCCAAATAGCGCAAAACTAAGTACTGCTACTAAAATAAATAATCTTCTCATACCATCCCCCCTCATTAGTTATTTGACGATTCACTTTTCTGATATACTCGTTAGTTCAAGGGTCGATTTTCTTCAAATAGTACAGAAAGTGCAATGTTTTATTCGCTTTGTACGGTTGAAAGGGAAACGAGAATTGGTCCAGCAAAATCAGATGCCTCCACCCCTTTCGGATTGTGAAGACGGAATAAGAATGCAGCGCCCGATTCCGATTTCCACACAATATAATCGCTAATGCCACCCTCTCCGGAGGTTTGAAGGTAGAGATCCGCGAAACCAAGGGGATGTTCAACCAACTCACCGCTGTAATTAAACACCTCACCGATCTGACTTAACTCTTCCTCACCTGCTACTTCAAGTTGAGCTAAATCATCTTCGGATGGCAGTGACTCAATATCAACGTAATATTCTGGGTTACTACTCAATGATAGACGACCTGTCGCTTCATTAAATGTAAAGTTCTCAAAAACATACAAAGAAAATCCTTTCCCATGTTGTAGAGTAGCCGTTAGGGACTGATTCCCCTTAGATGTTAGCAGCTCAACATCTTTTACAGCAGGGCGAATTTCAACATCGGTCGTATTCTGACCCGATGAAGTAGACGAAACCGCGTCAACTTTTACGGCCTCCTTTTTCGTATTATCGGAAGGCCTTATTTCTCCCGTACAAGCAGTAAGTATGAATACCATAACTAGTATCGGGATACTTTTCCAGCCCAAATATCTACTTTTCAATGTAACCAATCCTTTCAAGTTGGACTCTATTTTTCCGATTAGTATTTATTCTCACATAATTCCTCTTGAATGGTTAGACGGATTAAGATTAAATAAGTTTCTTAGTTGTTTGCAATCAGGCTTGTTTGATGAAGGTAGCGTAGAAACTAACTTAAAAAACGCAAAAAAATCGTCCTATCTTATAATGGAGTCAGCCAACCCATATTAGAAAGGACGATTTTTACATTTAATTCAATTTCTTTATTTAATTGTAAAAAGGAACTGGGATGCTTTTAGTTCCTGTGATTATAATCCACATTTCAACTGTGCATTACAGTTCGTGCATGTATTACAGCCGCCCATTTCCTCAACGGTGCCTTGTCTACATACAGGGCATGTATCGCCCACTTCAGAGCCGATTGTGACATTCGTTGAACGTAGGTCCTGAATCGTATTAACGAGTACGACTTTACGTTGTTCGACAACTTCTTCAACATAATCGGAATCCATTTCGTTTTCTTCAGCTTTCAGCGTTAGTACTTGCGAGTCACGGCTGCCATCGACATACACAGTACCGCCTTTCGCTCCGCCTTTATAAAGACGCTCATATACGCTTTCTACCTGTTCGACTGTATAACCGCGTGGTGCGTTAACAGTCTTCGAGATCGAGCTGTCAATCCAACGCTGGATAATGCATTGTACATCAGCATGCGCTTCCGGTGCCAAACTCATTGATGAAATGAACCAATGAGGAAGATTGTCCGGATCTGCTTCTGGATTACGTTTTAAATATTCTTCGACGATACCCGCTTTCACCTCGATGAATTTCCCGAGACGTCCGCTACGGTAATAAGTGAAGGAGAAGTATGGTTCTAAGCCGGTAGAAACGCCAACCATGGTTCCAGTGGATCCAGTTGGTGCAACTGTCAATAAGTGGGAGTTTCTGATTCCATGTTGAAGAATTGCCTCACGGATATCTTCCGGCATTTTTTTCATGAAACCTGTGTTGATGTATGCTTCACGAAGCGCTTTTGTTTCCTCGTCTGTCTTGCCAATAAGGAATGGGAAACTTCCCTTCTCTTTTGCAAGTTCAATTGATTCCCGGTAAGCGGTTGTCGCAATCGTTTCGAAAACTTTATCGACAAGTTCGTTGCCCTCTTCTGAACCATATTCTTTTTCACAGTAGATAAGAAGATCGGCAAGTCCCATAACGCCAAGTCCTACACGGCGTTCACCAAGGGCTTGTACTTTGTTTTCTTCAAGGAAATAAGGTGTTGCGTCAATTACGTTGTCCTGCATGCGGACACCGACACGAACAGTTTCTTTCAATTTATCGTAGTTTACTGTCTTCGTTTCTTTATCAGCGAATTCTGCAAGGTTTACAGCAGCAAGGTTACAAACCGAATATGGTGCTAATGGTTGTTCCAATTTTGTTATCCTGAAGGTTTTTTATCCATTCAGTTCTTACAGTTCGTTTTCCTGTAAGTTCAGCATACATTTTGACTGTTTAATACAGCCTTGCGGTCTCGTGCCTGGATTATAGTCTGTTTTACTATGTAAAACAGGATCACCAGGTATGCGTTGCCCCTGACTGAAGCTTTACCTTCAGCCTTCGGTTCGGATTGGCATTCTCAGCTTCCCCGCTTCATCCCGCAATTTTTAACGTGAGGCGAAGTCCACCACACGGGTTTGTCGCTACGACTTGCTGGCCGTAAGCTTTTGCATTCGTTTCGCTGTTCGCATTGTCGATAAAGAAAATTCCCGGTTCTGCAGAGTACGTTGCACAAATGTTGATAAGATCCCAAAGTGCGCGTGCTTTAATCGTCCGGTATACACGGACTTCATATCCTTGGCGCTCCCATTCTCTTACATCTCCAACTTTATGCCATTCTTCATTATACGTTGCCATTTCTTCAGGAGAATATTTCTCAACCGCTGGGAAACGAAGCTCATAATAAGCGTCCTGTTCCACAGCTTTCATGAAGTCATCTGTCAATGTAACTGAAATATTAGCACCAGTTAGGAACTCTGGATTGTTAACGGAATAAGTTCCTCCGTCACGTAATTTTGTTTCAGCGTCTCTTAAGATTGCTTCGTTGAAACCGCCCATACCAGGGATTGTCCGATAATTAAGGATTCCTTGGTACATCGCTTCTTCTTGTGTAGTAAGCGGTTTGAATTTCAGTTTTTCATTTGCAAGTTTCTTAATCAATTCGTCTTCTGTATTTTCAATAAGATACCGCAGAATCCTTGGATTTTGCATTTTCGAAATGATGAATTCGTAAATGTCAGGGTGCCAGTCCGCCAACATAATCATCTGGGCACCACGTCTTGATCCACCTTGTTCGACAAGATGTGTCAATTTTGCGATGTCATCGAGCCATGATACTGACCCGGATGATTTTCCGTTGACGCCGCGTGCTAATGTATTTCTTGGACGTAATGTCGAACCATTCGTTCCAACACCGCCGCCACGGCTCATTATTTCCATTACTTGCTTACGGTGATCAGAAATGCCTTCGCGTGAATCCGCAACAAACGGCATTACATAACAGTTGAAAAACGTTACTTCAGTACCCGAACCGGCTCCATATAATACACGGCCTGCAGGGATAAAATTCAAATTCGACAATTGTCCGTAAAACTTGTCGAAAGATGCTTTACGTTGTTCTTCTGTCTTTTCAACAGATGCAAGCCCTGTTGCATTCCGTTTAGCAATCTGTTCGTAGAACACTTCAAGTGGTTTTTCAATCACATCGATTGGTCTTGTAATAATTCCGGTTTCCATGCTTTCGGGATTGTCGATTGCACTACGGTATTCTTTTTCGATCCAAATATCTGCTTTTCGATTCTTTTCATCAAGTGCTGTGATGAAGCCAAGCCCTCTTGCTGGAAATTTCGGATCTTCCTTCACTGTCAGAACAACGAAATCACCAACTTTAAGTGTTTTCTTTTCGATATCCTTGAAGGAATACCGGTCAATCATGACAAGTCGGGATACCCCACTGTGTTCGATTTTCATATCTTCTGTAATTGGATGTACTTGCGGGAATTCGACAATATCTGCATTCAACCGCGTCTTGTCCAGAATCGGTTCTTGATGCTTTGAAACAATTACCATTAACGCATCCTCCTTCTGGTGATATATTTTATAGCAACACAACATGTTGTGTTGAATCTATTCCCTAATCTACTACATATTGAAACACGCTGCAATAAAAACATTTCGACATGAGAAATAAAAAAGTTGATATCATGCAGTTTGCATTGAAAAATAATCCGAAAGTTCCAGTCTATTCGCCGTTCTGAATCTGAACAACACCTCATTAAGGACTAAACTATCGCCCGCTTACACACGGAGTTTTACACCATTCATTTTTCAAAACAATATTTCTATAATACCATGAAGTCTTCATACGTATAAGTATTGATTTTTACAAACTTCGACAAATGGCGGTTTTATAAATTACCATTGTTTTATTTCCATTGAACAAGTGACAGTCATTCTATATAATAAAACTATATATAGAAGGGGGAAAGCGGTTGTGAGTAATTATTATGTTTCAGGTGCAGTTTTACTAATTTTGATATTATATATCGTAATCACAATGGTCCGTTTACGAAAAGCTGTTACCAATTTAACGCAAGAGCAATTTATCGAAGGGTACCGTAAAGCCCAATTGGTTGATGTTAGAGAGCCCAAGGATTATGAAGCGGGACATATTTTAGGTGCACGTAATATCCCTTATTCCCAATTTCGTCAGCGCTACAAAGAGATCCGTCCGGACAAGCCTGTTTACTTGTATGACCAAAACACTGGGAAAAGTTCCCGTGCTGCTTTATTCCTTAAGAAAAAGGATTATACTCAACTTTACCAATTGCAAGGCGGGTTCCGCACTTGGACAGGAAAAGTGAAAAGCAAGTAACTAAATACAAAATACAACCAGTTTAAGTTCTTCCTTTGGAGGAACTTTTTCTATAACTAAAAAATGAATGGAGACCTTAATGGATAACCAACAATCCTTTACTTTATTACCAATCGAGAAATTATTTAATGACTCGCATCCTAACTTTGAAAACTACGCATTCGTTATGAGGAAAGTCATTGAACGCCTTAATGCACGGAAAATGCAAGACTGGAAAATCATTCAGGCAGAAGAGCTTATTTCACATGCGGAATCCGTCATTGATGAATTAATGAAAAAAGGGAAATTGCATTTCGAATCATTGGGGCATATATATGGCACACGTCCGTCTGGGAAAGTCGAAAAAACCGAATCAGATCGGGCTTTCGAATTACGCGTTTCTGAAACAATCGAAAATCAGCTGCTCTATTTCCCCGAATACGAAGTGGCCTTTGCACAATTTCTCTATTATGTAGACAGCGGGACCACCTGGCCGGAGCACCATATCATTGCCCCAACACCTGCAAAAGTGCTGAATTTCATAAATGATGTAAACCGATTACAGCGTGAACTGATGAAAACGACAATCACTTATTTGGTCGATACGGATAGTGGTGTTGTGAAAAAGAGCTTTGCGCAAGATAATACGATTGATCGAGCTGACGTATTTCTTGAGGAAACAATCAAAAACGATATATATCGTTCCGTGGATGAATTCTTCAAAAACGATGGGAACTTCTATAAAGAATACGGTCTCCCATATAAACGCGGTATTCTTTTACACGGTGCTCCAGGCAACGGAAAAACGACTCTCGTCCGCTCAATCACCGGTTCAACGTCAGCCCCTGTCATCTATTGGCAGATTACAGAACATACGGGTAGTTATTCAGTTGAAGAAGTGTTCAATACTGTAGCGAGGATGGCGCCTGCGATTCTTGTCATTGAAGATATCGATTCAATGCCGGAGCATACGCGAAGCACATTCCTGAATACATTGGATGGCGCACGGGTGCGTGATGGACTTTTCATCATCGGGACGACCAATTATCCTGAACGAATTGACCCAGCCCTTATCAATCGCGCAGGACGCTTTGATAGCACATACGAAATCCCGTCCCCTACTGCAGAAGTAAGAAGGGCCTATTTAAAACAACTCGACATCAAAAACCTTTTCAATGATGAACAACTTGACGATATGGCAAACCGAACAAGAGGGTTATCGATTTCCCAATTGAACGAGTTATACATGTCAATCGCGATAAGCTTCCACTACGATGGAATGATTGTCTATCAGCGCAGAATTGAAGATCTTCAAAAACAACACAGACGGTCTTCAAAAGGAGAATGGGATCAAAATGGTGGATCCATCGGATTTTAATCTGTGAGTTAAAAGGAAAGGAGAGCCCCATTTTCGGGACTCTCCTTTTGCATTTCACTTATTATGCATTTACAAGATCTTCTTCTTTGATGTAGCGCAATACCGGTTGACGAGCTGCTTTCGTTTCGTCAAGACGGTTGATGACAGTCGTATGTGGAGCTTCCTGAACGATTTCAGGAGTCTCTTCAACTTCCTTCGCAATTTGAATCATTGCATCGATGAATGAATCAAGCGTTTCCTTCGATTCTGTTTCAGTCGGCTCGATCATCATTCCTTCTTCAACATTCAACGGGAAGTAGATTGTTGGTGGATGGAAACCGAAGTCTAACAGACGTTTTGCCATATCCAAAGTACGGACACCCAATTTCTTTTGACGACGGCCGGAAAGAACAAACTCATGCATACAATGTTGTGTATACGGCAGATCGAAATAAGGCTGTAACTTGCGCATCATATAGTTCGCGTTTAATACCGCATATTCCGTAACGGCCTTCAAACCATCTGGACCCATGGAACGGATATATGTGTATGCACGTAAATAGATGCCGAAGTTGCCGTAAAACGGTTTAACTCGTCCGATTGACTGTGGACGGTCAAATTCGAATGTATATTTATCGTCTTTCTTCACAAGTACCGGTTTCGGTAGGAATGGTGCTAATTCACTTGTTACACCGACAGGGCCTGAACCTGGGCCACCGCCACCGTGAGGACCAGTGAACGTCTTATGCAAGTTCAAGTGAACAGCATCAAAGCCCATATCTCCCGGGCGTACTTTTGCCATGATCGCATTCAGGTTAGCGCCGTCATAGTACATCTTACCGCCAACTCCATGTACGATTTCAGCAATTTCAAGAACATCTCTTTCGAAAAGCCCAAGTGTATTTGGGTTCGTCAACATAAATGCTGCTGTGTCTTGATCAACCTTCGTTTTCAAATCTTCAATATCTACTAATCCGAATTCATTCGTCTTAATCGTAACTGTATCAAATCCAGCAACAGTTGCAGAAGCAGGATTCGTTCCGTGAGCGGAATCCGGCACAAGAACTTTTGTACGGTTGCCTTCTCCGTTTGCTTCATGGAATGCACGGATCATCATTAATGCAGTCCACTCACCATGTGCACCTGCTGCTGGTTGAAGTGTCACTTCATCCATACCAGTAATTTCAGAAAGATGCTGTTGAAGGTCATACATCATTTCCATTGCACCTTGGACCGTCGATTCATCTTGTAAAGGGTGAATGTTCGCGAATCCAGGGATACGTGCAACAGCTTCATTAATTTTAGGGTTATATTTCATTGTACATGATCCAAGCGGATAGAAACCTGTGTCAACACCATGGTTACGGTTGGATAAGGCTGTGTAATGGCGCATAATATCAAGCTCAGAAACTTCAGGAAGATCAGCCGATTCCTCCCTTAGAAATCCATTTGGCAAATGGCTGGACAAATCGATTTCCGGCACATCAAGTTCAGTCAGACTATATCCGATTCGACCTTCTTTTGTAATTTCAAAAATTAGCGGTTGGTTATCTTTATGCATGAAGGGCCTCCATTTCCTGCACAAGTGCATCGATTTCTTCTTTTGTACGCTGTTCAGTGACTGCGATCAAACAATGGTTGGATAGCTCAGGATATGTCAAACCAAGATCATATCCACCGATGATTCCTTTATCAAGAAGTTTAGCGTTCATCTCTTTTACAGACTTGTTAACTGCAACAACAATTTCATTGAAATGCGCTCCACCGAATTTCACTTCAAAACCTGCTTTTTCAAATGCACTTTTCGCATAAGCCGTTTTCGCGATATTTTGGTAGGCGATTTCTTTCGTACCGACTTTACCTAAAGCAGTCATCGCAACAGAAGCTGCAAGAGCATTCAATGCTTGGTTCGAACAGATATTGGATGTCGCTTTGTCACGACGGATATGCTGCTCCCTTGCTTGAAGCGTCAATACATAACCGCGTCTACCTTCTTCGTCAGTCGTTTCCCCTACTAATCGGCCCGGCATTTTTCTCATCAACTTTTTCGTTGATGCGAAATAACCACAATGCGGTCCGCCAAATTGTTCAGCAATGCCGAATGGTTGAGCGTCCCCTACAGTAATGTCTGCACCCAATTTTCCTGGAGGCGTCAACACACCAAGAGCAAGAGGGTTCGCTGAGACGACGAGCAATCCACCTTTGTCATGAGCCATTTCACCGATTTTTTGAATATCTTCAACTTGTCCAAAGAAGTTAGGATATTGTACGAGTACACCCGCTGTATTGTCATCGAGTAATTCTTCAAGCTGCGCCATATCCGTCACACCGTCTTTTTGCGGGATAGTCACAACTTCGATATATTGTCCAGCCGCATAAGCCGTAACTACGTCACGAGATTCAGGATGCACTGTTTCAGAAACAAGAATTTTCTTGCGGCGTGTATGACCTGCTGCCATAGTCCCGGCTTCTGCAAGTGCAGTTCCGCCGTCATACATGGAGGAGTTCGCAATGTCCATGCCAGTCAATTCACAAATCATTGTTTGGAATTCGAAAATCGCTTGCAATTCACCTTGTGAAATTTCAGGCTGATATGGTGTATAAGCCGTGTAAAACTCGGAACGTGAAATTACATGGTCAACGATGATTGGCTTGTAATGATCATAAACACCAGCTCCAAGGAATGATGCATATGTACGAGCATCAGCATTCTTAGCCGCAAGTTGAGCAAGTTCCTTCGTCAATGCCGATTCAGATTTTGCCTTCTTAATATTCAATTCACCCTTAAAACGGGCTTTTTCGGGAATATCTTCAAAAAGTTCATCAACCGTCGCAACGCCGATTGTTGACAGCATTTCTTCGCGATCTTTATCCGTCATAGGAATATAACGATGCTTGAGCTTCATGTCCACATATCTCCTCTTCATTCAATTATCGTTTATAAAATGGTGTTGCAATTAATACTGCTTTCAAACGTTTTCCTCGAATTTCAACCTCTACTTCTGTTCCAACAGCAGTATGTTCAGTTGCAAGTAGTGCGAAACCGATATTCTTTTTCAATGTAGGCGATTGTGTACCAGTAGTAACTTCACCGATTTCCTGATCACCGACATACACTTTATAGCCAGTACGTGGAATTCCTTTATCAATCATTTCAAGGCCGACAAGTTTTCTTGATACGCCTTCTTCTTTTTGTCTTGCAAGTTCTTCTTTTCCTATGAAATCGACTTCTTTATTCAACTTCACAACAAAGCCTAAGCCTGCTTCAAGTGGTGAAATATCTTTCGATAATTCCTGACCATAAAGAGGTAACCCAGCCTCAAAACGAAGAGTATCACGTGAACCTAATCCAGCAGGTACAACGCCTTCTTCATTGCCTGCGTTCAGGATGATCGGCCAAAGGGCAACAATGGATTCTGGAGACCCATAAATTTCAAAGCCATCTTCACCTGTATAACCTGTACGGGAAATAAGGACATTGTGTCCAGAAACATCGACATTCTCTTTAAAACGGAAGAATTTGATTTCATCTAAAGGTTGAGATGTCAATTTCTGCAGGACTTCCTGCGCTTTTGGTCCTTGTAAAGCGATCAAACCAAATTCGTCTGAACGGTCTTCAATAACTACATCATCAGTTACATATTTCTTCATCCACTCAACGTCTTTTTCAATGTTTGAAGCATTTACGACCAATAAATAGTCATTATCTTTTCTTTTATAGATTAATAGATCATCTACGGTTCCGCCGTTCTCATAGCACATTGCAGTATATTGCGCCTGACCGTCCTTCAGTTTTGAAACATCATTCGTAACAAGCTTTTGCAAGTAATTTAGAGCACGATCTCCGGATACGAAGACTTCACCCATATGCGATACATCAAATAGACCTGCTTTTGTTCGAACCGCTTCATGTTCAGCTTTAATGCTTGAGAATTGAACTGGCAATTCCCAACCGCCGAAATCGATTGTTTTACCGCCATACTCCTTATAGCTATCAAAAAGCGCGGTACGTTTTAAAGTTTCTGTCACAGCCATATTCCCCCTTAGATAATTGATAAAAAAAGACAGAAGTCCCCTTAATAATAAGAGAACCTCTGTCCATGTACCTGAAAGTTTGACCTTGCGGCTTTCCTCGTTGGTGGCCGTTAATATGGCGCTCTCCAGAGATGCGTCATGGATGGGTCTTTTTACCTGAGAGATTCATAACCTTAGTTACTTGCTCCTTCGGCGACGCCCGATGCGTGCTCTCCCCAATCCAATCATCCGCGATATGCTGTTAAGTGTTAGGTATCTGAAAAAATTCTGGCAACTACATGCCCTTTCGCCTTATATCTTAACATTTCATAGGTGGAAGCGCAATCCTTTTTAATGTAACGGTGATTTCACGAACATTTTTTATAAAACATTGTAAAACGTTCGTGTTTAACTTGTTCAAATTATTTTTCTACGTCCATTTTCGTCAAATAACTATAAAATTCATCAATAGGCTATTAATTTTTCAATCGTTCAATCTGAAACGCTATATACTGTGTAATTTCTTTCAATGTTCGATCCGCAGTCTCAACTTTAATATGAGCACTTTTGAGATAGAGCGGCATCCTTTGATTGAAAATAGACTCCAACTCACCCCTTGATGACCGTTGAACGATTGGACGGTTGATATCCGTGGACACCCTGCGCCAAATATCACGGAAATTAGCATTCAAATAAAAGACAAGGCCTGTCTTTCTCATAATACTTCTATTTTCCTCACGCATCGCCACTCCCCCGCCTGTGGCAATAATACAAAACTCATCATGAAAACTCCGTAAAAAATTCGTTTCCATTTCCCGAAAACTCTCTTCCCCATACGTTTCGAATATTTGGTGTATCGTCATCCCGGTTTGTTCGGAAATCTCAGCATCCATATCATAAAAGGGTATATTCAATAAAGTGCTTAACCGTTTGCCAATTGCACTCTTTCCACTCCCCATGAAACCGACCAAGTAAACTTTCTTCATTATTTTAACCGCCTTGCCCCATAATCTTTTTTGTTTCCTTTTCGTAATACGTTTCAATTGAATCGAATGTTCTGTATAAATTACTATGCCATGAAACGAGGGTAAAAAGAAAGAGGCTTACGATAAATAGTAAAATAAGTGCAGCGACAAGGATTATGCCTTCTTCATTCCGAATACGAGCCAATTGCAAATCTCCTCTCCCTTACACTACCGTCTAGCATCTTTACCTTCAAGAGCAATTCATGCCCGTCTACTATGAAGGTCGTGTTAGCCACATTAGTGAAAAGTGGGATGTAGCCACTATCATGGGTCGTTTTCCGGATTAAAGTACCCGCTTGCCCAACTTGAATCTTTCCCCTTTTGTTGATAAACGATATAGATTGATTCCCTGCAGCTACATTAAAATCCTCAACTTCCAATAATAACGTTTGAAGATCGATTGCAAATAACTCCCATTCGGTAGCGAAATAATCTTCCAATTGGCGTTCAATAGGTGATTTCCAGTAGAAAAAAAGGACAACAAATTGAAGAAAAATAGCAGCAATCAGTAAATGAAAGATTGACTCTAAAAACGTGAATCCTTTTTCATTTTTTAAAAGTTTATGCACTTGATAACTTCCGTTTCGATAGATTTATACATGACACAAATGGAATCAGCGTTAACTGTCCATATATAAGTAACCTCTTCTATACGATTTACTCCTTCACTTAAACCGTATGACTTGTGAAGGATAGCGGCATGATATACGGTTTCGGCAGCATGCATTTCCAGTCGTTTCATCTCGAGCCTCGCTGACATATGGGAGTAAAAAGGAAAAAGCGTCCCGAAGATAACCATTACAATACCAAGGGAAAGAATCGATTCAGGCCATGAATAGCCATTTTCATTGATCATAGACAAGCATCCTCCCATGTTGTAACTGCAAGGTGATAACTTTGTTCCCAGTAGATGTCTGGATAACAAGGGTCCCTGGGTTAATAATATGGCCATTCGGATGAAACTCAACCGCCCTCAACCTATTACCAGCAACCCATCTCATGCCTTCCGGAAAGTCAATTGTAGAATACGTTACATTGATGGGGGTAAATAGGCTGTAGGATCTTCCCGAATTCCGAAACGAAATAGAAGTGTGCACTTCGTGAGCTAACGCATATGCTTGGGCATGGTGAATTGTTGCTATGAGCATTTGAAGTGCCTCTTCCTCACTTTGTTTTTGAATCCAACGGTCGCCAATCGGAATGATGACGACCGTAAGGATGATAACTACACTTAATACTAATAGCATTTCAAGGAATGTGTAGCCTGATTGATTATTTGCTTTCATCTTTTCGACTTACAATTCCATTACTATCTATCTCAATTTCTGTTCCATCAGGACACTTTGCTTCTATGGCTTCTTCAGCAGGATCAGGTAGTAAATCGGGGATGAGATCACTTACTGACTCTGGTAATTCATGGTTCTCCATCATATACGCCGCAACTTGCCCCTGAACCATTGATATATACGCATCACAACCCATTTCATCTATTTTTTCCGCATGCTTCATCACATTCGGTAATGCTATCAATACTAAAACAGAGATTATCAACAAAACTATCATCATTTCAATTAATGTAAAGCCTTTCTCCCCTTTAATAAATTTCAATTTATCCTCCCCCTAAATTTTATCGAACATGCCATATACAGGTAAAAGTAACGCCAAATACGCTGATAAAATGCAGATGGCAAGTATTGTAAACAGGATCGGCTGCAACATTGCAAGCCATTTTCCTATCTCTTCTTCTACCACCTCATTCAGTTTTTCGCTATAGATAATAAGTTCTTTCGCAAGGTGACCAGTATCAGAACCATGCTTGGCGTATGCACCTAATTCATCAAGCAACCCACTCGTCAAATAGATCGCCTGATCGAAAGATTCACCGTAAACGACATGTTTCTTAATCGTGCTTGCAACTTCACTCATGATGGGGTCTACTTTTTGTACTACCAAAACTTCAAGGGCATCTTGCATGGATAGTCCTGATTGCAACAGGCTTCCTATCTCACCAGCGAAATCTCGTGTTTTAAGCTTTGTAAAAAACCACCGAATTAAAGGCAGTTTCAATAAAAAACTGATTTTTGACGACGGCATAAGCTTCCGGTAGAATATCAGCCCGGCAGTTGCCACTATAATAACCACTAAAACCGAACCTACAACGACATCTGGAATTTTGGAGACGATAAGGGGTAACATATCGACAAACCCAGACCCCTCTTCATTTCTTGATATCGATAATGCCTGTAAATTCGGAAGGAAATAGTTTCGATAGGCAAGGAGCAAGATGGTCATGAAGAAAAAAAGGACGAGAGGATAAAGAAGGAGATTTCTTAATTTCTTTCTTCTCTCATCGGTCTTTTTCAACCGTTCCGCTATCCCCTTCAATGTTTCTGCTAATCGCCCATCTACTTCCGAAACAACAACCGGCAAAAGGACGCTCTGAGAAAATCCAAGCCTTTCAAGAATTGACGTAACCCCTTGTCCACTTTTCAGATCAGTTTCCACCCGTTCAAGTAGTTCTGAATAACTTTTTGAATGATGAGGCAGCAATAGAACCAGACTCTCATGAAATGTATAACCTTCCTGTAATAAAATCGATAGCCTTTCTAAAAAGGCAGGACGGTTTTCAATATTTTGCGATGTACCGACGAAAACCTTAAATCCTTTCTTAGCCATATGTCTTTTCGGTTTGTCTGCTGTATTTCTTTAAAACTGATTCTATTTTTATCTCCCTTGGGATGGATACCTTTTCGCCTTTACTGATCGATTCGGCGATAGTCTCCAAAAGATTGCCTTGAACAATTTCAAACACCACGCCTGCACTACCATCTTTTTTCTGTATCAACCGCTGTGCGGAAATGCAGACGATTGTCTGTCGTAGCTCTTCCGAAGTGATTCCAAAATCCATTAATCTGTAAAAACAACCTTCCGGATCCTTTGAATGGACCGTCGTCAAAACAAGATGGCCCGTCAAAGCCGCCGCCACGGCTGTTTTCGCGGTTTCAGCATCTCTAATTTCACCAATCATAATGACATCTGGTGAATGTCTAAGAATTGCTTTCAGACCAGCGGCATAAGTCATGCCGGATCTTTCATTCACTTCGATTTGCAGCAAATGAGCATGATTATTTTCTACTGGATCTTCCAATGTAATGACATGCCTTTCAAGATGATTGACACAATGTGCGGTTAGTGAATAAATAGTAGTCGTTTTTCCACTACCAGTAGGCCCCGTGACGATGATCAGCCCCTGCTGTTCCTGAGTTGCGTATCGAAATTTTTGTTCCCATATTGGGTCGATACATAGTTTTTCAAGGGGCAAGATTCTATCATGCCTTTGCAATCGTATTACGACACTTTCTTTCATATGGACAGAGGGAATAGTTGATACGCGAAATGAATAATTTTTATCCTGAACTTTTTTATGAAATGAGCCACTTTGAGGTTTACGTTTATCGCTAATATCTAATGATGAAAGGAATTTGTAAAAGGAGATCATACGGGTGGCCAACTGTGGGGGATATGTGCCAGCCCGCTCTAATTTCGAATTCTTTTTGAAACGCACATCATAACCTTCACGCATTGGAACAAGATGGATATCAGTCGCATCATTGAATATTGCACGTTCCAAAAGTTCAAAGCATTTTATTTCAATGAGGTTAGTACGCATTTCCATTGAACACCCCTTTTTCGAATTTAGGGGTGAAAGACCGCTTTTCACCTTATCGTGAGTATACGATGAAATTATTTATAAAGGAATAGTTTGAAGCAAACTCGAAGTTTACATGCCGTTTTCGGCCCATTAGAAATATTAAACCGCTTTTTCCATAGTAAATTTAAATTTTACTGTCTTTCCAAACAACTCCAATCCATCCATTTGTCACAATGTTGACTTGATAAGAGTTTACTTTTCAAGTTGCTATCCATTATAATGAATAGGAGATCTTTGAACTGTTTCATGTTAAGGAGGGACGCACTTATGGATAATATGTTCAAGCTATGCGGTTTTTGGACGGGTATCTTCGCTGTTATGTTCTTCATCGGTGGAATGATGCCAGCAACCGTCATTTTCGTAGCCAGCACTATTTTCTTCCTATTGCTTGGATATTTGAATCTTACAGAGCGTATGTATATGTACATGTTCGGAGCTTACCTAATGATTTTCATGGTGGGTTTCAGCTACTACTCAACATTCATTCATGTACAAGGCGGACATTAATTAATCGTCCATCAAAAAAAACAGCCTAATGGCTGTTTTTTTATTTCAGAAATGGATTGGATACTTTTTCGGCGCCCGGCGTTGTCGATGGGCCGTGCCCCGGATATACTTTGCAATCATCAGGCAATGACAAAAGCTTCCCTTGAATTGAATTAAGGAGCATATTTGTGTCGCCGTTAGGCAAATCGGTTCGTCCTATACTTTGTTTGAAAAGTGTATCCCCAACGATAGCGAATTGTGCATCTTTAAAGATAAATGATACACTTCCAGGGGAATGGCCGGGTGTATGTCGGATTTCAAATTGAAACGGTCCTATCGTTATTTGGCCTTCCTGTAAAAAATGATCGGCCGCCTTATTGGAAACGAGCGGTAGTCCGGGATATCTCGACGAACCGTTAAGATCCGGATTCATCAGCCAATATTGCTCCTCCCGATGAATATAAACCGGAATGGAAAAGTGGTCTCTAACCTCATCTACAGCTCCAATATGATCAAAATGTGCATGCGTCAAAAGAATAGCCAAAGGTTTACCATTCATGTTTTCGATTTTCTGTATAATCCTGCTTCCCTCTTCCCCAGGATCTACCACCAGACATTGGCCTTCACTGTCTTTTACAATATAGCAATTTGTTTGAATCGGACCTAATGGATATGTACGTATTTTCAACATTTTTCACCCTCCTTTAAGTAATAATAATGAACTCGGATACCATTTTCAAACAAACGTCACTAATATGCCTCGACAAAATCTTTTTTAAACAGTACAATAAGAGAGGAATATTGCTAAATCGGCATTCATTTTTTCTCTATTTGAAAGGAGTGTCTTCATTATGAACGCAAGTTTGATTTTAATGGTAATCTTCGGCTTAGTAGCGATTCTTTCCGTTGTCGGAACTGTACAAGGTTTTAAAGAGCGCAATATCCTAAGCATCGTGTTCAATTTGGCGGCTGCTGTTATCTTTGGCGGTTTCACAATTGCTACGCTTGTTTTCGGAGGATATCCGGCAACTCTACATTAATTAAAATTGGTAAACAAAAAACATCCCCTTCACTCACCTGCAGGGGATGTTTTTCAATTATCGAATTCAATCCAGTTCCTTCTATCGCCAGATTCAACCTCTATTACTTCTTCGAAAGTATACCCATTCAAACATCTTTTACCGGAAGGTGAACACGTGATTGAATCCGCATCCAATCCTTCTGTTATTATTTTCGAGACTCCAACTTCATGAAGATATAAATTAAACTCCGAACTAAGCTCGTCCAACTGCCCGCTTCTCAAAGCTCCTTTAAAAAGAAAACTTTCTCCATTAATCCATTCAATTTCCGGAATGACCCATTCCGAATAATTGCTGACTAACGGCATATTCCAATTGGCTAACACCGTGTTAGTATCATTGCGTAATGAATATGAAAAATTATCGGCTTCAAGGGACTGAACAATCAGTAACTTATCTTCATACGTATCGAAGTAAATGACATTTTCCGCATCAAAAGTTTCTGTCGCTCCTGCTGCTATATTTAAAATTTGTATTTTTCCTCCATCAAGAGGATGTTCCGAAAAAACAATATTGGCAATTCGACTATCACCTATCCATTTTGGAAACGGATCATCCATCTCAATAACCGAAAGACTCTCAGTATGGCCATCAAAGACGAAGAGATCAAAAGACCAATCTTCATGGAAAGCGGTAAGTAATATTTTTTCCGGGTCCAAATCATTCCATTCAATCGCTAATTCTGTGGAATTAATTTCAACTTGATGTCGGACTACGCCGTCCATTGAAATCACTTTAACAATTGCAAGATCCGATTGATCACTCGTATGTACAAGCAAATAATTCATTGAAGGATGAACAATAATATCCGTTATAAAGGACTCATCTTCATAAACAAGGTTCGATTCTCCCGTTTCCAAATTATATGACTTAACTTGATAAACTCCATTCCTCTTTTCCACATAAAGGATTTCAGAATCAGTAAGCCAGTCGGCAATGAAGTGAAACGAAGAGGGGTCCGCTTTGAAAATGGGAAGAGGCTTAGGTGAAACTATGTTTTCTACATCTGGTTCATTAATCGGCCCATCAATTGGTTCATTCGGTTTTTCGATTTCAGGTTGTTCAACTGTTTCTTTTTTTGTTGTACAACCCGTCAAAGCGATTAACGCCAATATAAGCAAGATTACTATTCTTTTCAATACGTCCCCTCCCCCCCATCCTTATAAAAAAACTGCACGGGAAACGAACCCGTGCAGAACTTAGTCGTTTTAATGCATCTTTGTCTTTGACTTTTCCTGGTCATCATCTGTGAATCTGAGCAAGTCTCCATTGATGATCAGATCGGAATAGTCAAGTTCAGTTGTGGCGCGTTCAACGTAAGGCTCACAAGCTTCGTTATCTGTTTCTTCTCCTGTAGAGATATCATAACATACTTCATTGGTGAAAATATTGTTTTCCGTCACCAATCGACCATCTCTGAAAATGACAAAAGGTTCATGATCAGGAGAGAAAACATCAGCACCCATTTGCATATCTTCTTTTGTGTCAACGCCTAATAAATGCAAGATTGTTGGTCTTAAATCCAATTGTCCTGATAATTCATCCATAGTTTTACCTTTTCCGTATCCTGGAATATGGATGAACATTGGCACTTTCTGCAATTCAACATTATCAAACGGTGTAATTTCTTTATCCATGTACATACCCATCGCTTTATTATGATTTTCAGAGATACCGTAATGATCTCCATACATCACAATAATAGAGTTATCGTATAAACCGCTTTGCTTCAAGTCATCAAAGAATATCTTTAACGCCTCATCCATATAGCGGACTGCTTGAAAATACTTGTTTACCGTTTTCGAATTAGAATCATACTGCGGAATCATCATATCCTCTTCATCCAAATCGAAAGGATGGTGATTCGTTAATGTGATCAAACGAGTTGCAAATGGTTGTGGCATTTCTTTCATTAAATCCACAGATTGCTCTAAAAATGGAATATCCTTCATACCCCAGTTAACCGCTTGACCTTCACCGATTTCATAGCTTTCCACATCATAGAACTTTTCAGTCCCAAGAGCTTGGTACATAATATCCCGGTTCCAGAAGCTTCGGTTATTGGCATGCATTACACTTGTAAAATAACCATTGTGACCAAGTTTTTCAGATAATGAGTTAAACGTGTTTCCACTGTTTGTGAAGAAAACAGCTCCTCCATTTCTACCATACAAGGAGTTTTCCAATATGAATTCGGAGTCGGATGTTTTCCCAAGACCTGTTTGGTGATAGAAGTTATTGAAATAAAATGTATCCTTGTCTTTTGTCAAACTGTTTAAGAATGGTGTGATTTCATACTCATTCATCTTATTATTTATAACGAAGTTTTGAAGAGATTCCATCGAAACAATGATCAAGTTACGACCTTCCGCAGCACCAAACATTTTCGGATTCGGTTCCGCATAATTCGCATTAATATAGTTTGCGACCTCGGTCAACTCACTACCATCCGCCAAAGCACGTTGCGCATGTGTTTTCGACTGGATGAATAAATCATAAATATGGTAGTTGTACGTCCCGATATTCTTCACAAGCAGTTCCCTATCGAAACTTCTTGTTAGAAGTTGTGGTCTTTGAGCTTCAGCCAAAGCTAAATTCACCATCAAAATTGTAGCAGCTACAACAAAATAAAGCTTACGGCCAATGTTACGACGATTTAAAGCACTTTCCCTCTGAGGGATGAACTTGATAGCTAATGCAATGATGATGACATCTGCGAAAAAGAAGATGTCTGTAAAGTGCATATTAGCAGTTGCCGAGGAAGATAAATCCCCGAAATTATTAGTTTGGAACAACAATGGCAATGTGATGAAGTCACTGAAAAACCTATAAAACACTGCATTACTGAACATAATAATAGATGTGATCAAACTGATTGAAATTATATAGATATTCTTACGTTTCGTACTCTTTATGAATAGCGCGAGGCCGTACAGGAATAATAGAAAACTTAATGGATTTATGAAGAGTATTAACTCCTGTACCATATTATCGATTTTCATATTGAAGCTAGTAATGTAGCCTATATATGTTGTGAGCCATGTAGCGACAATTGCAATGCCGAGTACGGAATGTTTGGGCCACGTTACTTTTTTCATACTTATCTTCCTTTCATTATTGAAGCTTTTTGTAATTTCACCCTGTCAATTGTACATGCACTACATATTATAGACGGATTAGAGGAGAAAAAGTTGCAGATTATCTTTAAAAAATTACTTCTAAATAGTCTTAAAAAGTAAACTTATCGTATTTAATTTAATTCCTTTTTCAATATAAGTAGCGCCCGTAGGTAATCCTCTTTAAGGATTAAGCCGTTATCAAATAGCTCTTTCACCTCGGACATCATCAGCTCAATGTCTGTATTTCGGTCTCCGGTATATATGAAAATCCCAAAACGTTTAAGGAGTTGCAGAACACTAAAAAAGTCTTTCATCTCTTTCATATTCTTTCACGTAACATTCGGCATTGAATGACTCCATTTTCAGTAATAATCTTATTGACTGGTATATCATGTTCTTCAACAGGAACGTTAAGGGCCGTCTGAACTTTAAAAGCGAGGGATAAACGTTCCCCGGGATAATCAGTCAAGTAACGATCATAATATCCGCCACCAAAGCCGATCCGATAGCCTTCATCGGAATAGACGACTCCTGGCACAATTTGCAGGTCGATAGCCGTTTTTTCAACCGTTTCGGTTCGTTCGATGACAGGCTCTCTTAAATCCATATAGACTGTTTCTAAATCATCAAATGAAGTAATGATTCGGAAATCCATTTCCCTGGTCGAAGAAATACACTTGGGTACAGCTACCTTCTTACCCGATTTCCACGCAGCTTCGATTATAGAAATTGTATCGACTTCCGGAAAACGAGATATCGTTACACCAATTGTTTCCGCTTTGCAATATTCCTCAGAAGCTAGTAGGAGTTTTACAATCGATGAAGATTTACTTGCATATTCGGATGTATCCATATCTTTCATATTAGACAATATTTGTTTTCGTTTAGTCAATTTCCCCATTATATTATTCCCCCATTTTGAAATAAAAAACCAAAACCCGTGAAGAGTTTTGGCATGAGCGATTATTTCGTTTCACGATGCAAAGTTTGTTTCTTTTCACGTGAGCAATATTTTTTCATTTCAAGACGTTCCGGATTGTTACGCTTGTTTTTCTTTGTAATATAATTACGCTCTCCACATTCTGTGCAAGCAAGTGTAATATTTACGCGCATTGTTGTCCCTCCCACTCATTCAGCAATATAAATTAAATATGAGCATGATTTATACGACTTTTTTATTGTATCATACCACACGTGTATGTAAAGAAGAAAGTTTCAAATTACAATAAATTGGTGCATATGATACTATGGGAACAAAGTAATCTTTCCCGGAGGCGTTTTCAAGTGGATATACCATTAATATTATTAGTCAGCGGAATTATTTTAATCATACTTTCATTCTTTTTCGGTACCTCCTCACGCAAGCACGAAGATGAAATTGAAAATATCTCAATTAGCCTGCATCAAGAAACAAATCAGTTAAAAAAGAGATTGAGGGCCATCGAAGAGGAATTGATGATCAGTGTTGGACCAATTCCAAAGGGTAAACAGCCTAAAACTAAACCTGTGCATGAAATAATCGTCAACCAAATCCTTTCCTTACAAGCACAAGGTTATACCGTTCCAGAAATCGCAAAACGCTCGTCTCTTACAAACGATGAAGTTTTGGATGTATTGAAGTCCCGAGGTGTTCTGCTATGATGAAAGATATATTTAGGGCAGCAGGTATCGGATGCATTTTGGCTGGAGGAATCATTTATTTTACAACACCCTTAGTTACCCCATCCTCTACTCAACACGAGCAAACACAATTGGAAGAGTTGCAAACCGAGTTGGAACGAGTGAAAAAGGAATTGGCAATTGCACAAACAATAACTTCCACAGAAACGGTTACACCAAACAATCCGGTTTCAACTCAAACCGAGGATGTGGCTAAGGCCGAAGATGAACAACAAACTGCGCCTGAGCCAATAACAAAAATAATACTCTCCATCGAACCAGGTTCCAATTCCAAAACTGTTGCGAACAAACTTGAAAGAGCTGGTGTTATCGATAGCGCTAAAAACCTTGAATCCTATTTAATTGAAAATGGTCTTTCTGGCCTTATCCAAATTGGAGAATATGAAGTCGACACGACTATGGATTTAAAAACGATTGCAAGTATTATCACAAAAACGAAATAAAAAAAGCTGCCATTATCGATTTGTTATCGATCTGGCAGTTTTTTTATTCCTTCTCGTCTTCCTCATCAAGCTCCACAACAGATTTACGTCCTATTTTTAGACTAGTCGTTTCGTTTTGGTTCACGTTTCCACGTTTTTCTTTCAAATCAAAATAAATATCAAGTGCATCTCTCATTAACCGATTCGCATCCCTACTTGGGTAGTGGCCGCGATCCGTAGAAGCGTACGGAATAACAAGCGCATACGCCACTTCAGGCTCTTCGGCTGGTGCAAATCCGACATGGGTCAAGTTAACAGACGCCATTCCATACTTGCTACGATCATCTCCGTAATACGCAGATTGGGCAGTTCCTGTTTTACCCGCAGCTGTGTACGGTGCATCATTAAACAGATTCGGCGCCGTTCCATTCGGTCCATAGTATACGTATTTCATCCCTTTTTTCACTTGCTCAATCTCTTTTTCGGTATTGTTGATACGATTTAATACTTTTACTTTCGTCTCTTGCAACAAAGGACCAAGTGTTTCACCATCACGAGAAGGCTCTCGGATTTCTTTCAAAATCTTAGGTGCAACCCTATATCCTCCATTTGCAACTGTAGAAACGTATTGTGCGAGTTGCAATGGCGTATACGTGTCAAACTGCCCGATTGCGAAGTCTAAGAGCTTACCCGAAATAGTATCCGTACCTGTTTGACCCGCGTATTCGCCCGGCAAATCAATTTCTGTCTTCACACCTAACCCGAATGAGGCATACCCATTCCGAAGTCTATCAAATCCTTCAATATCGATTGGTAGTGGAAGATTTGGTCTATACACTGCGTTCCCAAGAGACATGGCAATCCGGAACATATAGACGTTAGAAGACCTGCCAAGTGCCAGGACGTCATCGACAGAATAGCGTCCGTTCTGATTGAATAGAGATCGTTTTGGTTTGGAATTAGCAATATAGATTGGTTCGTCTATTTTAATGTCCCCGACATTTAATACGCCCTCACTATAGCCCGTCAATACAGTCGCAATTTTTACAGTTGACCCTACTTCATAGGCGGAAGTGAATGTTCCGTAAGCATAGTCACGGACTTCCCATCTACCTGAGTCAGGATCCTTTAGTAGTCGTTTTCCTACAAGGGAAAGGACTTCACCGTTATTCGGATCCATCATGATTAGAAAAGCTCGATCCAATAGATCCGACTTAGGGTCTTTCTTTAACTCTAACAACTTATCTGATAGAAGTTTTTCCAATGATTCTTGTAATTCACTGTCCATCGACAAAACAAGATCCTTACCCGGCTCACCTTCTCTTACGGTTTTTGTTTCAACGACACGGCCCGTTCGATCTTTAATGTTTTTGACGATAGTCTTCTGACCTTTTAAAAGTTCTTCGTAATATTGTTCAAAGTAGCTTCGCCCGATCCGATCGTTGCGGGAATAGTCCCTAGCCAAATAATAATCCAGATGCGTTAACGGAATCCCCTCGATCGGGCTCGTCATCGTACCAAGAATTGTGCTGTCAGAGAATTTAACACGTTCCCAATCGGTCGTCGTATCGACTCCTTCAAATTCAGTCAATCGTTCTGAGACTGCCGCAAACTCTTCCTCCGTTACATTGCCGCTTTTAATAATTTGAGGAGAATAAGCATAGCCTGACATCATCTCTCGATAGATTGCTAATACTTCAAGTTCATGATCTGTAAAAGAGTCTAGTTCTTCTTCTGTTACCCTCTCACGCGTCAACCTGTTTACCTCGCGCTGAATGTCCTGTTTGGAAAGCGTTCCATCCTTGCCAATTTCCTTTATTTCTTCGGCGCTGACTTTCGCTTTTGCCTCTTCATTATTCAAAAGAATCCAGAAATCCCGTTTATCGCCGACCGTAACCCTCCTCGTATCTTGCTCGATCAATTCGGATAGACTCTCGGCAATCTCTAACATTTCCCTTGCAGTTGTGGATGTTGACTTCGTATATGTGATGGCGTTCATTGGTTTATTATCAACAAGGATATTCCCCATGCGATCATAAATCCTGCCACGTGGGACACTGGTATTGACAGCGATTTCCTCTTTCTTCTCCAATTCCCTTGTATAGTCCTCGCCTTTAACGATTTGCAAATACCCAAGCCTGAAAATGAGCATGGAAAACAGGATGAAAATCGAAAAGAAAAGTAGGTTCATCCTAAAGGCAATATGTTTCCGTTGACGGATTTTTGCTTGATCCACCTTGCGCATCGGCTTTTTCATATGTATTCCCCTTACTTAAAATAGTCCACTTTGGATTATATCATTCTATATACAAAAAGCATACATTCTGACGAACAGAATGTATGCTAGGTTGCATCAATTTTTGATTTTAGCCGAAGTTTTTAGCAACTTCGTCCCAATTAACAACGTTCCAGAAAGCTGAAACATAGTCAGGGCGTCTGTTTTGGTAGTTTAGGTAGTAAGCATGCTCCCAAACGTCAAGACCTAACACTGGTGTTTTGCCTTCCATTAATGGTGAATCTTGGTTTGGAGTAGACATGATTTCAAGTTCTCCGTTGTTTGAAACAAGCCAAGCCCATCCAGAGCCGAAGCGAGTTGCAGCAGCTTTTGCAAACTCTTCTTTGAATGCATCAAAGCTTCCGAATTTTTTATCGATAGCTTCTGCAAGAGCACCCGTTGGAGTTCCGCCACCGTTTGGTGAAAGAATGTTCCAGAAGAATGTATGGTTTGCATGTCCACCACCGTTATTGCGTACAGCTGTACGGATGTTTTCAGGAACAGCATCCAAATTGGAGATAAGCTCTTCTACAGATTTAGAAGCTAGCTCTTCATGTCCTTCCAATGCGTTGTTCACGTTAGTCACATACGTATTGTGATGTTTCGTGTGGTGGATGTTCATCGTTTCTTTGTCGATGTGAGGCTCTAACGCATCATATGCGTATGGCAGTTCTGGTAATTTGTAAGCCATTTTCCATTCCTCCTTGATTGATTCATAATTTATCCTGCACTATAAACATTATCAAAATTTAGAAGGGCATTCAATTTAAATGAACTATTAGGCGACAAAGAATATAAATATTCCAATCATTAGAAGCATTACAGCCCCTTTTGCAACAATGGATGTTAAGAAACCAACAAGGGACCCGATTCCCGT
Organism: Sporosarcina thermotolerans; assembly: GCF_042658975.1. NCBI lineage: Bacteria > Bacillati > Bacillota > Bacilli > Caryophanales > Caryophanaceae > Sporosarcina > Sporosarcina thermotolerans. The sequence goes on along the minus strand of NZ_JBHSRM010000014.1, from coordinate 164,683 downwards.
TTTCAATGATTGTTTAAAGTCTGTACGCGATATAAGCAGCTCGGCCAAAACTGCACCGATAAACGGTCCAATCAGAATGCCAGCAACAGGAATTACGAAAGGTCCTACAAGCAGACCAATCGTACTTCCCCACATCCCTGGTTTGGAACCGCCAAATTTCTTCACGCCAACAATATTGGCTAGTGTATCAGCACCGAACAGCAAAACCACAAAAAGAATTTGGATGATCCAAAATAGCCAATTCATCCCGTCAAACGTCACAATCCATCCATACAACAAGAAACCGCCCACAACAAAGATTACGGAAGGGATGATTGGGTAAACCAATCCGATAAATGCGATGATAAACATGACAATGGCTATTATCCAACCGATTATTTCCATGACTTCCCTCCCGAATTTTCCTTATACTCGTTTCCCTAAAATCGCCTCTGCAATATTAACGGCATGATCACCGATTCGTTCAAGATTCGAAACGATATCGACAAATACCATACCTGACTGTGCAGTACACAGTCCTTCATTTAGTCTAACAATATGGTTTTTCCTGAACTTCCGCTCCATCTTGTCGATCAAGTCTTCCTGCTCTGCAACCGACTTCGCTAACTCTGTATCGTTCATATCAAGCGAGCGAATCGCTTTATCAACTGTACCTATAGTTAGAGTAAACATCTCTGTTAAGTCATTCATAGCTTCATCCGTCAATTTCACACGGTTCACTTCACGGAAATCGATCAATTCAATGATGTTTTCAAAATGGTCACCAATTCGTTCAATATCACGTACTGTATCCATCAGCATTACATGTCTGGCCGATTCGATCGGTGAAATGTTAACAGCCGAGATTTCTACGAGGTAATCAGTGATTTTTCTATCTAAATTATTGATGGCGTCTTCGATTTGATAGGCTGTTTCAGCATTTCGTTTATTACTTGTTTTTAAATACTCATACGTCTCTTGCAATCCTTGAACCGCGAAATCACCCATTCGAATGATTTCCTCTTTCGCTTGTCCAATTGCGACAGCTGGCGATTGGTTGATAAAGTTAGGATCCAGATGCTTCGGCTTGTATTCAATTGTAACATCCTTGCCTGGAATGATCTTTGTTACCAACAATGCCCAAGCTCCGATTAACGGAAATTGCAATATTGTATTTGCGACGTTGAATGAACCATGGGCAAAGGCAATTTGCATTTTATTTTCCAAATTTAAAACACCCGCAATCCATTCAACATATAAAGTGAATGGATAAAGGATAATCATGAACACGATTGTACCTACAATATTGAAAAGTACATGTGTCGCTGCGGCTCTTCTTGCTGCAACAGAGGCACCAATTGACGCAAGTACTGCCGTAATTGTCGTTCCGATATTATCGCCAAACAGCACCGGTAAAGCAGCACCTAATGGGATAAGATTCTCTGCATACAAACCTTGCAAAATCCCTACCGTCGCACTTGAGCTTTGAACAATAAGAGTAAATACCGTTCCAGCTACAACCCCTAATAACGGATGATCTGCCATCGCGACTGTAAAATCGGAAAACGCACTAAGCGATCTGAGTGGTTTCATACCAGCGCTCATAAGCTCGAGACCTAGGAATAAGCCACCGAAACCGAAAATAACTTCACCAATATTTTTTACAGAGTTTTTCCTCATGAAAAATATGAGGAAAGCACCTACAGCCATAATTGGCAATGCATACGCACCTACGTCCAATCCGATGATGAAGGCAGTAATTGTTGTCCCAATATTTGCTCCCATTATGACACCGATTGCTTGCCTCAACGTCATGAAGCCTGCACTAACCAATCCAACAGTAATAACAGTCGTTCCCGAACTGGACTGGATGAGGACGGTAACAATAATTCCGACAAGCACACCCATGAACGGGTTTGTAGTGAACCGATCCAAAATGGATCTAAGCCTATCCCCCGCCGCTTTTTGTAGTCCATCACCCATGTATTTAATGGCAAAGAGGAAAATCCCTAACCCCCCCACAAACTGAAAGAGCATTTCCTGCCAATTCATCTCCATTATTCAGCCAACCTCCATCAAACATTATGTAATTCAATCTTATTATGTTGATAATATTAAGGAATTGTAAATACTAACAGCTAAAACTTTACATTCCCTTAACAATTCACCAAGATACTGCCATCATTTTGTCAAATATGCATTTCAACCATATTTGCCTTTTTAAATTAAGAAAATGATAAACTATTAATAGTTGAAGGAGGTTGTATTGTGAAGTTTCACCAATTATTACTTGCTGGCTTTCATGAACCGAAAAAGCTTGCGGCATTCCGTCTCCTTCCAATTGGAAGGGTGATCCGCTTTGCTTTCTTTTTCATCCTGTTAATGACTTTGATCTCATTCAGCCTTTTTGTTTTTGGGGATGTTGCACTTTTTGAAACTAGTCCAGAATTGGACGATTATAGTAAAACAATTGGCGGACTACTTTATCCTATGGCATTTGTTATTCAATTTGTCATTGCCACATTTTATGTATTTGTTAGAATTAGTATCTTTGCAGCTATCGGAATGCTCATTGGAAAGTTGAGAAAAAAACGTGTGGAGTATCGTTTTTTATGGAGGACGACGGCAATTGCAGCGACTGTTCCTTTATTAATAACGATTGTACTGGACTTCTTCCCTTCTGCTGAAACCATTAGTTCAGTATTGTCGTCCTTAATTCATATCTGCTATATTTTTGTAACACTCAAGTATTATCCAAACGCGCCAAAATGAATACTTTCCCATTTCTCGCATATAGTATCGCGAGGGGGAATGACCATGCGCACTTTATTAATAGCCGTTATTATTTTTATAGCCATCCATATTATCCGAATTGACTTTTCAGAAGGGACAATCCCTCTGGCTGCTTTTTACGGGGATACAGCACCGCAGCCTTGCAGCGAATCAACAATTGACTCAATAAGCGTCACTACGATAGAAGGCGATACAATTGAAACGCTATTATCAATGTATCCGGATATGAATATGACATTTGTAGAAAGACTATCTACCTTCTATTCCCTTAATCCCCATCTTCAAAACCAGGAAATAGTAGGCGGCCTGACCGTCAAGCTTCCACTTTCCAAAACGGGTGTGAACAACTGCAATTAAAGATGATTTAGACTCAGTCCCTTGTCTTTTCATATGATTGATTGCTAAAATAGAAAGTAGTTATGAGTTTTTAAGGAGAGAGAATCCATGAATGAAATGACACACAGATCCAAAACACGTCCTGTCCGTGTAGGCAATTTGACAATTGGCGGCAGTGATGAGTTGTTCATCCAAAGCATGGCAACAACGAAAACACATGATGTTGAGGCTACAGTTGCTGAAATATTGCGTTTAGAGGAAGCGGGCTGTCAAATTGTTCGTGTAGCTTGCCCTGATGAACGCGCAGCCTATTCAATTGGAGCTATTAAAGAGCGAATCAATATTCCGTTAGTTGTTGACATCCATTTCGACTATAAACTCGCGTTAATCGCAATTGAACAAGGTGCCGATAAAATCAGGATCAACCCTGGAAATATCGGACGGCAAGAAAAAGTGGAAGCTGTTGTTAAAGCGGCTAAAGCTAAAGGAATTCCAATTCGGATTGGTGTAAATGCCGGTTCTCTTGAAAAGCATATCCTTAAAAAATACGGATATCCTACGGCAGATGGAATGGTTGAAAGTGCATTGCATCATATTAAAATATTAGAAGACTTGGATTTTCACGATATTATCGTTTCATTGAAAGCATCTGACGTGAATCTCGCGGTAGAAGCATACACGAAGGCCGCAGCTGCTTTTGACTATCCTTTACATCTTGGTATTACAGAATCTGGTACCCTTTTCGCAGGTTCTATTAAAAGTGCCGCAGGACTCGGGACATTGCTTTCAGCAGGTATCGGAAATACACTTCGTGTTTCTTTAAGCGCTGATCCTGTGCAAGAAGTTAAAGTTGCTCGCGAGCTATTGAAAGTATTTGGACTTTCATCGAATGCCGCAACACTTATCTCTTGTCCGACATGTGGTCGTATCGAAATCGATCTAATTTCCATCGCCAATGAAGTTGAAGAGTATATTTCAACGATCAAGGCTCCTTTGAAGGTGGCTGTATTAGGTTGTGCGGTAAACGGCCCGGGAGAAGCACGAGAAGCAGATATAGGCATTGCCGGCGCACGTGGGGAAGGCCTTCTTTTCATGAAAGGTAAAACGGTCCGGAAAGTTCCTGAGGAAACAATGGTTGAAGAGTTAAAAATGGAAATCGATAAATTGGCTGAAGAATACTTTGAAAAGAAGCGTCAAGAAGAGCTTCTATTAAAAAGCGGAGCCGCTGAATGAGGGAATTCCGTTTTGGTATTGATATCGACGGGACTGTAACATGTCCTACTTCCCTACTCCCGCATATCAATAAACAATTTGGATGTAATTTAGTTTTAGATGATATAAAGGAATACGACTTAACGAAGGCTTTCCCGGTCAATGAAGAAGAGTTCTATGAATGGTATCGTCAGGCTGAAACTACGATTTATGAAACATCCCCCACTCAGGAACATGCTAAAATGATTCTTTCGGAATTACAACAGCGTTTTGAGTTGTTCTATATTTCGGCACGGGGAAAAAATGTTTTGGATTGTACAGTTCAATGGTTCGAACGTGAGGAAATTCCTTACGATCATATCGAATTAATCGGCAGCCATGAAAAAATAGAGTCTGCGAGAAAGTTTGAAGTTGACGCGTTTTTTGAAGATAAGCATGATAATGCAGTTGGGATACATGAAGAATTGGGTATTCCAGTCTTTCTTTTTGACACCCCATACAATCGCGAACCGATTCCTGAAGGGGTTATACGAGTAACAAATTGGCAAGAAGCAAATGAATGGATCAATAAACTGTTTCCACTAATAGAAAGTGTGAAATAAAATAAGGAGTGGGACCCTATAATGGGATTCCCACTCCTTTTATATTATCAATGCCGTCCAGCTTCGGGCCTAAGCAGGCACCCTACGCTTTTGTACAAACCGGACATTTTCCGTAGATTTCGAACTTATGTCCTTCAACTTCGTAACCAGGTAAATTTACCGAAATCGATTCCATCGGGCAGTGTAGTATATTTCTCGTCTTTCCGCATGTTGTGCAAATAAAATGATGATGATGTACTCCGTGATCGCATTGCATCCGGAAGTGACGTTCACCGTTTAACTCCGTTTCTTCCAAAATACCAAGTTGGGAAAATGACGCTAAATTGCGGTATATCGTATCAAAGCTAATGCCCGGATTATCGGCAGCCATAAAATTCCGAACTTCCATTGCCGTTAAATACCTGTCATTCTCAGCAAAAAACTCAAGAATTGTTTCTCGGTTTTTAGTCCGCTTGAGTTGATTTTCTTGTAGAATGATCCAAGCTTCATCTAACATCATGCAAATTCCCCCTTCACAATCCGGTTTCGTTTTCTACCTTTCACTTTATTCCACCCTAAGACTGCGAGTAAAATGACGATGGAAGTTATGACAATTGTACCTCCTGGGGCAATATCAAGATAGTACGCCGAAAATAAACCGATGATAACAGATAGCTCACCGATAATTAGTGAGTACAGCATGGCCCCTTTAAAACTTTTTGCAAGCTGTATTGCAGCCGCAACGGGAATAGTCATCAATGATGATACAAGTAAGATACCTACTATTCTCATGGAAGCACCAATAACCAATGCAACGATAATCATAAAAATTGTCTGAATTACTTTGCCACGCACTCCTGAGATTTTTGCATATTCGCTGTCAAAGGATAATGCAAATAGCTCTTTATAGACTAATCGGATATAGACAATAACAATAATAGCAATAATGACGATTATCCATAAATCCTGCCGACTGACAGCAGAAACAGAACCGAATAAATACCCCATCAAATCAGATGAAAACCCTTTAGCCAAAGAAATGAAGATTGCTCCAAAACCAATTCCAGCAGATAGGATAATTGGTATGGCAAGTTCCTCAAAATGCTTATAGGCACCTCTCAGTTTTTCGATCAAAAGCGAGCCTCCAACTGCCGTCGCCATTCCAAGGTAAACTGGGTTTAGAGCAGAAAAAAACAGCACCGATTGACTGAGGAAAAGGCTTCCCGCAATGCCTGCTAGTGCAACATGGCTCAATGCATCCGCTATCAGTGCAAGTCTTCTTACAACAATGAATAAGCCTAACAAAGGAGCAATGATACCGATAATCAGTCCAGATAAGAATGCATTCTGAAGAAATTCATATGTCAATAAAGCACTGATCAACGTTATACCCCCTTCCGATCGGTATGAACGCGCCTTACAGGATGACCATACCATTTCGAAATATCAGCATCATCCATATTCTGATATTCTGCTTTTCTGCCATGGAAATGGATTGACCGATTCAAACAAGCCACATGCGTTGCAAGGTCGGTTACTAAATCAATTTCATGGGTAACAAGCAATATCGCAATACCATGCTCACGGTTTAATTCATTGAGCATAGAATAGAACGAAGCAACGTTTTTCTGGTCAATTCCTACAGTTGGTTCATCCATTATTAGTAAGTCAGGCTTTCCAACCAATGCTCTCGCAATGAACACTCGCTGCTGTTGCCCTCCGGATAATTCTCCAATATTCTTTGTTGAAAATGCATCCATCTTAACAATCCGCAATGCTTCCATCGCCCTCTGCTCATCTTGTTTGGAAAAAGCTTTAAACAATCCTACCTTTGCGGTAAGGCCGCTTTTTACAACTTCAAGTACTGTAGCTGGAAAGCCCGTGTTGAATGAATTGGATTTCTGTGAGACATAGCCGATCCGTTCCCGCTGCCGGAATGAGTCCACATTTTCACCAAATAACTTAACAATCCCTTGATCGGGATTTTTTAGACCTAAAATAATATTGATCAACGTTGATTTGCCGGAACCGTTCGGACCTATAAGCGCCCAAAACTCGCCCTCTTTCACTTCTAGTGTAATTTCTTCAAGAACAGTAGAATCTTCATACTGAAAATATACATCTTCACATTCAATAATCGACTTTTTCAAATGAAAAATCCTTTCTATTATCTCCTTGTTGTAAACAGGAACGATTACGATTACTTGTAAAATTATATACGAAGTGATGGCTGGGCACAACTAATTGAGAAGGAATGGTTAATTTTGGATTACATGAGAATTTTAAATGAGATAAAAACGAAAAGTGATCAAGAAGCGAAAATGTTGGCGGATGCATATGGCATTAATTTATCCGTAAATGAAATAAGGGCATTACGTCCATTGCTTGACGAGATTTCATTTCATTGGCTATTTACAGGAATACCAGAAAGCTTCTTGGATAAAGTAAAGAATGCTGTTGGGGATAAAAAAGGTGAGGAATTGTTTCGTCAGTATTTAGATATGATTTAAAAAAGCCCCGCCCTTGCTATTGTAAGGGCGGGACTTCTTTTTTAGACTAATAAAAGCTCTCGTAGCTCAGGTTGGAATTGTTTCAATTTCAACATACCGATTTCCTGCTCATATGGAGCTTTCTTGTTTTTAGCATCGTTACCAACGAAAGGTGTTTCTAAGATTTTTGGAATCAACGCAAAGTCCGGATGGTGAACGATATAGCTAAGTGGTTCAAAGCCGATATGCCCATGCCCGATATTTTCATGTCTATCCTTCATCGCACCGCGTTCGTTTTTACTATCATTGACATGGATAACAGAAATTCGATCTTTGCCGATGATCCGGTCGAATTCTTCCAATACACCATCAAAATCATTAACGATATCATAGCCTGCGTCATGAACGTGACAAGTATCGAAACAGACGGAAAGCCTTTCATTGTTCTTAACGCCATCGATAATTTTGGCAATCTCGTCAAAATTCCTTCCACATTCACTGCCCTTCCCAGCCATCGTTTCAAGGGCTATTCGCACTGTGGAATCTTCGGAGAGGACTTCATTCAACCCTTCAATAATCTTTTCAATCCCTTTATCGGCACCCGCACCTACATGAGCACCAGGGTGAAGGACAATCTGATTGGCTCCGAGGGCTGCTGTTCTTTCTATTTCCTTTTGAAGGAAGTCAACGCCCAATCTGAACGTTTCGGGCTTTGTTGTGTTCCCGATATTGATAATGTAAGGTGCATGGACAACAATATTGGATAATCCATTCTCTTTCATATGCAGGAGCCCCTGTTCGATGTTCAGCTCCTCAATTGCTTTTCGACGTGTGTTTTGCGGAGCACCCGTATAAATCATGAAAGTGCTCGCTCCATATCCTAATGCTTCCTCACTTGAACCTAAGAGCATTTTTTTCCCGCTCATGGAAACATGGGAACCTAATAATAGTGGTTGATCATTTGTCATTTTTGCGTTTCAGTCTCCTTTCCCTTTTCTTGAATTTCTCTATATCTTTTGCCATTTTCTTTTTGTAACCTGGTTTAACTTTGTCAGGTTTACGGACAAAGGATGCAGCTTTGCGATCCAGTTCGTCAACTTCTTTGACGCGCTTTTTCCGTGCATTTCGCTCTTTTACTTCTATCCACTCTCCATTTTTCACATCTTCATGGACAAATGGGATACCCATCTTTTCAATTTGGACAATCTTATCGTCCTCTGAAGGCTCATATAATGTAATAGCAATACCTTCAAGACCCGCTCTCGCAGTCCTACCTACACGATGAATGAAAAACTCCAAGTCATCGGGAAGTTCATAGTTGACGACATGGCTGACGCCAGGAATATCAATTCCGCGTGCAGCAAGATCAGTCGCTACGATATATTGGTACTCAAGATCACGAATCTGTTTCATCATTCTTGTTCGTTCACGTGGTGACAAATCGCCGTGGATTCTACCTGCCTTAATGCCTTGCGTAGCAAGATAATTCGCGAGTTCATCTGCATTCTGCTTTGTATTTGTAAAAACAATCGCCAAATATGGATTGATAGCATTCAAGACATGTAGCAACTTTTTCTTTCTGTCCATACTTCGAACCGGCACAAGAGAATATTGCATTCCCTCTGTCAATGGCTTTTTATTTCCAATTTGCACATGGATAGGATTTTCCATGTATTTTGCAAGAAATGGCTTTAATTTTTCGGGGATTGTAGCCGAGAATACGTACATCTCCAAGTTCGTTGGCATTTTTGAAGCGAATTGATCGATATCCTCGATGAATCCCATGTCAAAAGCCAGATCCGCTTCGTCGACAACTAAAATTGTAGCAGTATGGATTGACAATGCTCCATTTTCAGCGAGATCCCGGATTCTTCCCGGCGTTCCCACAATGATATGGGGCTTCGACTTCAATTTGTCAATGGAACGTTGCTTATCAGTTCCTCCGATCAAAATCGAGCTCCGTATTGCCGTGTTTTCAATTATTTTGTTTAATTCTTCATATAGTTGCATTGCAAGTTCTCTTGTCGGTGCTGTAATGACAGCTTGCAATTCCTCTTTTTGCTCGTCCAACCGTTCAACAATTGGTATAAGGAAACTATGCGATTTACCTGTTCCTGTATGGGCTTGGCCAATTGCATTCGACCCTTTTAAAATTAAAGGAATCATTTCCTTCTGTATAGGTGTAGGTTCTTTGAACCCTAAGCGGTCGATTGCTTCCCTAATGAATGGTTTGAATTGATAATCAGTGAATTTAGACATTTATATGCCTCCTAACGTATTCCTATTGTAGCATGATTTTCGTTCCATCGTATGTGTTTTTGGCATAGTATATATGTGAAAGTTATCATGACCAAATGAAAGGGGTTATCCATGAGATACGAATCCTTCTATCCTTTTGCACGCGGACATTCTTCGCCGTTCGGCTTTAGACAACCGATGTACGGCCAACAACAGCAACCCTTCTTCGGCCAGCCACCGAGACAACCTTTTCGGGGGTCTCCAATGGGAAATCAATTCGGACCGCCCATGCAGGGACAGGGACAAAACATTCCCAAAATGGAAGCATACATGCAAACTGCTAACCGTTTTTTAACTACCGCACAGCAATATGCACCACTTGTCCAGCAAATAGCACCAATGTTCCAGAACCTTCCTGCCATGTGGAGATTATATAAAGGATTTCAGTCGCTACCAACTTCCGGGGCAGCTGGGGGAGCAAGTGGTGCAGCAAACCCGGTTGCAAGGAATACGCCGCCGGTAGGCACGCCAGGCCCGACTCCAGGTATTTCCAATCCACGTATTTTCCAACCACCTAATTTATAATTTTGAAACAGGTGCCTAACTCCGCTATAATAGATATAGATCTCTTTTGAGGAGTGAGGAACGAATGATAGTAAAGAAGATTTCCCCGCGAGGATATTGTTACGGGGTTGTTGATGCAATGGTTATTGCAAGAAACGCGGCACTCGACAAATCATTGCCGAGACCAATTTATATACTTGGCATGATTGTCCACAACAAGCATGTTACTGATGCATTTGAAGAGGACGGCATTATTACGTTGGATGGTAAAAACCGTTTGGAAATCCTTGAAAAGGTTGAGACGGGAACTGTCATCTTCACGGCACATGGCGTTTCCCCTGAAGTTAGGGAACTAGCACGTCGTAAAGGACTCGTTTCAATTGATGCGACATGCCCAGACGTGACAGTTACCCATGACTTGATAAAAGAAAAGACTGATCAAGGATATGACATCATTTATATCGGTAAGAAATATCACCCAGAACCTGAGGGAGCAATTGGCGTAGCCCCTCATGCCGTCCATCTGATTGAAACGCTTGATGATGTTGAGAATTTAGAGGTTGAAAATGAGAAATTGCTTGTTACGAATCAGACAACAATGAGCCAGTGGGATGTCGTTCATATTATGGAAGCTTTGAAAGAAAAGTTTCCTCATATTGAAGCACACAAGGAGATTTGCCTTGCTACTCAAGTTAGACAGGAAGCAGTCGCGGAGCAAGCCGGCGAATCAGATCTTCTAATAGTTGTCGGTGATCCGAAAAGCAATAACTCAAATCGACTGACGCAAGTTTCTGTCGAAATCGCTAATACACCATCTTATCGCATATCGGATGTTTCTGAGATTGATATTAATTGGTTAAAAGATGTTAAAACCGTTTCAGTTACCGCAGGAGCTTCTACACCGACTATCATTGTCCGTGAAGTGATTAATTTCCTTGAAAGCTTTGATCCGGAAGATCCATCCACTCATTTACCAGAACGAAAGTTCAAATTGGAGAAGATTTTACCGAAAATCAAAAACCCGGAACCAGTTAAGCGAATTGAACCATATGCCGTAACCGAATAAGGTAGTTAAATAAAGTGCTGTCCCGCGTTAAATTATTAACATATTGGGCAGCACTTTTTTTATTCTTTTTTGTATTAATTTAATATACAAATCGAAACGGTTCGGTATCAATTTCGGATTGGATAAAGGTAACCTCATATCCTTTTTCACGCGAGGCATGCTGCATATATTCTGCAACGCCTGTAATCATTACCTTTTCTACATGATGACCCGGATCGACAATTGCCAAATCCAATGACTCAGCATCTTGCGCACTATGAAAATCCATATCCCCAGTTACAAAAACATCCGCACCTTTTCGTTTTGCCGCCTTGATATATTTGCTTCCACTCCCACCAAGCACAGCAACTTTACGTACTTGCTTCTGTGGACTACCAACTACTCTCACAGCAGGAACTTTGAATGTTTCTTTTACATAAATGGCGAATTGCTCAAGTTCCATCTTCTCAGGTAAATTGCCTACCCTACCAAGACCAAATTCTTCGGTTCGTTGGTCAAGCACAAAAAAATCATATGCTGGCTCCTCATATGGGTGCGCCGCAAGCATTGCCTTCAAAACTTTTCCTCTGATCGGACCAGGAAGCACAACTTCGATCCGTTCCTCCTCGACCTCTTCCAACTTGCCAACTTCTCCGATAAACGGGTTTGCACCAGTCGACGGGATAAATCTTCCCGTACCGGTTGAGGTAAAGCTGCATCCGATATAATCTCCTATTGCTCCCGCCCCTGCCTGTGCCAAAACAGCTCGTAATTGTTCCGCATGACTCACTGGACAAAAGACAGCCAATTTGTACAACGGATCTGAAACGGTTGGACTCATCACTTCCAAGTCAAGTAGTCCCAATTGGTTTGCAAGAAGGTCATTCACCCCACCTGGTGCTACATCCAAGTTCGTATGTGCAGCATAAACAGATATATCGTGTTTAATGCATTTCTCGATAAGGCGACCTTGGGGTGTATCCGTCCAAACTGTTTTCATCGGGCTAAAGATTGGTGGATGGTGAGCAATTATTAAATTTGCACGATTTTTGATTGCTTCGTCAACTACAGCCTCATTGACATCCAATGTAACTAACACATTCTCGACTTGACGGTTCAGCTGGCCGATATGTAAACCAATCGGATCCCAATCTTCTGCAAACCGTTTAGGGGACCATTGTTCAAATAAAGCTATAATTTCATGCCCATTTACCTTTTTCAATTTGTTAATACCCTCCCAACCAACTCAATTTCCTTCCGTAATTGCTCCTTCCTCTGGTAGATTTCCTCCGTATCTCCCGCCTTTTCCAACGAGCCAAGAATCCTTTTCCATTCAGTCGATTCCCTTTCCCATTTCTCAATAAAAACTGGAGATTTTTCTTTAAGTAAATAAGGGCCAAATTTCATCTCAAGTTCATCGTAGTTGGCTTGCCCTCTTTCAAGTACTATAATTTCATAAATCTTGCCGTCTTCTTTAAGGATCTCTTCGTCAATAATGACCCATCCATTTTGCACTGCCCATTCCCGGATTGACGAAGAATGAATATTTGGTTGTGTAATTATGCGTTTCACTTGCCCAAGTTTAGTGTGGCCTTCCTGTAATATGGAAGCGATTAAAGGTCCACCCATACCAGCAATGGTAATTGTATCTACGCCATCACTTTCCTCGACAGCTTGCAAACCATTTCCTAAACGAACAGTTATATTATTCTCAAATCCCTCTTTTTTAACATTTTTCTTTGCCGACTCAAAAGGGCCTTTTACAACTTCTCCCGCAATGGCCTTTGAAATTTTTTCATTGCGGATTAAATAACAAGGCAAATATGCATGATCGCTCCCGATATCAGCCAGTATTGCACCTGTTTCTACATATGAAGCGACTGCTGTTAGTCGCATAGATAGTTTGTCTGAATTCAATAAAACCCCGCCTTTCCAATATCCCCATTATAAGGGGATTCCATTATCATTGCCAATTTACAAAAACGGGATAATGTACTTCGTTGGAGAGTACGGCGTCTTCCCGTAGAAACGGCGGCACTTCCCATAGAACGCCGACGACTTCCCATAGGATGTTAGGGACTTCCCATAGAACGCCGATGACTTCCCATAGAACACCACGGACTTCCCATAGAATGCCCACGACTTCCCATAGAATGCCCACGACTTCCCATAGAACGCCGATGACTTCCCATAGAACGCCGATGACTTCCCATAGAACACCGCGGACTTCCCATAGAATGCCCACGACTTCCCATAGAATGCCGGTGTCACTGATTTACTAATCACTGATAGAATTAAAAACATACAAAAATTAAAAAAGCCATCGAAACGGCAAGTTATTGCCAAGTTTCGATGACTTCTTGCTCTTATTTAAGTGTTAGAAGATAGTCTGTTAGTTGATCGATTTGCTCATCAGATAGTTTACTTCCAAATGCAGGCATTGAACCAACACCATTTTTAATGATGTCATGAACCGCTTCTTTGTCAGTTAGACCGTGAAGAGTTGGTCCAAATCCACCAGATAGATCGCCACCATGACAGCTCACACATTGACCTTGAGTAAAGCTTTCAGGATCGAAATCTTCAGATGTAGCTACATCTGTTTCTGTTTGACCTTCTTCACCCGCCCCAGCAATTTCTTTTTTCTGATCAAGACCGTATAGGGACATAAAGAAAATAAGTCCTAATCCCAGCGCGAAAATCAGGATATAAGGCACTACAGGATTGCTTTTCATTGAATTACCCTCCTTCACCAGGAATTATTCTGTAAAATTATACAGTGCACATTTAATATTGTACTGTATCCTGTAGAAAACTGAAAGAGTTATCCCTATACAATTCTACGTTTGTGACAAATTCGACATACTTTTTCTTAGCTTATGAAATTTTATACGAAAATCAATTAAGAACTTCTCGTGCAATCACCATTCGTTGCACTTCAGAAGTCCCTTCGCCTATTTCGAGCAGTTTCGCATCTCGCATATAACGCTCGACTTCGTATTCTTTCATATACCCGTAGCCACCGTGAATTTGGATTGCTTGATCGGCTACTTCCATCGCAATTTCAGACGCATATAGCTTACACATTGCAGCCTCTTTCGTGAATGGTCTGCCTTGATCCTTCATCCATGCAGCCTTATATACCATATTTCGAGCTAATTCTATTTTCATCGCCATATCTGCCAATTTAAACTGCGTTATTTGGAATTCTGATAATGCCTTTCCAAACTGCTTTCGTTCTTTAGAATATTTTAACGCCCTTTCAAAAGCCGCCTGAGCTATACCTACAGCCATTGCCCCGATACCAATCCTGCCACCGTCCAATGTAACAAGGAATTGCCTGAACCCATTTCCACGCTTTCCAAGTAGGTTTTCTTTCGGTACCCTTACATTTTCAAGTACTAATTCTGTTGTATTCGAAGCATTCAAGCCCATCTTTTCATAGTTATCAATCACTTTAAAGCCTTCTGCATCTGTCGGTACGATAATTGCACTAATTTCCTTCTTACCGTTATTCTCACCTGTTATTGCAGTAAGGGCAAGATGTTTGGCATGACTTGCATTCGTTATAAATACCTTTGAGCCGTTGATGATGAAATCATCCCCGTCTTCTTTTGCAGTCGTTTGAGTACCCCCCGCATCTGACCCTGCATTCGGTTCAGTCAGTCCAAATGCACCGAAAGATTCCCCAGTACAGATTGGAGTTAAGTACTTCCGTTTCTGCTCTTCCGTTCCAAAAAGATGTAGCGGTGCTCCACCTAATGAGATATGCGCCGAATATGTAATACCAGTTGAAGCGCAGGCACGGCTTAACTCTTCGGTTACGATTGCGAAACTTGTCGTATCTGCCCCTGCCCCACTATATTCTTCAGGAAACGGTAGCCCCATCATACCCATTTCAGATAGCTGTTTAAAAATCTCTATTGGAAATTCCTTTGTACGGTCACGTTCTATTGCACCTGGCGCAACAACTTCATCCGCAAATTCCCTCATCATCTTCCTAATCATCAGCTGCTCATCTGTCAAATCAAAATTCATTTTTAACATCCCCTTTTTTGTGAACGCTTACATTACTATTATACCGAAATCCGAAGCATTATCACAATCATTCTTTGGAAGGATACTATTCTATAAATGCATGACTATAAATGTAATGATGAAAATGATGCCTGCAACTCCTGAAATTGTAAAATAGATCAATTTTAATAGTCTACCCATTACAAACCACAGCAAGCAGTTCAGGGCTAAGAGCAAAGTCAATAATGTTGTTTGCCCCTCAAAATAGATTGCCCATACTTTTAAGCTTACTGCAAGTAGTATCAATCCAGAGAGTATGTATATAAGGTGCAAAAAAATAAAGCTTTTGTTTAATTTCTTTTTCCTTTTCGGAAGGATAGCATCTGAGGCATTGATATTCTCTTCTTGTTCCCCTTGAGTGTATAGAGTAATAAGATAATCACAATAATGCTCAGGTAACAATTTATTTTCCTTCCAATATTTAATTTCTGTTATTATGGTCTTTTTCCGTTGATTACTCACGATGTCTCCCCCTGAACCCTAGGAAATAATAAAACGCATCGGCATAAAATGCCGATGCGGATCACTCCAAAAAGTCCTTCAATCTTTTACTGCGTGACGGGTGTCTAAGCTTACGAAGTGCTTTTGCTTCGATTTGACGGATCCGCTCACGTGTAACTCCGAAAACCTTGCCGACTTCTTCGAGAGTTCTCGTTCTGCCATCATCCAGACCGAAACGTAGTCGTAAAACATTTTCTTCCCGGTCGGTAAGCGTATCAAGAACATCTTCCAATTGTTCTTTCAGTAATTCATAAGCAGCGTGGTCCGAAGGGGATTGCGCTTCAGAGTCTTCGATAAAATCACCTAAATGTGAATCATCTTCTTCACCAATAGGTGTTTCAAGTGAAACCGGCTCTTGAGCAATTTTTAAAATTTCCCTTACCTTTTCTGCAGTTAAGTCCATTTCTTCACCAATTTCCTCTGGGGAAGGCTCTCGCCCAAGATCCTGAAGCAATTGACGTTGAACCCGGATCAATTTATTAATCGTTTCAACCATATGAACCGGGATACGGATAGTACGCGCTTGGTCAGCAATAGCCCGTGTGATGGCCTGACGAATCCACCATGTTGCGTACGTACTGAACTTAAATCCTTTAGTATGGTCAAATTTCTCAACCGCTTTGATAAGTCCCATATTTCCTTCTTGAATTAAGTCCAAAAAGAGCATTCCACGTCCGACATATCTTTTTGCTATACTGACTACAAGACGGAGGTTAGCTTCTGCAAGTTTTTTCTTTGCATTTTCACCCTTCTCGACAAGCTCTAATTGCTCGGGATCAGGAGTTTTCATGTCAGCAAGCTTCTCTTCCGCCTCCACACCTTCCTTAATCGCAATTGCCAATTTCACTTCTTCATTTCCTGTCAGCAAATCGACGCGGCCAATTTCCTTCAAATACATACGTACGGGGTCATTGATCTTAACACCAGGCGGTACGCTCAGGTCATTCAGGTCAAATTGCTCTTCTTCTTTGCTTGATTCCTCTTCATCATCTTTACGTTCCATTTCTATACCAGCTGCCTCTATTTGATCAAGAAATTCTTCAAATTGCTCAGGCTCCATCTCAAAGACAGAAAGTTTTTCTGTTACCTCTTCAAGGGTTAGTTCCCCTGCTTTTTTACCAGCTTCCAATAAACCTGCTTTTACTTCATCTACAGTCATCTCGTGTTCCATCTCTCCGGATTGTTCTTTTTTAGTCATAATACCCGTTCCTCCTTAATTCACCAGAATCCGGCCTACATTGCCGATAATGATTTCCGGAGCTGTATAATTTCCCTGGCCAGCTCCAGTGCCCGGGTATAATCATTCATCTTCTCTGCTTCTTTCGATTCATGCATCATCTCGTCAATGCGTCTTCTAATTTTATGTTTTTTTAGATGGTGTATGCAATCACTAAATTCTTGCTCTGCAAATTCTGGATCCCTTTCAAGCATTGCCGCTTCCATGACGATTTTTCGAAGTTCACGATCCTCCAAAGACTCAGCGAATCTGTGGAAATCCGGCTCGCCAGACTGTTCATAAAACCCAGCAAGTTTCACAAAAATCGTGGCGTACTCTTCTCGCATGAAAAGATCTTGGTGCTCGTCACGAATCCTATCGAATAAATTCCCGTCGTTTAACAGATGGCATAATAAAAGTCGTTCTGCCCGATCAATACTGTTTTGCTGACGCTCCGGCATATTGATAGCAATTTGAGGGGCTTGTCCAATCGACTGATTCGCCTTTTCCTGTTTTGCTTGCTGACCGACTTTTTTTATGATCTGTTCATTTAGAGCGTTGGACGATACACCGGTTTCAGTCGATAATTGACGGATCATTAAATCCCGTTCTACCGGTGATACTTTCGTTGCAAGCTCCTCTATCACTTCATGAATATATTGCAACACATCATTTTCATGTGATAAGTTCTTCGACCTTTTATAGTAGGCCATAATGAACGACATATAAGAGTATGGATTCCCTAGTACTTTCTCAGTAAATGCTTCGCCACCGTTTATAGAAATATACTCATCCGGGTCCATTTTCCCTGGTAAAAGGGCAATTTGTGCATCTAACCCTTTTTGTGCGGCAAGGAGAGCAAACCTTTTGGCGGCCTCCCAGCCTGCGTTATCGCCATCACAACAAATGATTAATTGGTTGGCGATTCGTTTCAATTTTGTTAGATGTGTGTCAGACAAGGATGTGCCCATGACTGCAACACTATTCATAATTCCTGCTTTTTCTGCAGCAATCGTGTCCATAAATCCTTCGAACAGTATTACTTTACCCGTTTTACGGACATTAAGACGTGCATGATGAAAATTATAAAGCAAACGACTTTTTTCAAAAATGGGTGTTTCAGGGCTATTCAAGTATTTAGCTTCCTCTTTTGAGTCTGATAATACCCGTCCCGAAAAGGCGACAACATTTCCATTATCGTCATGCAATGGGAACATGATACGTCCGCGGAATCTATCGAAATACCCAGTGCCGTCATTTTTCATAACACAAAGTCCGGCGCGCTCCATCTCCTTCATCTCAAATTTCTTTCGTTGTAAAAGCTGGGTGAGCACTTCTCGGTCATCAAGGGACCATCCTATACCATACTTTTCGATAAGGTCACGGGAAAATCCTCTTTGTTCCAAATAATATAATGCTTTCTCACCCTCTACTGTATTTAGCAGTAAATGACTATAAAAATTCGCTGCAAGTGAATGGGCGTCAATCATATGCTGAAAGTCACTTGTCTTCCCATTTCTTGTACGATCGTTTACCGATACTTCCAGCTCAATGCCAACCCGATCTGCAAGTTTCGAAACTGCTTCTGTAAACGGACTGTTTTCAATATCCATGATAAAAGTAATGGCATTGCCACTAGCTCCGCATCCAAAGCAATGAAACAATTGTTTATCCTCTGCAACGGAAAAGGATGGCGTATTCTCGCCGTGAAACGGACATAATCCAAACCAATTCCTTCCCCTTTTTGTCAGTTGAACATATTCTCCGATTAAATCGACGATATCTGTCTGAGATCGGATCGCCTCAATTGTCTCTTCGGGAATTTTGGTCATTCTATCATCACCATTCCCCTCTTACATAGTTCAATTCGGGATAGTTTTCATAAATCCTGCTTATTCGACAAAAAAAGTTCTTATTATAAATACATCTTTAACAAATTCTATAAAATTTACACCCAGTTTACTATTGTACACAATCCGCAAAAAAGAACCAACCATTTCTCATCGGGTGGTCCTTCTTTTCTTGTATTTTTTATAAACGCCTATTTGGTAATTCACTTAAAATAAGGTTTGCAGTTTCTTCAACAGCTCGATTTGATACATCAATCACTTTACAACCAATTTTCGATACAACTTTTTCAAAATGATCAAGTTCCTGCTTAATCCGCTCGATTCGGGCATAATTTGCATCATCCTTCAATCCAAGTACAATCAGTCTTTCTTTTCGAATCGAATTTAATACATTCGGCGAAATGACTAAACCAAAGCATTTCTTCGGGTCAATATTATATAATTCCTCGGGCGGGTCAACTTCAGGAACAAGTGGGACATTCGCGACTTTAAAACTGCGATGAGCAAGATATTGAGACAGTGGGGTCTTTGATGTCCTAGATACTCCGACTAATACTATGTCTGCTTTCATGACGCCCCTCGGATCCCGACCGTCATCATATTTTACTGCGAACTCTATCGCTTCTATCTTTTTGAAATAATCCTCATCTAATTGGCGGACAAGCCCAGGCTCTTCCTTTGGTTTTTCACCCAGTGAATTACCGATCCCTTCGACAATCGGCCCTAATAAATCTATGCAATTTAATCCATTAAGTTGACACTCTTGTTTAAGTTTTTCACGCATGGAGCTTTTCACTAGTGTATAGATGATGACGGCTTGTTGTTGTTTAGCCAAATACGCTATTTCCCTAAGTTGGGATTCATCCTCAACATGTGAAAAGCGTTTCATCGATACAGTTTCCAGGTCCTGCCTGAATTGGCACGCTGCTGCCTTGGCAACTAGGTCTGCTGTCTCACCGACAGAATCGGAAACGATGAACAATGTTAACTTTCTCATTGTATCACTCCTTTTTCTTTATGCACTAAGCCACACCGCTTATAATTCATGTTCCTCTGCTAGCGAAAGGAAAGCTCGTGTAATATTAGTTTTGGTTATTCTTCCCACTACTTCTAGCCCTTCTTCTTTAGCGTATATTACTGGTAGGGAGTCTATTTGTTGATCAATCATTTTTTTTGCCACCTGAATAAGTGAATCCTGCTTTTTACAATATGTTATATTCGGCATCCTCGTCATAATGACATGTACCGGAATTTTATCAAGTTCACTGTTACCGAGACTTGTTCGTAAAAGATCCTTCCTGGACAGAACACCTGTTAGAAATGAATTTTTATCCACAACAAACAAAGTGCCAACATCATCCAAAAACATTTGGCAGATAGCATCATAGACTGTAACATTTTCATTTACAACAACAGGAATGGACTGGAAATCTCCGACCTTCATTCCAATCATGCCATCCATGACCGATTGGGTCGGCTTCTTTCCCGAATAGAAATAACCGACACGCGGCCTTGCATCCAAATAGCCCGCCATCGTTAAAATTGCTAGATCGGGTCGTATCGTGGCTCTTGCCAAATTCAATCTTTCAGCTATCTGTTCACCAGTGATGGGACCGTCTGCTTTCACAATTTCAAGAATTTCCGTCTGGCGCTTATTCAATTCCATATGAATCACCGCCCTAATCGTTCGATAATAGATACTTGAATAGTATAGCATTTTACAACAATAATTCCTAACCCGATGGCTTCCTAACTAACTTTGTTTTATGTAATTGGCTATTTGGTTTGCAGAGCGACATAAAGCGTGCTACACTATTACTGAATTAAATAGGCGAGGAAAGGCCTATAAGTAATGCCAACAATAGCGAACGGGGACAGTGGAAGCCCGTAAAGGCATGAAACGGCAGCCTGGAGCCAAAAACTTTTTAAGTGGGTTGTTTCTACAACCAATCGGGGTGGAACCGCGGGTTATTATGCACTCGTCCTCGGACTGTATGTCCGGGGATGGGTGCTTATTTTAATTGGAGGGATTTTTTATGTTAACAATGGAACAGATTGTAAATTTATCGAAGCAAAGAGGCTTTGTCTTCCCAGGCTCCGATATTTATGGCGGATTAGCAAATACTTGGGATTACGGTCCACTAGGTATTGCATTGAAAAATAACATTAAACGCGCTTGGTGGCAGAAATTTGTCCAGGAATCCCCTTATAACGAAGGTCTGGATGCTGCGATTCTGATGAATCCAAAAGTATGGTCTGCTTCCGGCCACATCGGGAATTTCAATGATCCAATGATTGATTGTAAGAAATGTAAAACGAGGCACCGTGCTGACAAACTGATTGAAGACGCATTAGATGAAAAAGGTATCGAACTTGTAGTTGACGGGATGCCATTTGAAAAAATGGAGGCACTTATCCAAGAACATACTATCGTTTGCCCAAGCTGTGGTGCAATGGACTATACTGGAATTCGCCAGTTCAACTTGATGTTCAAAACTTCACAAGGCGTGACTGATTCATCTGCAAATGAAATCTATCTACGCCCTGAAACAGCTCAAGGGATTTTCGTGAACTTTAAAAATGTTCAACGCTCTATGCGTAAAAAGATGCCATTTGGAATTGCACAAATCGGAAAAAGCTTCCGTAATGAAATCACACCAGGTAACTTCACATTCCGTACACGTGAATTTGAACAAATGGAATTGGAATTCTTCTGTAAGCCTGGAGAAGACATGAAATGGTATGAATATTGGAGAGATTTCTCTGAGAAATGGCTAGTAGACCTTGGTTTGACAGTCGGAAACATTCGACTTCGTGAACATAGTTCTGATGAACTTTCTCATTACTCAAAAGGTACAGTTGATATCGAATACAAATTCCCATTCGGTTGGGGAGAACTTTGGGGTATTGCAAACCGTACGGATTTCGACTTATCCAGACATATGGAACATTCCGGAGAAGACTTCCATTATCAAGACCCAGTTACAAACGATAAGTACATTCCATACTGCATTGAGCCATCTGTTGGTGCGGACCGTGTCACATTGGCGTTCTTATGTGATGCGTTTGACGAAGAGGAGCTTGAAGGAGACGATAAGCGTACTGTGATGCGTTTCCACCCAGCTATAGCACCTATCAAAGCAGCTGTTCTTCCATTGTCGAAGAAGTTGGCTGAAGGCGCTGATGAGGTGTATGCAGAGCTTCGTAAGCATTTCGCTGTGCAGTATGATGATTCTCAATCCATCGGACGCCGTTACCGCCGTCAGGATGAGATTGGCACGCCATTCTGTATCACATACGACTTCGATTCTGAAGAAGATCGCCAAGTGACTGTTAGACACCGCGATTCCATGGAACAAGTCCGTATGCCAATCGCAGACGTAAAAGCATACATCGAAAAGCACCTGGAATTTTAATACTAAAAAATAAAATGTTGCTTTACGTTCCAGGCGGACGCCTTCCACTTCAAGCAACGGAATATCAACATACTGATTATTAGTTTAAAAATAATAAAAACCACAGGAGAAGGTTAGTCGCCTTCTTCCGGTGGTTTTTCTCTTTGTGGCAATAATTCTGGGGTTCTTTCCAATTGGTCAAGAAATGACCTCGATTTCAAACGTACTCCGACCTGCTCATCATATACTGTCCGAACTATTTTTTTCATGAATTGCTTTGTCGCTTTTTTTAACTTCAACGATCCGACCTGCTGAATCGGTACCGTGAAGAAGGTTCGGATTAGTCTAAGTTGCGTTGGAGTGATCCGAATCAGATATGGATCGATTTGATAACAGCGATGACAGAGGAAGCCGATTTCTCTGAAAGAAAATGCGAATTCTCCTTCAGTTGACCCACAATTTGCACATTGATGAAGGACAGGATGCACGCCCGCAATTGGCAGCATCTTCCATTCAACAAATAACGAAATTGCTTCAGGGTCATATTGTTCATTGATTGCATGAAGCGCATCATGGAGCAAGCCAAAAACGTTTGGACTTGCCCCACGGTCTTCTGTCAATCGATCGATTAACTCAACAATATAACTCGCGTATGCCGTAGCTTCGAGGTCCTCCCGAATATGCCGCATTGAATCGATTGGTTCCCCTTGCTCAAGAGTACCCATTCCACGACCCGACCGTAAAAGATAAAATCCATATGTGAATGTTTGTGTGACAGCGGATAGACGGCTTGCAGGCTTTTTTGCGCCTCTTGCCATCGCCGTCATTTTCCCTGCTTCACGGGTGTAGAGCGTTACGATTTTATTCGCTTCACCATAGGGCATGCTTTTAAGAACGATCCCTTCCCATTTATTAAGCAAGGCCGTCACTCCTTTTCATTAACGACTCAATACTCATCTTCCCTGAAACCGAACTCACGCAGTTGGCCTGGCTTATTACGCCAGTCCTTCTGCACCTTCACCCACAGTTCTAAAAACACTTTCGATCCAAGTAGCATTTCGATATCATGTCTTGCCTTCGTGCCAATTTCTTTTAGTAAAGCACCTTTTTTGCCGATCACAATCCCCTTTTGGGAATCTCGGTCAACTACAATTGTTGCAGAAACTTCAACGAGTCCACGGGTTTCATCACGATCAATTTTCTCGATGACAACCGCCACGGAATGTGGAATTTCTTCACGTGTAAGATGCAAAACCTTTTCACGGATCAATTCAGATATAATGAAGCGCTCCGGATGGTCTGTTACCTGGTCATCAGGATAATATTTAGGCCCTTCCGGCAAATACTTCGTCAAAGTCTCCATTAATCTTTCAACATTATTCCCATTAAGGGCAGATAATGGTACAACTTCCGCAAATTCATAGACTTCGGTATATGACGTAATCGTTGATAACAAGTTATCTGGGTGAACCAAATCAATTTTATTGATAACTAAAAAGACTGGTGTTTTCGTATTTTGTAATAAGTCGATTATGAATCTGTCACCACCGCCTATTGGCTCATTGGCATTCACCATGAACATGATGACATCGACTTCTTTTAATGTATTTCGTGCAGCCTTCACCATAAAATCTCCAAGCTTATGCTTCGGTTTATGGATACCTGGAGTATCTATGAATATCAACTGCGATTCATCCGTAGTTACGACGCCTTGAACTTTATTCCTTGTCGTTTGTGGCTTATCGCTCATAATTGCGATTTTCTGTCCAACGACACGATTTAAAAATGTGGATTTACCGACATTCGGACGTCCAATGATTGAAATGAATCCTGATTTAAATTTATTGCTGTCCTTCTGCATAATCTAAATCCTCCTTGGAAAAAGCGCCAGGCAGCAATTCTCCAACGGTTGTAGCTTGGACCTCACCTTTTAAATTCGTCAAATAAACCGGCATTGAATGATCGCAGAATTCTGCTATGACTTGTCTGCATGCTCCGCATGGTGAAACAGGGCCTTCTGTATCTGCAACAATTGCAAGCGCCTTAAACTTTGTAACACCTTCAGAGACTGCCTTGAAAAACGCAGTCCGCTCCGCACAATTCGTCATACTGTATGCCGAGTTTTCAATATTACAACCATGGTACAATTGGCCATCTTCACTTAAAAGAGCCGCTCCTACCGGAAACTTTGAATAAGGCACATATGCCTTTTCGCGTGCAAGCTTTGCTTCATCCATTAATATATTTTTATCCATAAACTCACTCCTAGAGATTAATTATTACAACCATTTTGGAATGAAAATAATCATACCGATGATTGCACAACAAATTGCAAATATCAAAACCGCTCCGGAGGCCAAATCCTTAGCTTGCTTAGCTAACGGATGGAATTCCTCCGTTACGAGATCGACCGTCCTTTCAATTGCAGTATTCAACAACTCAAGGGCTAACATTCCTCCAATGAGAAGTATAATGATAATCCACTCCATCTTTGATAGTCCTGTAAGTATTCCCCCGACAATAACTCCGATGGCCGCAATTGTATGAAACTTCATATTCCGTTCGGCGATAATGCAATGTTGTATTCCTTTATAAGCATAATGAAATGATTTGAAGAAAGGATGCATTTCTATGTCACCTTTCAAGGCCGAATGAAGAAAGAATATCCTTCTGCCTTCCGAACATTTTCTTTTCATCATCTTCCGTCATATGGTCATATCCAAGTAGATGCAGGAAACCATGCAATGCTAAAAAACCAATTTCACGTTTTTCATCATGACCATACTCCGCAGCTTGCCTATTTGCAGTTTCGACCGAGATAATAATGTCCCCAAGTACAATGGGCATATCATCTTCTTGTACAATGGCAACTTCACCTTCTGTCATTTCTTCAAGTGCGAATGAAATAACATCGGTTGCTTTATCTTTTCCCCTGTATTCAGCGTTTAGTTTGCGTATTTCTTCGTCTGTCATGAAAGTGATGGAAATCTCGGGACTTCCCTTAAGATCCTCCATTTTAGCAGCATGATCCAATACATCCTGAATAAGCTTTGTAATATCATCGGTCACTTTTTCAGTTCTGTCATCGAAATAAATATCCAGCATTCTCTTGCCTTCCTCCTATCAGTCCGGGTATTCAATCCGGCTATGGAATATGCCGTTCAACGTCTCGCAAATGACGTTCTCGATTGTCTTCAACTCTCTCATGGACAAATCGCATTCATCGAATTGGCCATCACTTAATTTACTTGAAATAATCGATTTGACCAATTTCGAAATTTTCTCCGGCGTCGGTTCTTTTATTGAACGTACCGCAGCTTCAACACTATCCGAAATTGAAATGATTGCAATTTCCTTCGTCTGTGGCTTGGGGCCAGGATATCGGAAATCATCCTCAACTACATCCTGTCCCATTTCCTTCGCCTTTACAAAAAAGAATTTCAAAAAGCTTGTTCCATGGTGCTGTCTAGCAATATCAACGATCTCAGATGGCATCTTATGCTTCGCAAGTAAATCTGCTCCGTCAGTAGCATGAGCAATAATGATATCACGGCTTTTTTCAGGTGGCAAAGCATCATGTGGATTTGTTGTCCCATGTTGGTTCTCGATGAAAAAGTTTGGTCTCACGGTTTTCCCAATATCATGATAGTAACTTCCCACTCTTGCCAACAATCCATTAGCCCCGACGGATTCACAGGCGGCATCTGCTAAATTCGCAACCATGACACTATGGTGATATGTACCAGGTGTTTCTGTAAGAACTTTTTTCAGTAATGGGTGATTGGGGTTTGATAATTCTATCAACCTCATGTCAGAAAGCAATCCAAACGCTGATTCAAAGAAAGGCATTAGTCCAATGGTCAGCGCTCCAGAGACTATTCCAGATGTTAAAGCGACAATTAGGTAAAATATCAATTCCGTTAGGTCGTATGTAGACTGAGTCATTAATAAATAAAACCCTATGAATAAAATATTGGACGCAGCAACGGCAAGACTCGTCCTTAAGATATTCGACCTTCTTCCGTTATTACCTAAGACATAAATACTAACGATCCCACCAAATAGGATATAAAGGACAATTTCCATTTGCATGATTGAAGTGAATCCTTCATGAAGCATAATTCCAGCAGTTGCGGCGGTGACTATCGTCATCATGAAAGCCAAGCGCTCATTCGTCAATAGTTTCACAAGAAGAGGCGCCAATGCAGTCGGGAATAAAAATGCAACTTGGACATCAAACTCCTTATCTATCAATCCAATTAGTTTCATCATTACAGCTAATATAAAAAAGATACTATAAACAATTAGCAAGGACTTTTTCTTCTTATTGCTTTTTTCTTGCCATGTCAGGAAATGCATATAAATAATTGCCGACACAAACAATACAAAAAGGCTCAGTCCTATAATCGGTTTTAAAGAGGATTGATTTGTCAATAAGCCAGCCAACTCTAACTGTCTATATATTTCGGAATCAATGAATTGCCCCTCTCGGACAATTACTTGTCCTTGCAGAATCCTTTTCGATTCAACCGCATTTTTCTCCTCTTCAATCCGTTTATTCGTCAACTCTTTATTAATCGTTTCAGTTTCGACAACTAAGGATCTTCCGAGTGTGATTAACGTCTGCAAAACAGCTGGCCTAATGGCCTCGGATAAACGAAGTTTCCTCTCTACCTCGTACCTTACTGTAGAAAGATCTCCACCTCGAATCGGTTTTGATAATTCTTCTTCAATTATCGTAGAGACTTCCCTTTGCATTTTCCTTAACTCAATAATATTTTCATTCAATAAGCTGCTTATCGCTTCATTGGTCAGCCTTAAGCCCGGCTCTTCTTCCTCCAACTTAGTAAACTTTGTCCGGATTTCTTTTATTTGATCAGAGCGGGACTTCACTATTTTGGATTCATCATCGGGGTCCGGAACATTTACCTGTTTGGCTTCTATGATAATATCAAAAAGCTGTGTCGCTATCGCTGACCTATTTTTCGAAATATCTTCATTGAATTGATAAAAAGGCGTTACTTCAGCTTCAATTCTACGTTTCTCCTGCTCTGTTTTCACGGTATCCTCGACTGTTTTCAAGGACCTAATCGTTTTTGGAGAAATTTTGAATTCATGCAGTTCATATGTTTCTTGCTTTACATTCCCATACATCAACGAAAATAATGCAATAGCCGCCAAGATGACTACAAACAGAGAAAGGTATTTGAACTTCAATGACTTGAAAAGCTTCACCACTGGTTTGAACACGATTGATCCCCCCTGCCCTTATATCTTTTTACTGTTGTTTATAAAAATACTGAAAGAGCAGCCACTTTAAGATGACTGCTCACTTTCATAAGCTTCAATGATTTTTGCAACAATTGGGTGGCGTACAACATCACCCTGCTCAAGGTACTGGAAGTGTATTTCAGATACATTTTTCAAAATCGATTCCGATGCAATTAGCCCTGATCCGATTCCTTT
The DNA here is from genome assembly GCF_042658975.1 of Sporosarcina thermotolerans. Classification (NCBI taxonomy): domain Bacteria; kingdom Bacillati; phylum Bacillota; class Bacilli; order Caryophanales; family Caryophanaceae; genus Sporosarcina; species Sporosarcina thermotolerans. The sequence continues at coordinate 136,941 of NZ_JBHSRM010000014.1, read as the reverse complement.
AGGCAAGTCAATTTGGGTTTTATCCCCCGTAATCACCATTTTAGACCCGAAGCCAAGTCGTGTCAGAAACATTTTCATTTGAGCCTTTGTTGTATTCTGGGCCTCATCAAGAATTACGAAAGCATCATCGAGCGTACGGCCCCTCATATAGGCCAGGGGAGCAATTTCAATGACTCCCCTCTCCATTAGTCGTTCAGTGTGTTCTGCCCCTAAGACATCATGTAGAGCGTCATACAGAGGACGTAAATAAGGATCGACCTTTTCTTTTAGATCCCCTGGAAGGAAACCAAGACTTTCTCCAGCTTCCACAGCTGGTCTCGTCAAAATTATCTTTTTGACACTGCCAGTTTTCATAGCTTGCACAGCTAGAACTACGGCAAGATATGTCTTTCCTGTCCCTGCTGGACCAATGCAAAAAACAAGGTCATTTTTCCGTATCGCATGGATATATTCACGCTGACCAATCGTCTTTGCACGGATTGCTTTTCCTTTTGTAGTTCTCGCAACTTCTTCGTCATACAGTTCTGAAAAATATTCAATTGTTCCATTCTTCACCATTTCGATGGCTGTAGAAATATCCCGCAAGTTAATGTTGATTCCTTTTCGTATGACCTTTAAGAGTTGCTCAAGTAAGAACTTTCCTGCTTGGATGTCTTTTTCTTCACCCGCCAATGAAATCGTATCGCCCCGTGTCAGGATAGAAATACTCATTGACTCTTCAATCATTTTCAAATTCTGATCAGAAATGCCTAAAAGCATAACCGCTTCATTTGGTTCCTCAATATGAAGTTGAATTACTTGTTCACTCAATAGTTTCAGTCTCCTTGGGAATCGGTCTTCTAACCGCTATATTTTCATTCATTAAAAATAATATAGTCCCCTCAACTGTATCACTTCCGAACGTCAAGTGTAAAATGTTTTCATCTTTAATGATGAGATTGGACTGTGAATCATTTAAGATTTTGTGTTTTATTAATGGAAGGATGATGGATTCTCCCATGTCTTCAGTTAATTCAAACTGTTCAATTCGGTCTTCTCGGACATGTTCAGTTTTTATAAAGGATCGGAAAGATGGAATACCTTCTTTTTTCCAAACAATTGGGGATTGCCAATGAACGATTACGTTCTCTTCACCTAACAACTGGTAGTCTATTGTTTTCGGGATTTTAAACGTGTATTCTGTCCAAAAATCGGCAAACACTGAACCCTCCGCACCTACAACTGTCGTCTTATCCCCCTGTACCAAAGTGCCAGTCACCAGCAAATCCCCTTTCTTCACTGTTTGGAAGACGTGGGCCACCCTCTCCCCCCTACTTAATCGAAAGCTTGTAATAACCCCACCGGTTCTTGCGATTAAATCGGAGGGCGGACCATCTTTTTCAACTTTGTCGTTCAACTTCGGTGATAACATTGGGGTGATTGTCAATGTACTTCCTGATCTTTTGAATCTAACCCAGGATAGTGATGGATCGTCAAGCATTAGCGCTCGTCTAATTTCTCCTTCATCAGGAATTGTGGAAAGGGGCCGAAATTTTGAAATTGACGCTTTATCCAATTTAATTTCAATTCGTTCAGCCACTTCTGGCATATCCGATTCAATCTCTATTTCCCAAAGAAACATTGATGCGATTAAAGGAATTAGGCATGCTATCAAAAACCGGAAAGAGGTAAATAGCCGCTGTTCCACGGATCCTTCATCTGGCCTTTTTATAGATACCTTCATCCTATATCGACGCCTATTATTCCGTATGAATTGGATGCCTTTCTTGTCAGTTTGGAATCGGATTTTGTCATCCGATTCTGTTATCCCTGTAATCTTGACCCCAGACCTTGCGAGGAAACCTAAAAACCTGGATGGATCAGTTTTGCCCGTTAAAATGACTTCGTATCTTTTATGAATCATAGGCGCCCTGTCCATCCTTAACTTCCTTCATGGATACCGTTGAAATGGCCTCAAAAGAGAACACCGCCAATTCCTCTGATAAGGTCTCAACGATAAGATCTTCCCCTGTTGCTTCAATGACATGATCCCCACTTCGAACTGCTGCGTAATCGGGGCCGAGTTTCAATAGAGTATAAGGACCCGTGATACGAATAACGACAAATTCATCAATTGTTACTGAAGAGTTCATTTTAAATAAATTTTTCATGATAAAACCCCCTATCCAAGCCTATGATTTGGATAGGGGGTCGATGATTATTGTTTTGATTTAGGCGGTCCTAAAATTTCAGAGAAGATGATGCCCTTGATAAGATCCTGTTCGTTTTGGGGAATCATATGGGACTGTTCAACAGGTTTTTCCCAAACTGCTTCACCTTGATGAGTAGAGAGTCTGCCTCGGTGGGTATTTTTCTGAGATGGCTTTTCCCTTTCTCTACGTTGAGAAGGCTTTGAAATCTCTTGAGGTTTCTCCTCGACAGGAACCATTTTCGACATATTTGCCGGTTCAGTTTGCCTGCTTGGCGGTTCATCAATTTCCGTTTGAAACTCCCGTTGAATTTCTTTATACATCTCTTGGGACATCTCTTTTAATCTTCGCAATGGATCTTGTGCACGTGTATCTGGTTTCGCAGATGGCCATTGCTGTTGTTTCGATTGTGTAGAGGGCCGTTTTGTTTGTGTCTTCGATTCTTCACCAGGTTTTTTCCCTTTGAAGAGCATACTGATGAATCCCAAGACAACTGCTATGATCAACGTTTCCATCTGTGCATCCCCTTTCCGGGAATTTTATGCTCAAACGTCACTCTTTCTTTGCATCCGGTTTTGGCTGATCTCCACCAATTTTGCTGATGGATTCACGCATTCCTGTATCCGCTTGGATATTTTTATAATTCATATAGTCCATGATGCCGATATTGCCAGTACGGAGTGCTTCAGCCATCGCTAAAGGTACTTCAGCCTCAGCTCCGACCACTTTCGCGCGCATCTCTTGGACTCTCGCTTTCATTTCCTGTTCGTTCGCAACAGCCATTGCACGGCGTTCTTCGGCTTTAGCTTGTGCAATATTCTTATCAGCCATCGCTTGTTCAGTTTGAAGCTCTGCACCGATGTTTTTACCGATGTCAACGTCCGCGATATCGATGGATAAGATTTCGAAAGCCGTACCGGAGTCAAGTCCTTTTGCCAATACAGTCTGAGAAATCAAATCCGGATTTTCCAACACTTTCGCATGGTCGATAGACGCACCGATTGTTGAAATAATACCTTCACCAACACGTGCAACAACTGTTTCTTCACCTGCACCACCGACAAGCCGGTCGATGTTGGCACGTACTGTAATACGAGCTTTCGCTTTAACTTCAATCCCGTTAAGTGCAACACCTGCGATGAATGGTGTTTCGATGACTTTCGGGTTAACTGACATTTGTACCGCTTCAAGAACATCACGACCAGCAAGATCGATTGCAGCAGCACGTTCGAAAGTCAACTCTATATTAGCACGGTGTGCAGCAATTAATGCATTGACAACACGGTCGACGTTACCACCAGCAAGGTAATGGCTCTCAAGTTGATTGATTCCAACATTCAAACCAGCTTTATGCGCCTTAATAAGCGGATTTACGACCCTGCTTGGAATTACCCGACGTAAACGCATACCGATTAACGTGAAAATACTAACTCGTACACCTGCTGCCAACGCCGAAATCCATAGCGTTACAGGAACAAGTGTGAAAAATACTGACAGTACAATGATTGCCCCGATGATGATTAATCCCGGAATAAGTAAACCTCCTGCAAGTGCTCCCATTATTCATTTTCCCCCTTTTTTTCAGATTCCCTGACAACAATCCGGGATCCTTCAACCTTCACTATAATAACATGTTTACCTTTGTCGATGTAACTTCCTTGGGAAACAACATCAATTCGTTCTCCATTCATATCAATCGTTCCCGCTGGTCTGAGAGGAGTGATAGTTTTGGCTTTCTTACCTAACAGTTCAGTCCGATTGACGTTCGAGACATACCCGCTATCGGTATCTGTTGAATCCATCAGCACCATCTTATTAAGCAAGTGCAACCTTTTTCCAAAAAACTTCATTATGATCACCATCCCAATGACGGCAACAGCAATCGCGATAAGAACAGAATAAGCCATGTACATCGGATTGCCACCTGCCAAAATGATACTAACAACAACCGCAATCGCACCAAGGGTCCCGGCAATTCCACCTGGTAGGAAAAGCTCCAATATAATAAGAATGACACCTATGCCAAAAAGGATCAGCGTCTCATAACCTGCCAAGCCGGCGATAAGATGTCCGAAAAAGAATAACATCAATGAGCTGATCGCCATCGTCCCAGGAACCCCGAAACCAGGAGAATAAAGTTCCACTACAAGGCCGAGTCCTGCAATTGATAGCAAGATTGGTACAACGATCGGATGTGTAATGAAACGTACAATCCCTTCAGCAAATGACACTTTTGTTGCAATGATTTCTGCATCTTGCAGTCCATTCAATTTTAAAAGTTCATCCAATGAAGAGACGGTTCCTTCACTATATCCGACTTCCTCACTTACCGCTTCGCTTGCTGTAAGTGTCAACAGCTTGCCAGGTCCTGCACGATACTGCTCAAGGTCAACTGACGGTTCAGCCATTGCAATCGCAAATTCCGGATTACGACCATGAGATTCGGCTGCGCTTTTCATTTCAGCAACCCATAGACTATGTGCCTTATCATCCGCGGCATTACCAGAACCCTCAATCACTTGTGCAGCGCCGATTTTACCATTCGGTGACATATAGATCTGATCAGCATAAAGTGCGATGTATGCCCCTGCTGAAATTGCCTTGTAATTGATAAAGGCTATGATATCAGGCTCTGTCTCACTCATCAGCTTTGCAATCTCGCCCGCCGCGTCGGTAAAACCTCCATTTGTATTGATTTCAAGGATGATCGCTTTGGCATTTGCATCCTCAGCTTCACGGAAGGATCGTTTTAGATACGCATAAAGGCCTTTTTCTACAGCCTCATCAATTTTCACATGGTAGACTTTGTCAACCGCGGCTGACGTTTGTGCAAAAGGAACAGAAATCATAGATAAAAATAAAATGAACAGGATGAACTTTCCTATCATTTTATGCATCTTTATGTTCACCCCTTTCTCTACTTACAATTATACCTTCTTTACGTATGGTAATGGTATTAAGTTTCACTCTATTAGATGTTTTAAAATATTATTTGCGAAAACGCATATAAAAAACCGGAAATTCCAAAGGAAGTTCCGGTTTCATAATAAACAAGCTTTAATTGTTAGTTCAATATGGACAGATATTAGAATTTACGCTTACGAGCAGCCTCAGACTTCTTTTTACGTTTGACACTTGGTTTCTCGTAGAACTCGCGCTTTCTTACCTCTTGTATTGTACCACTTTTTGATACAGTACGTTTGAAGCGGCGAAGAGCGTCTTCAAGCGATTCATTTTTGCGAACGACAGTTTTCGTCATATCTCTTGTCCCTCCCTCCGAGCACACTTCGAAACAAGGTGATACCCTTGTACTAAAAAATTATAACGTACTATTACAAAACGGTCAATAAAAAACTTTCAAAATATCTATCCAAAATAGGTGAATGCCTTTGTAATCGTCCCAAACCTATCAATAATCAGAATCGCTTTGTAATCCTTGCATGATTTTAACGCCTGAACTTGCTCCAATGCGTGTTGCGCCGGCATTAATCATTTTTTGCATATCCTCAAAGTTACGAACTCCTCCGGATGCTTTCACACCCATTTCCGGCCCAACTACTCCACGCATCAACTTTACATCTTCCTCAGTCGCACCGCCTGTAGAGAAGCCAGTTGACGTTTTAACGAAATCAGCTCCAGCTGCACGTGATAATTCAGAAGCCTTGCGCTTTTCCTGGTCAGTAAGCAAAGAAGTTTCAATGATTACTTTAACAATCGCTTTTCCTTTTGCTGCTTCTACTACGCTTGCAATGTCTTGTCCAACTTTTTCATCATCTCCGCTTTTTAAAGCGCCGATATTTATAACCATATCGATTTCAGTTGCACCATTGCCAATCGCATCTTTCGTTTCAAATGCTTTTACCTCTGATGTTGATGCACCAAGTGGAAATCCGATGACTGTACAAACTTTCACGTCTGTCCCTTCAAGAAGTTCCGAGGCTGTTTTTACCCACGCTGGATTGACACAGACCGATGCGAATGAATAAGTTTTCGCTTCTTCACATAATAAAACGATTTCTTCCTTTTTTGCGTCAGCTTTCAGTAATGTATGATCAATATACGATGCATAATTTTTATTCAATGTAAATAATCCTCCTTGAGTTGTATGTACCTCTTCATCATAACAAAAATTGTTTTCCTCTGCATTAAAAAACAGTCCACCCGTAAGGATAGACTGTTTTCTAAAAATTATACAAGCGCTTCGTCTGATTCGACAACGCGCACGAATTGCCCTTCGTTATATGGATAACCCGCTTTGACAATCTTCACTTTAACAATTTTCCCGACCATTGACTCATCTGCTTGGAAAGCAACTTTCAAATAATTATCAGTATACCCTTCATACAAGCCACTTTCAGGATCAAGCTTGTACTTTTCTTCCGGGATGACTTCGAGTACTTCATTTTCGAATTCAGAAGCATATTGTTTCGCCAATTGATCGTTCAATTCGATTAAACGGTGAACACGTTCGTTTTTCACATCTTCATCTATTTGATCTTCCATGCGCGCAGCAGGTGTTCCTGTCCGTTTCGAATAAGGGAATACATGTAATTCAGAGAATCTGTGGTCTCTGATGAAATTATACGTATCCATGAATTCCTCTTCAGACTCACCCGGGAAACCAACGATGACGTCAGATGTGATTGCAAGATTCGGCAACGCTTCACGTAAACGATCCAATCGTTCCGCGAAAAACTCCATTGTATATTTTCTTCTCATACGTTTAAGCACTGTATTGGATCCTGATTGAATCGGGATATGCAAATGGCGCACAATAACAGAAGAATTTCGAAGAACATCAATCACTTCATCAGTTAATTGACTTGCTTCGATGGAGCTGATGCGAAGCCTTTTCAAGCCTTTTACTTTCGTTTCAAGATCGCGTAACAGACGGGCCAGGTTATAGTCTTTCAAATCTTCTCCATAGCCACCCGTATGGATACCCGTAAGGACGATTTCAAGATAGCCGGCATCAACAAGCTGTTGAGCTTGTCGGATGACTTCTTCGGGGTCCCTTGAACGCATTAGGCCTCGTGCCCAAGGAATAATACAGAAGGTGCAGAAGTTGTTGCAGCCTTCCTGGATTTTCAAAGATGCACGTGTACGGTCCGTAAATGCAGGGACGTCAAGCTCTTCATAAACCCTGTTTTTCATAATATTGCGGACAGCATTGATTGGTTGACGTTCGCTTCGGTACTCATCGATGAGACCTAATAACTTCGTACGATCCTGTGTACCGACAACAATATCGACCCCAGGAATTGCCATGATTTCAGCTGGAGATGTCTGGGCGTAACAGCCCGTAACACAAATAACGGCATCCGGATTTCTACGCACTGCCCTTCGAATGACTTGACGGCTTTTCTTATCGCCAGTATTCGTAACCGTACATGTATTGATAACATAGACGTCTGCATTTTTCTCGAAATCGGAACGGTCGTAGCCAGATTCCTTGAAAAGTTGCCAGATCGCTTCCGTTTCATAATGATTCACTTTGCAGCCTAATGTATGAAAAGCAACAGAAGACACTAGCTGCTCACCTCTTTCATTCAAATTCGTAAGACACTGCGGACAATAGATATAAAGGGGCTGTTTCCGTCCTAAGAATACGGGGTCCTAATGATACCGAGAGAAATCCAGCAGAGACTAACGAGTCCGCCTCTTTTCTGGATAACCCACCTTCAGGCCCGAAAACAACTATTACCGTTTGTTTATGATACACGTTTTTAAGCCTATCTGCAATCCTATTGGGTTCAGCACTTTTTGCATCCTCTTCATCAGCAAATAACCGTACATCATAGTTTTCGGCTTCGACTAAAAGCTGTTTGAAAGACAGAGGAGGTTTCACATTCGGGATAACAGTCCGGTGACATTGTTCTGCTGCTTCTTTTGCAATTTTACGTAACCGATCCACTTTCTTATCGCCTTTTTTACTATCCCATTTAACAATAGATCGTTCTGCTTCAAATGGAATAATCGCTTTCATGCCAAGCTCAGTTCCTTTTTGGACAATCAAGTCAAGCTTATCCCCTTTTGGTAAACCGCAAGCAATAGACACTTGAACCGGCATTTCATTGGATGATAGTGGCCCTTCATTACAACTGATAAGAACCCCGTCAGAAAATAGTTCTATGATTTCTGAGATAAATGCCTCACCATCAGTGACGGCGATGATTCGATCCCCTACATTCATCCTCATGACCTTGACAATATGTTTACCATCTTCTCCTTGAATCATTGCTTTTCCATCTACGTCGAAAGGAGAGTCAAGAAAATAGCGTTGCAACCGTTACACTCCCCTTTTGGATGCGATAATTGCAACCCAATCTTCCATTAATATTGACTCAACAATTTCAAAGCCTTTTTCAATAAGATCATCCCTTACAAGGTCACGTTTTTGGGCAATGATTCCCGATACTATGAACAGTCCATTGTCAGGCAAGATAGAATATGCGTCTTCCGTAAACGTCATGATCACTTCCGCAAGAATATTGGCGACAATTATTGAAGCTGGATCCTTCACAGAGTCTAATAAGTTTCCGTGAGTGACTTCCACAATGTTTTGGACATTATTCAATTCTATATTTTCTTTTGCCGCAGTTACAGCGACTTCATCAAGATCGAGTGCATGAACATGTGATGCACCAAGTAGGGCTGCGCCGATTGACAATACACCTGAACCGGTTCCAACGTCAATGACAGAGTCACCTTTTTTAACGTATTTTTCAAGTGCCTGTAGACAGAGGACGGTTGTTGGGTGAGTTCCAGTTCCGAATGCCATCCCTGGATCCAGTTCAATAATCAATTCATCAGATTCAACCGGTTCATAATCTTCCCAAGTAGGCACGATTGTGAACCTGCTAGAGATTTTCACTGGATGATAATATTTCTTCCAAGCAGTAGCCCAATCTTCTTCATCCACTTCACTTGTTTGAACCAAATTGATACCGACATCTAAGCCATACTCAACTAATTTGTCTACGGATTCACTAATTTCTTTTACAGTTTCTATTAAAAAGCTATTGGCAGGTAAATAAGCTTTGACAATGACACCCTCAGCAGGAAAATCCTCTTTTTTCAACTCATAGATTTCCCCGAAACGATCTTCATGGATGCGATCGGGTTCATTTGAATCTTCGATTATGACACCACTTGCTCCTGCTTCATGCAAGATATTGGCAACCGCTTCGGTCGCTTCATGTGTTGTATGGATGGAGATTTCAGACCACTTCAACTACATTCATCCCTTTCAGTCGCCTTTTAGTGTTCGTTTAATTTTGTCAAAAAGAGAGCTTGAGTATTCATCTGGTGAGTTGCCTCCGATAGAAGCGAATTCACGAAGTAGTTCCTTTTGTTTTTCGGTCATTTTCTTAGGAGTAACTACTTTGATAATTACGTGTTGGTCGCCTTGTCCGTGACCATGGACATTTTTTACTCCTTTTCCGCGTAAACGGAAGTTCGTTCCTGTTTGTGTCCCAGCAGGTACTTTCAATTTCACATTCCCATGTACGGTCGGCACTTCGATTTCATCACCAAGCGCCAATTGCGGGAATGTAACAGGCACTTCAAGGTAAATATCATCACCTTCACGGACGAAACTTTCATGTTCTCTGACCCGGAATACAATGTACAGATCCCCAGAAGGTCCGCCATTTACTCCAGCTTCGCCTTGACCGGATACTCGCAGTTGCTGTCCGTCATCAACTCCAGCAGGAATAGTTACTTTAATCTTCTTCCGTTTTGTCACTCTTCCTGAACCATGGCATGTGTTACATTTTTCAGGGATAATTTTCCCTGTACCTTGACAATGTGGACATGTACGGCGATTTACCATCTGACCAAGAGGCGTATTTTGTGTCACTGAAATCTGTCCAGATCCACCACAGTGCGAACAAGTGTTGACAGGTGTTCCTTTTTTAGCACCTGATCCATCACAAGTATCACATGTCTCTTCTTTTGGCAATTCGACTTCGGTTTCTTTACCGAAAACCGCTTCCATGAAATCGATTGTCATTGTATATTGAAGATCATCGCCTTTTCTTGGGGCGTTTGGATCACGACGTCTTGTGCTTCCGCCTCCAAAAAACGTGCTGAAAATATCTTCGAATCCGAATCCGTCTGCTGATCCTCCGCCTCCGAATCCACCAAATCCTTGGTTAGGGTCTGAATGACCAAATCTGTCGTAATTTGCACGTTTGCTTTCATCACTCAATGTTTCAAATGCTTCTGTTACTTCTTTAAACTTATCTTCTGCTCCTGCTTCTTTATTCAAGTCAGGGTGATATTGTTTCGATAGTTTCCTATAAGCTTTCCTTATTTCTTCTTTGCTTGCTGATTTCGAAACGCCAAGCACTTCGTAAAAATCTCGTTTACTCATTATTCCACACTCCCATAAATCAATCGACACTATTTTATATTATTCAATTCGGCTAAAAGCTCGACTAATTGTAACACGTGAAGAACCTTTACCAAAAGAAAAAGCCAAAGCCGGAATATCGGACTTTGACTTTTCCGTCAATCGATCGTTCAATTAGTTTTTCTTATCATCTTCAACTTCTTCAAAATCAGCATCTACAACGCCATCATCTTGCGGCTTGCCGCTAACATCTTCACCCGCTCCATCTTGAGCTTGTGCGTCTGCAGCAGCTTGTTCATATAATTTCATCGTCATTTGTTGCACGATTTCTTCCAAAGCTGTTTTCTTCGTACGCATATCATCCAAATTGTTAGCTTCAATAGCCGCTTTCAATTCTGCTTTTGCATCCTCAACTTTTTTCACTTCGTCTTCGGATACTTTGCCTTCGAGATCCTTCAATGTCTTTTCAGCCATGAAAACGAGTTGGTCCGCGTCATTTTTCAAATCTGCTTCCTCTTTACGTTTCTTGTCGTCTTCAGCGTTCGCTTCGGCGTCTTTCACCATGCGCTCGATTTCGTCATCAGATAGACCTGAGCTTGATTGGATTGTAATATTTTGCTCTTTCTGAGTACCAAGATCTTTCGCTTTAACTGTAACAATACCGTTTTTGTCGATATCAAATGTCACTTCAATTTGTGGAATTCCACGTGGAGCTGGTGGAATATCTGTCAATTGGAAGCGGCCAAGTGTTTTATTGTCTGAAGCCATCGGACGCTCACCTTGCAAGACATGGATGTCAACAGCAGGTTGGTTATCCGCAGCTGTTGAGAATACTTGTGACTTACTTGTAGGGATTGTCGTATTTCTTTCGATCAATTTTGTAAATACGCTTCCCATTGTTTCAATACCAAGTGAAAGTGGTGTGACGTCAAGCAATACAACATCTTTCACATCTCCACGAATGATTGAACCTTGAACAGCTGCACCCATTGCAACAACTTCGTCTGGGTTTACACCTTTGAACGGTTCTTTTCCAGTTTCTTTCTTAATCGCTTCTTGGACTGCTGGAATTCGTGTTGAACCACCAACAAGGATAACACGGTCAATTTCGGACGCTGATAGATCAGCATCTTTCATCGCTTGGCGTGTTGGTACCATAGAACGTTCAACTAAATGAGCTGTCAATTCATCGAATTTAGCACGCGTTAATGAAATTTCAAGGTGCAATGGACCAGCTTCGCCAGCTGTGATGAACGGCAAGGAAATTTGTGTAGAAGTTACACCGGAAAGGTCCTTTTTCGCTTTTTCCGCTGCATCTTTCAAACGTTGCATCGCCATTTTGTCTTTTGAAAGGTCAATTGCGTTTTCTTTACGGAATTCTTGAACAAGGTAGTCGATGATAACATCGTCAAAATCGTCCCCGCCCAATTTATTGTCTCCAGCTGTCGCACGTACTTGGAATACGCCGTCGCCAAGTTCAAGGATAGAAACGTCGAATGTACCACCACCAAGGTCGTATACAAGGATTGTTTCATCTTCATCTGTCTTATCTAAGCCGTATGCCAATGCAGCCGCTGTCGGCTCGTTTATGATCCGTTCTACTTCAAGACCTGCAATTGTTCCAGCATCTTTTGTTGCTTGGCGTTGTGCATCATTGAAATAAGCTGGTACAGTAATGACCGCTTTTGTCACTTTTTCACCTAAGTATTCTTCTGCATATCCTTTCATGTATTGAAGGATCATTGCGGAAACTTCTTGAGGTGTATATTCTTTATCTTCAACTTTTACTTTATAATCAGATCCCATATGTCTTTTAACGGACATGATTGTGTTTGGGTTTGTAATGGATTGACGCTTAGCCACTTCACCGACTTGGCGTTCGCCGTTTTTAAAAGCTACTACAGATGGAGTTGTACGATTGCCTTCCGGGTTAGGAATGACCTTTGCTTCTCCACCTTCATATACTGCTACTACAGAGTTTGTAGTTCCTAAGTCAATACCGATAATTTTGCTCATTTGTATTCCTCCTAAATATAATGCAAATTAAAAGATTTAACGGGTTATTCGTTAACTTTGACCATGGAAGGTCGAAGCACACGATCTTTTAACATATACCCTTTTTGAAGTTCCTCAAGCACGATGCCTGAAGACTTATCAGGTTCGCTGCCTGTCATAACCGCTTGATGGAAATTAGGATCGAACTCTTTATCATATGCCTCGATTTCGACAAGTCCTTCGCCTTTTAGTGCATCGACAAGGCTGCGATATATCATATCCATGCCTGTCATAAGTGACTGTGCTTCTTCAGTTTTTGTTTCAACAGCCAAAGCACGTTCAAAATTATCAAGCACAGGCAATAGATTTGTAAGGATACTCTGTGCTTTGTACTTATTCAAAGCTTCTTTATCAAGAGTTGCTCTTCTTTTAGCATTTTCAAAATCAGCGAGTACACGGAATAGCTTGTTTTCCTCGTCTTGTAACTTCGATTCCAACTCACTTATCTTTGCATCTTTTTCATCGATTACTTCGTTCGTCTCTTCCAAACTTTCATCGGATCCGGAAATCGTTTCCTGTTCGGCATCCAAAACTGCTGAATCAGTACTTACTTCCTCCTGCTTTTCGATAGCATCATTTTCAACTTCATTCATTTTATCAGTCACAAATCTTTCCTCCTATCCAATCCGATACTCATTTTCTGTTTTTTTCCAATGCTTGTGATAAATTACCGCTTAAGATATCGAGCATCGTAATGACTCTTCCGTAATCCATCCGTTTCGGTCCAATGATTGCTATGGATCCAGACATATTAGGGCCAGCGGAATAATTCGCAGTAATAACACTGCAATCTTCCATTGCATCCAGTTCATTTTCCGAACCGATCCGTACATGAATTCCCTTCGTGTCATCTCGGAAAAAGTTAAAAGCGGTTGTTCCATTCTCCATGAACTCGAATAACATCTTCATTTTTTGAAGATCATTGAATTCCGGCTGTTTCATCATATTCATTTTGCCGCCGAAATAGAGTCGTTCCTCTGGTTTGATTGTCATGGCCCGTTGGAACGAGGCAAATAGGTCGCCCGCATGATGGACATGCTGTTCGAACACTATTTTTGCTTCCCGGGCAAGCTTGTTCTGAAGGAGACTCAATGGAGTTCCGACAAGCCTTTCGTTTAAAATATTTACCATCTTTTCAATATCCGAAGCCACCATACCTTTTGGCACATCAAAAATCCGGTTTTCTACATGTCCATTATCAGTAACAATAATGGCTACAGCCTTAGTTTCATCCAATGGTACAATTGAGAACTTCTTCACCGAGTGCATCAATGTGTCTGGCCCTAAAAGGATTGACGTATAATTCGTCAATTCAGATATGATTTTAGCAGAATTGCGGATCAGCTCTTCTGTTTCCACGACACTGTTCTGGAAAACAGAGCGGATTTGAACGCTATCTTCCACTGTTAACTTTTCCGGTGTCAACAAATGGTCAACGTAGAAACGGTAACCTTTTTCGGAAGGAATCCTGCCCGATGAAGTATGGGTCTTTTCAAGATAACCAAGATCCTCCAAATCAGCCATTTCATTGCGAATGGTTGCGGGGCTAAAGGGGGCCTCAGGTTTTTTAGATAACTGCCTTGATCCGACAGGTTGAGCGGATTCGATGAAATCGTTAACCGTCAGTTGCAATATAAGCAATTGTCTGTTTGTCAACATTAATCATCACTCCTGTTAGCACTCTTTATAAGCGAGTGCTAATGCTATTCATAATTTATCAAATCAGTTTAACGGTGTCAACGAATTAACTCCCAATCAGTGAAGAAATTCCTGGAATACTTCATTGCCCCTAAAAACACCTTTGATTGTCAATTTTATATGCTCTTCTGAAATCTGAACGAGCCCTTTATTGGATAATTCTTTGATAACGGCTCCATAAACTTCAGGTAACGTTTTACCAAACTTCATTTCAAACGAATTGAATGAAACTCCGTCAGTTTTTCGAAGGCCAAGGAACATTTCTTCCTCCATTGCTTCGATTTTAGTTACTTCTTGTTGATTCATGATCGGTCGTGTTCCGTTATCCGCGCTTTCCATGTACTTTTTCAAAGGGCCAATGTTCGCATACCTTTGTCCATTCAAGTACCCGTGCGCTCCGGCACCTATCCCGGCATATTCATCATTCTCCCAATAGATTAGATTATGTATGGATTCTTTTCCTTGAATAGAGAAATTACTGATTTCATATTGTCGTCTACCGGCAGCTTCCATACGATCGATAAGCATTGAGAACATGGACGTTTCCATATCTTCACCGGGCAAAGGAAGCTTCCCTTTATTCATCAAGTTATAAAAGACAGTTTTCGGTTCCACTATGAGTGAATACCCGGAGTAGTGTGGAAGATCAAGGGATAGTGCTTTATTAAGTGTATCCTCCCATTGTTGGATGGTTTGTCCTGGTAAACCATAGATGAGATCGATGCTTATATTTTCAAAGCCTATTTTTCGGGCATTTTCTATTACTCGTATCGGATCATCTGCACCATGTGTTCTACCAATCCTCTTTAAAAGCTCCGTGTCAAAAGACTGGACACCTATGCTCAGTCGACCAACACCGCCATTTTTCAAGACAGACAGCTTTCCGTTAGTCAATTCATCCGGATTTGCCTCAGTGGAAAATTCTTTAAGGGAACTAACATCTACATATTGATGGATTATTTCAAGTAAACGTTCCAATTGGTTTTCTGATAATGCTGTCGGAGTTCCTCCGCCTAAGAAAACCGTTTCAAGACTTTTAAATGAAGTACCCTCTTCTTTCATTATGGATAATTCATTTCCTATCGATTCAATATACTCGTCAACTGGTTGATTTTTAAAAAACACTTTATTGAAATCGCAGTAATGGCAAATTTGATGGCAGAAAGGAATATGGATATACATGCCTCGCATTTGTTGTGTCCCCTTTCTTTCGGCAATGCCGTTAGTGCAAAAAAGGAGCCTGAAGTAGGCCCCCTTCTTATGATTATCGTCCAGACTCCGAGCGCCAGAGACTCGGGTCATAAGTCAAAGTTGCTATGTGGCAAAAAGCGCCACGCCGCATCTTCGCCTTATGCCTGAGGCCGGCAGGATGCCGGTCATGCAGTCGTTGAGGCTCGCAGGATGCGAGTCATGCGACCGTTGCGACACGATGTCGCGCATTTAGGTCACCTTCCTCTTTGACGCGGCGAACTTAGACTGCGAACCTTTTCAATGCAGGCGCTTTTCGCTTTTGTTAATCTTCATCCATTTTAAGGACCGCCATGAAAGCTTCTTGCGGAACTTCTACCGATCCGACCTGTTTCATACGCTTCTTACCTTCTTTTTGCTTTTCAAGAAGTTTTCGTTTACGGGAAATGTCACCGCCATAACATTTTGCAAGAACGTTTTTACCGATTGATTTAATCGTTGAACGCGCTACAATCTTTTGACCGATTGCAGCTTGGACTGGCACCTCAAACTGTTGACGCGGAATGAGTTTTCTCAACTTTTCAACAATCGCTTTGCCTCGCTCATAGCTGAAGTCACGATGCACGATGAAGCTAAGTGCGTCGACCTGTTCTCCGTTCAATAGAATATCCATTTTGACAAGCTTCGATGTTTTATAGCCAATCAGCTCATAGTCAAATGACGCATAACCTTTAGTACCTGATTTTAATTGGTCGAAAAAGTCATAAACGATTTCCGCGAGAGGCAATTCGTAAATGATATTTACGCGAGATGCATCCAAATAATCCATCGTAATGAAGTTACCTCGTTTATGCTGGCATAATTCCATGACAGAGCCGACGTATTCATTCGGCACCATGATCGATGCTTTCACATACGGTTCTTCAACGTGGTCAACCTTCTGTGCATCTGGCATCATCGAAGGATTATCCACTTTCAATTCTTTTCCGTCTGTCGTTACAACATTGTAAATAACACTCGGAGCCGTTGTGATTAAATCAATCTTAAACTCACGTTCAATCCGCTCCTGGATGATTTCCATATGGAGTAATCCAAGGAAGCCGCATCGATATCCAAAGCCAAGCGCTTGTGATGTCTCTGCTTCGTATTCCAAAGCTGAGTCGTTCAGCTCAAGTTTCTCAAGTGCTTCACGTAAATCGACATATTTAGACGAGTCGATCGGGTATAATCCGCAGAATACCATTGGATTCAATCGACGATAACCCGGCAACGGTTCACTGGCTTGATTTTTTGCATTCGTGATTGTGTCACCGACGCGTGTATCTCCGACATTTTTGATGGCTGCAGAAAGGAAACCGACATCGCCTACAGATAATTCATCGCGCAAGGAAATATTCGGTGTGAACACTCCTGTTTCAATGACTTCGAATTCTTTTCCAGTTGCCATCATGCGGATTTTATCACCTGGTTTAACAGTCCCTTCGACAATCCGAATATTGACAATAACGCCTTTATATTGATCATAATGCGAGTCGAAGATCAATGCTTTCAACGGTGCTTGTGGATCACCTGTAGGTGCGGGTACTTTTTCGACAATCTGCTCAAGGATTTCCTCGATGCCGATACCAGCTTTTGCAGATGCATGGACTGCCTCGGAGGCATCCAGGCCAATTACGTCTTCAATTTCCTTTTTCACTTTATCCGGATCCGCAGCTGGTAAATCGATTTTATTAATAACAGGCAAAATTTCAAGATCATTGTCGAGCGCTAAGTAAACGTTTGCCAACGTTTGCGCTTCAATTCCTTGGGCTGCGTCAACGACAAGAAGAGCCCCTTCACATGCTGCAAGGCTTCGTGACACTTCATACGTAAAGTCGACGTGCCCTGGAGTATCGATTAAGTGGAACGTATACTCCTCGCCATTTTTCGCTGTGTAAGATAATTGTACTGCGTTCAATTTAATCGTAATTCCGCGCTCGCGCTCCAAATCCATTGAATCCAATGTTTGTGATTTCATTTCACGCGAACTCACAGTTTCAGTCTTTTCCAACAAGCGATCGGCCAACGTCGATTTCCCGTGATCGATATGGGCAATGATAGAGAAGTTTCTAATGTTTTTTTGACGTGCCAATCTTTCCTCATGATTCATCTGTCAGTTCACTCCTATATAAGCTATTTGCATTATAGCAAATAACTGATAAACATGTTACATATTCTTATTCCCTAATTTTCATTAATCACGCTCAACTAATTAAGTTTAACAGATGAGTTCACTTTGATAAAGCCTGGCCCAATTCAAAAGAAAAAAGCCCCATGGAAACTATCCATGAAGCAGAAACTCCTGTCATTTCTGTTCTAACTCTTCTTCATCAAACATTTCAAGGATTGCTTCTGACAGGACAGTTAGTGTCCTGTTCAACTCGTCTTCCGAGTTCCCTACTCCACCTAACTCTAAAAGAACTAACTTAGGGTGAAGATCTTGGTTATACTTCCCATCGACACCTGCTCCACCTTTCGGAATGACACCTCTCGTGATGCCCGGTACCTTCTTTTCCATTATTGCATTCAATCTCTTCGTAATCGCTTCATTCTCTTTATAGGATGGATTATCCAAACCAAGTACAAATGCGATTTTTGCATACCGTTCTTCTTTATGAATAATCGTCGACTTTTCAGGTCCTATATCATCCCGATGGATGTCAATTATTAAATCATATTCATTTTCTGAAATTTGCTGTTTGACGAATGGCCTTATTTCCCTATAGGCGCGTGAGTAGGGTACTGCTTTATTTAGTGTATCAGTTTCCACGCTATTGATTTCCAGTAGGCTTTTAAGTTTTTCACTCATTTTCACTACGTTTTCAGTTTGATGGTTTACGGCAATTTTCCCATCAATCGCTTTTGTAATCGGTTTGTATGCCTCAGTAGAGTGCGTATTATAAAGTAATACTTTTCCAAGTTTCGGTTCTTCTTCAGTTTCCAATTCTGTTTGGACTTCAATTTCAACCTCAGGGACTGGCTCTTCCTCTGCCACTACGTTGGATGCATAGACGATAAGAGCATTTTCCTTAATTATTTTGGAATTGGAGATCTTGGATTCTTCCGGTATAAATTGGATGACTACCGGGAATAGGAATAGAACGAATACGATTACAAGCCATATTTGCATATTTTTCTTCATGCGACATCCCCCCTTTTTCAACTATATGCCGGGGGGAATGGGTCAATGACTTGTTTTAAGTTCTTGAATCCATTCGCTAATGGAGTCAGTTAAGATTTCTGCATAAAGTGCTGCCCAGGAGTCAATCTCTTTTGGTGAGATAAAAGTATTCAAATCATGGTTGGATAAAACCTCTTCAAATAATTGCACCCTTTCCTCATGCGGCCATGATGTCCAATCCCCAAATATAGGAATCAGTTTCGTCCTGTCCGCATCCTTATTCGGAGTATGCAACCAATTTGAAACAGACAACCGGGAGGATGGATGACTTTCCTCTTCAATTTTGGTCGCGATATAATTAAACAATGTATTTATAGCATCAGCAATTAAGACAGGACCGTCGACAACAGTCGGAATACCAATTGCGATAACCGGGATTCCCAATGTTTCCTTCGACAACTCTTTTCGACTATTTCCAACGCCTGAACCAGGATGTATCCCTGTGTCTGTCATTTGAATCGTTTTACATAAGCGTGAACTATCCCTTGCCGCTAAGGCATCAACGACGATTATAACATCCGGTTTGATTTCATGAACTATCGCCTTAACGAAATCGGCTGTCTCTAACCCCGTCTGGATCGTTACGCCAGGCGCATAGACAAACAATTCGCTCCCTTCGTCCGAGTAATACATAGGGACAATCTCTTTTAATCGATCCATCGTTAGCGGCCCAACGGCGTCAGGTGTCACTTCTCTATTTCCTAACCCGACCAAAAGGATTTTGCCGTTCTTCAGATTTGCTATTTCCTTGGTCATTTCAGTTAGTTTCGATTTGAGCAATCCCCCCATTTCTTCAAGTCCCTCGCGATCGGTATGAGTCAAGGTTGGGTTTGTCAATGTCAAATAAGTGCCTCTTTTTTTCCCAATTCTTTTTTCACCTTCGGCATTTATTTTGACGGATGTCAAAATCACTCTGCCCTTTCTTGTTTCATCGAACTGGATGCCTTCGGACTCCTTTAATTTTTCTTTTTCTTTTTCCGTCCGGTGGCGAACCATTTCTTCGTTTTCCACTAATAGGTCGGTACGGTAAAAATCGTATTTATCCATTGTTATCACCTCAATATGCAGTTTGCACGATGCGTCAAGGAAATATTCTTTGCATATTTTTATTGCGTTCTTCCAGTGATTTTGCTAAAATGTTAATGTTGTAAAGAGAATCCGGAAGTTACTTATGGAAAGACTCTTGCGTTACCTGAAATTGGAGGTGAATGGAATGCCAAACATCAAAGGTGCAATTAAGCGCGTTAAACAAAGTGCCGCAGCGAATGAACAGAATTCACAAGTTAAATCTGCAATGCGTACAGCTGTACGTAAAGCTGACACTGCGATCATCAATAAAGAAGAGAACGCTGCAGAACTTTTGAAAGACGCAGTTAAGAAGTTGGATACTGCTGCTCGTAAAGGTCTAATCCACAAAAATACAGCAGCTCGTCAAAA
Source organism: Sporosarcina thermotolerans (assembly GCF_042658975.1). Lineage (NCBI taxonomy): Bacteria > Bacillati > Bacillota > Bacilli > Caryophanales > Caryophanaceae > Sporosarcina > Sporosarcina thermotolerans. The sequence continues at coordinate 116,798 of NZ_JBHSRM010000014.1, read as the reverse complement.
AGCTCGTCTTACAAAAAAAGCTTTGTAATGAACAAAAGCGGAGGGTGGCGATTAGCTGCGACAGGCATAAGGCGGATTTGCGAAACGGCGGTTTTTGCCGTGCAGCAGAGCCGACTTATGACCCGAGCAGCTGCCACCCGGAGCTGGATGAAAATAAGGCTGTCCATTTCATAATGAAATGGACAGCCTTTTCTATTTATCCCTTTAAAGGTTCCATGAAGAAAATCTCTAATACTCTTTCTCTTTTGCCACTTGTTGATTTTAGTTTATAGTCGATATCGGCGAGTTTTTCGAGAATCACTAACAGCCTTTCCATCTTAGGTATGCTTCTGTTTTCCATTACGAGTTTTACGCGGTATGGATGGACGTTTAGAGTTTTTGCTATTTGTTGTTGATGATATCCTTTTTTTGCCAACGACGCGACATGGATCATCAGTCTGATTTGTCCTGCAATCAGGGAAGTTAACATGATCGGTTCTTCGCCATTCCCTAACAAATCATGGTAAATCTTAATGGTCTCTTTAATATTTCCGTTCATATATGCATCTGTCAATCTAAAAACATCCATCTCGGGCAGACGAGGGACGAGCATTTCTACTATTTCTTTTGTCACTTCGCCCTTTCCATCCATATACATCGCAATTTTTTCAAGTTCTGAAGAAAGTGCCAAAAGACTGTCTCCTGTCATATCGATAAGTACTTGTGCAATTTCGGGACTTATTTTGATACCAAACGAACTTGCTTCATTTTGAATCCATGTTGTCAAGTCTCGACCGACGAGCGGCAATGCTTCTACTACGGTAGATTTTTGCATCATAAGTTTTGTGATTTTTTTCCGGCCATCAAGTTTTTCATAAGGGGCCAAAAAAACAACTGTAGCTGTAGGTGATGGATTTGATAGCCACTCTTCCAGCAAAGTAATATTATGTACAACTTTCTCTTTTGTTTTATCTGCAGCCTTTAGGAAAGACGTATTATTCGCGATGACTAATTTTCTTTCTACGAGGAATGGGAGTGTATCCGCTTCTTCAATTACTGCTTCAATCGGTGTTTCATCCAAATCGAATCTGACAACCGCATCCTCTTCTCCATCTGGCAAGGCTTGGATTAGCCGCTTAATCGTCTCATCGATTAAATGTCTTTCGACACCCATCAACAAGTAAACAGGTTCAATCTTCCCCTCGCTAATGCTTTTCCAGATTGCATTTACCATTCTAATCACTCCAATCACTTACATTTCCCCATTATACATTACCATTTCACGACTATGAACATTTTGTGTCGATTGTCATATACCCGACTTAAAAGAACGTTTGATATAGATTTTTTTTGGTTAATCATCTATACTATAAAGGAATTAGGAGGTGTAGCAATGAATGAGTTTGAACAAGACGTACAGTCCAAACGCAATGATTTAATTGACTCAGGTATTGGATTCATTGTAGCTTTCGTGGCTTTTTCTGCAATTTTCGTTGTTGCTACAATCATTGACGTCGTCGGACGTTAATGGTCTAGGAAAGACGGATAGTCCATCCTTAATCGGAATGGACATATCCGTCTTTTTTTATCGTGAAGTTTGTATGGAATACCTATCCTTCCTCACCGTAATCGTGATAGATCCATAATCCGCCGTTGATATCGTTTGCAAATTATTCTGTTCAAAAGTGGCAAGTACCTCCGGATGAGGATGACCGTATCGATTATTCCTGCCGTAGGAAAGTATGGTTAGTTCAGGATGTAATGTTTTGATAAATGCATCTGAACTTGATGTACGGCTGCCATGATGACCGGCTTTAAGTATTAATTGGCCCCAATTCTTGTGCTCGTATTCTCTTACTATCCTCTTTTCCCCTTCGAATTCTAAATCCCCTGTAAAAAGAAATGATAGACCGGAAGTTTCCATTAATAGAACAAGTGAACTATCATTCCCTTTATACAAACCCTTTTGGGGAGCGATATAGCTAAACACAGTCGGCCCTTCCTGCCAATGATATCCTTCGTTCATTGCAAAAATAGGGATTTTCTTTTCTATAGCAATATGAAGCACTTCTTCCATTGTCAGTTCCTTTTCACTATTAGGGGAGATGTGGATCTCCTTTACGGATATTTCCTCAAGTACTTCGTCAGCACCTTCTATATGATCACTATCCGCATGGCTAAGTATCAATTTATCTATTTTATTTATGCCTCTTCCCTTCAAAAAAGGAACAACGATTTTCCTGCCAACTTCAAATTCCTTTTCCGGGGTACGCCAATTAGGTTCACCAAAGTTTACATTTCCTCCTGTATCAATAACGTAGACTTTCTGTCGGTGAGGAAGCTCAATAACGATAGCATCCCCTTGTCCAACATCAAGGAAAGTAACCTTCAATGACGGGTCCAAATAGGGGTATATATGCAGGACTACTGCCGGAACAAGTATAAAACAAAAGGATCGAAACGGATTTTTCCCACGCTCAAACGAGATAAAAAAGAGGAACACTCCCATAACTATTAAAGCGGCCAGCACCGCAGGCGGTTTGCCTGGGACCCACATCTGATATGGTAAAGACGATAAGAACTCTGTAAATAACCCAAGCCAATTTCTAAGTGGTTCATAAATGAAGAAAATGATTGCTGCAATCGATGGTGACAAGTACGTTAACAAAAGCAAAAGTATATTTATCGGCAATATGATTACCGAATAAATGGGAACGTATAGTAAATTAACAACAAAAGACGACAGTGACAATTCATAAAAGTGATATAAAATAACTGGATATAGCGCCAATTGGGTAATCATTGTAACAAGAAACGAAATGGCTAATCCTGATTTCTGACGGGAAAGAATTTTGGTTGAATAGACTAATGAAAATGCAGCCAAGTAAGAAAGTTGAAATCCTGGTTGAAAAGCGACCCATGGCTGTAATAGGATAAAACAGGCTGCACTTACGGCAAGCGCATCATCCATTCGCATCCTAAACCGTCCAGAGGCTGTCAAAAGAATGAGAACCGTAACGGAAACAGCACGCCAAACAGATGGGGCCCCTCCTGCAATTACCGCGTACAGAGGCAACAGGATCACTAAGAGAGTATCTACAGTTTCCTTCCTCAAAGACAACCTGATAAGCAGAGCCCGAAATAGAAAGGTCAATAAACCTACATGAAGACCGGATATTGCAAACAGATGGGTTATGCCCAATGTCCTGTAACTCGCTGCTAGTTCTTCGTCCATACCGCTCCTATCACCAATTAATAAAGATTCGGCCTCGACCACCAGGCTTTCAGGAAAGTTATCCTTTATATGCTGTTTCACCCGCCACCTATGCTCCGATAATACAGTTTGTATGCCAGTATTTTTTTTATAGTTAGCGATTTGTTCAGCCTCAAACATTCCAATTGCACCATTCGCTTTTAAGTAATTCTCCATGTTAAAAGAATAGTCATGTGCAGCTGGAGGCAAGTCTTGGAAAGCTCCGGATAAAGTAAACTGATATGAAGGTATGTGGATGTCCTCGAACTGTCTTTTCTGTTTTTCATTTGTAAACTTCAATTTCGAATAAACAATTTCATTGGAATTAGTTTTAGCAAAGCCCTTCAAAACTCCACCATCTATTTTCACCTGATCTGTCCAGGTTAGTGTTATGGTTATGGGTGTACCGGCCTGTTTAAGCTCGGGTATTTGCATGGAAATGAGAAAATAAGAAAAAAACGTTGCTGTTAACGCAAAAAGCGGTGTGAGCAAATCTTTTTTTCTACGAAGAAAAACGGGGAAAAGAAGAAGATTGAGTAATAAAATCTGAACCGGACCGTACGCGGCAAAAGCCGATACGGCAACCGGTATACAAACATAAATTGGACGTATTTCACCAATCAATTGCCGAATAGGTCATCCACCCTTCTCTTAAATGAGGACAGTTTATCTGTAGGTGCGCCCAATGCTTTCATTTCATCAAGTATGTCAGTGAGCAACTCCACTTTTCCATCCTTGGTGAAATCGACTTTACTTTCATCGTTAGGGATATGATTTAATTCAACTCCAGCTTGCTCAAATAGCTTTATCGCATATTCGTTGTTTCTGTAATCCTTTGCATAATTGACTGTTCGAATTCCCGCTTGAATAATCGCTTTCGAACATTGCAGGCAAGGGAAATGGGTGACATAGATGCTTGCTCCGTCTATTGGACTACCATACTTCGCACATTGCAATAATGCGTTCATCTCAGCATGGATTGTACGGACACAATGATTATCGACGACATAGCATCCGTGGTCGATACAATGGTCTCCACCAGAAATAGAACCGTTATAGCCCCCTGCAATAATTCTATTATCCCTAACAATTGTCGCTCCGACAGCAAGTCTTGTACAAGTGCTTCTGACCGCAAGAAGATGGCATTGCGCCATGAAAAACTGATCCCATGTAATACGCTCCATATGTATGCCTCCAAACTATTTCTTAGTTGGTTGAAATAAAAGACTCAAGTTTTTCAAATGTCTTTTGTCCAATTCCAGACACTACCATTATCGCTTCAGGAGAGTTAAAAAAACCATTTTCTTCACGATATTTTACAATCGCCGCAGCTTTCGACGGCCCGATTCCCGGAATCGTCATTAACTCCTGAACGTCTGCAAGATTAATATTAACTTTTCCATCATTATTCTGTTGGCCTATGCCCGAATGAGGCATCGATACATTTTTAGAATCATAAAAATCCATTTCTTCGCCTTCCCTTGGTATATAAATGAATAATTCATCTACCAATTTCATCGCATGGTTCAACATTCGGGAATCTGCATTCGGCAAATAACCTCCCGCAGCATGTATCGCATCGATCAGGCGATCCCCTTCGACTAAGGAATATACACCAGGATATTTCACGGCTCCTTGAATATCAACCATGATCAATACCGGGAAAATTTCATCCTTACTATCCGTGGGCTCCTCTTCAGGAAGTTCTTCCTCTAAAACATTAATAATTGGGGATTGACCGCTTACGATAATCGGATGATTATCAGCCTGTCCTCGGGGAAAGAACAGTATTGCGGAAAGTACAGCGATTGCTGCAATGGGGGTGATGATCCTACGCCATTTACCTGAAGAAAATGAAGTAAGCAGCACTGTCACCCTTTCTTCGAGGCATCCATATGGAGTCTTATACCACTATAAACGAAAACTTCCTAAAAAGGAAGTTTCATTTACGGACTTGAAAAAAAATTCTTTCACTTTCTTCATATGGTGGTTCATCTTCCCAATCTGCAAAAATACGCTCCACCTTAAACCCGGCACTCTGCAACATCTCTACATAATCATGAACATGGTATGTTGTCTGAAGATGACTTTCATTGAACCTCCGATAAAGACCATTTTCCTCCTTGACGAAGAAAGCTAGATTGGAGTAGACCGAATGCTCCGTATCTCCTTCCTCCGTTTCCCAAATGTAGGCAATTCGTTCATTATCAAATGTAAAAGGCCCTTCCATGAAAATGACATCCGTCTTAAAGGTGGAATGCACATCAAACATCAACAAACCACCGTTTTTTAGTATCGAATGAATTCCCTTAAAGGTTTGGAGTACACTCTCGCGATCGGGAAGATAATTCAGGGAATCTATCGCAATGACTGCCCCATCATATTCCGGCGTACCTTCAATTTCCTGCATAGGCTGCTCTATAAATTGAATTGGCATTGAAAGGGCATTTGCTCTTTTCTTCGCAACTTCAAGCATATCCGCCGAGAGGTCAATTCCAGTAACATCCGCTCCTGCCTTTGCAAGTTTCACGGAGAGTAATCCAGTTCCGCAGCCGATATCGATGATTCTGCGATTTTTCAACCCATCTAATGAAAGTGAGAGTAATTCCACATAAGCATCGTATGGAATATCAGTCATTAGCTCATCGTAAACGAGTGCGAAATTTGTGTAGGCTTCTTTATTGCTCATTGGCCATTTTCAGTAAAGGGGCGTCTCCCCATAACTTTTCCAAATTATAATAGCCACGTTCATCTTTATGGAATACGTGTACAACTACATCACCTAAATCTACAAGCACCCATCTTCCAGTTTCCAGGCCTTCTACTCTTTTCACAACATAGTTATTTTCAGAAGCCTTATCTGCTACTTCCCTTGCGATTGCTTGTACCTGACGTTCTGAGTTCGCATGGCAGATGATGAATTGATCTGCTATGAGTGAAACACCCTCCATGTTTAAAACGACGATCTCCTGTGCGTGCTTGTCGTCTACTGCTTTATATGCTATTTCCAATAATGTTGTCATATTTCACGTTTCCTTTCGTAGTTGACTGTTCATCTTTGTACGTGCTCATTATAGCATTCGAAAGAGTCAGGGAAAACTGTTATCCGCTTGTCAATTAGATAACCGACCGAATGAATGATACAAGACTTCATCGCCTCTTCAATCGATAATTCGGCTGTCTTTCGAAGCTCCTCGATTCCGGGGAATGTTCGCCCCGGTTCAATCAGGTCTGCAACATAAATTACTTTCTCAAGGGCAGACATTCCTGCCCTGCCAGTTGTATGGTAACGTATGGCATTCTGTATATCCAATTCTTTTACCCCGAATTCATCACGTGCTATGATCTTCCCTGCAGCTGCATGCCAAATTTCATGGTGAAAATCAAGAAGCCTACTATCTTCACCATTTTCTTCAATTAGTTTACGCATATCTGCTGGTTCCATGTTTTTCGCAACATCATGTAACAAAGCAGCTAACTCTGCCTTTTCGACTGAAATTCCAAAGCGAACAGCCAAGACTTTTGCAGTTTCCGCAACTCTAATAACATGTTCGAACCGTTTTAAAGAAAGACGTTTTTTGATTTCCTCAATTATTTGTCGGGTTTCCATAGAGTCCCTCCAAACGGATAAAATTTTCAACTTTTTCCGGAACGAGAAATCGAATTGTCCCATTTGACCCAATCCTCTCCCGAATGAGTGTCGAGGAAAGTTCGATTTCAGGAATTTGAACCATTCTAATCGGAAAATCTGATTTTCCGATTGTACCCGGTCTACCAACTCCAACAAACTTGACGACTTTTACAAGTTCTTCTATTTTATACCAATTTGGGAGGATATCAATCATATCCCCACCGATAATAAAATAAAAATCACTGCCCGGTTCATGTTCCTTTAACCGCTTCATGGTTTCAAAGGTATATGAAACCCCACCTTGCTCAACTTCAAAAGCGGAAACAGACAAACCATTCGTCCCTTCTACAGCGAGGTCCACCATGCGAAGACGCTGCTCAGGTGTCGCATCTGTCGGGTTCGACTTATGCGGCGGGATAGAGGTCGGCATAAGCCGTACTTCGTCAAGGCCGAGAGCATGTTTCACCTCATTGGCGATAATCAGATGTCCGATATGGGGAGGGTTAAAAGTGCCTCCCAATAGTCCAACCTTTTTCATAATCCGCTCCTTATGGAAGGACAATCCGTTTTTTCTCTTTCGATTCTTTGTAAAGCACAAGGATTTTACCAATCACTTGCGCAACTTCAATTCCAGCACTTTCAAGTTTTGAAGCAATTTCATTCTTATCCTCTTCACAATTTTGAAGAATGCTCACTTTTATCAATTCCCTTGCTTCAAGTGCTTCCTCAATCTGTTTAATAATTTGATCTGTCAAACCGCCTTTTCCGATTTGAAAAATAGGTTGAAGATGATGTGCTTCACTACGTAAATAACTTTTTTGTTTTCCAGATAACATTTAATTTCCTCCAAGTTTTGTTGAAATGGACTGAATCATTTTACGCGTATCAGGGGTAATGCCTGTCCACAACTCAAATGATAGGGCACCTTGATGGACGAACATTCCGATACCATTCAATGTCTTACCGCCCGATTCACGAGCAATTCGTAAAAAATCAGTTTCGAACGGATTATAGATGATGTCCGCGACAATTGTTCCTTCAGTTATTCCCGAGGGATCCAAAGGGATTCCGCTGCGGGCATAATTCATGCCAACGGACGTCGTTTGTACGATCAATTCAAATTTGCCGATTGCCGATTCGGCATCTTTAAATGATAAAGCAGAACCTGAAGAAAAACCACCAGATAACTGCAAAGCTTTTTCAAAGGTCCTATTCGTAAAAGTGATGGGACCAAAACCGGCGTCCTCCAAGGCAAAAGATATACCACTTGCCGCTCCTCCCGCACCGATGACAAGTACATTACCGATAGTTTCCCCTAATGCGTAGACTTCTTGCAATGAACGGACAAATCCTTGTCCATCAGTATTCATACCGTAAAGAGTACCGTCTTCAAGCACTTTTACTGTATTCACAGCATTCATTCGACTTGCGGTTTCGTCCAATTTATCTATAAAAGGAATAATGGCAGTCTTGTGAGGAACAGTTACGTTCCAACCGCTGCATCCCAATCTTTTTAGGCTACTTACAGCAGCTTCCAATTCATCTGCCTTCACATGTACCGGTATATAGGATGCGTTAATCTGGTTTTCTCTGAACCAGGCTTCATGCATTTCTGGAGACATCGATTGTGCAATTGGGTCACCAATAACTGCATACCACTTCTTCATGGACTGTCCCCCCTTAAATAAGTGATGGACGGAGCACTACATCAACACCACGGGGTGCGTGTACTGCAACAACTACTCCGGGATGCTGCACAGTGATCCAGCCCAAGCCCGAAATGACAAGATCCATTTTCGGTTTTTTAATGGAAAATTCATGTCTTACAAGTGGCGGCATTTTCTCAAGTGATTCTCCGCTTGGTGGTGAAAGTAAATCACCTAAATGCGAAGCATATAATGAATCCGCATTTTCCAACTTTGTACGATGGATAGGAAGGTCATTCGATATATGGATTGTGAAAGAGGAACGGTCACCCTTAAGGAAATCGAACCTAGCGAGCCCTCCTATGAATAGAGTCTGCTCAGCATTCAATTGGAACACTTTTGGTTTTAACTCTTTTTTCGGAGTAATCGCCTTAAGATCTTTGGCATCTAAATGATGGGCCATTTGATGGTCGTTAATAATTCCAGGCGTATCATATATAGCCTTTCCGTCGTCAAGAGGAATTTCAACTAAGTCGAGCGTAGTCCCAGGGAAATGGGATGTCGTAATAACCTCACCCATACCTGTTGCATTCTTTATGATTCGATTTATGAACGTTGACTTTCCAACATTCGTGCAACCGACAACGTAGACATCTTTCCCTTTTCTATATTTATCGATAGCTTCCATTGCCTCTTCCATGCCATGCCCTTTATGTGCGGAAATAAGTAACACATCGATTGGCTTCAGCCCCAATTTTGCGGCTTCAGCTTTCATCCAATTGATAAGTCGATTGCGATTGATTGATTTGGGAAGGACGTCGGATTTATTGCCGACTAACAATATATCCTTATCGCCAACGAATCGTTGCAATCCATTTATCCAGCTACCGTTAAAATCAAAAATATCAACGATTTTAATGACAAGGCCATCTTTGTTCCCAATACCATTCAAAATCTTGAGGAAATCGTCACCAGATAATGAGACGGGCTGCAATTCATTGTAATTGCGAAGTCGGAAACAGCGTTGACAAATGACTTCCTCCTTCTCCAATGACGATGGAGGAGCAAAACCTTCCTTTTTCGGATCCTCCGTTTGAATTTCTATTCCACAACCTATACATTTAAGTTGTTCCAACCTTATTCCTCCCATTCAATCTTTCCAAGACGTTTGAGTCTGGCCAAGATTCTTCTTTCAATCATCCTGTTAAACTTTGTAACAAAGCCATCTGAGCTTGCTACAGGAACAACAAGTATCGTACGCAGGCCAAATCGATTGCCACCTAACACATCTGTCATAAGCTGATCTCCCACCATTACAACCTCTTCCTTTTGTAAGCCCATCGTGGCAAGTGCCTTTTTAAAGTTTCTTGCCAATGGTTTACGGGCGTCACATATGAATGGTGTACCAAGTGGATCACAGAATGTCTGCACACGGGCATGATTGTTATTCGAAAGAATCGTCACTTGAAGACCCGCGTCTTGCATCATTTTCATCCACTCCGAAATTTCGGGAGTCGCCTCTGGCCGATCCCATTCCACAAGCGTATTATCTAAATCGGTAATGATTCCTTTAATTCCTTTTTCAATTAGTTTATCCGGCGAAATTTGAAAGATGTCTTTAACATACTCATCCGGCAGAAAGTAATTATACAAGTTATCCACTCCGTTATATCTCCAATTCAAAGTGTATTATACCACAACAGAAGCGTTTCACATGCATTGTAAGAGAGACAAATCCTTTTCAATCATTCGCTTCACCACGCCGAATTAATACAAGCCGTCAGCGCATATGCTGTCATATAACGACACAGGAGGTGGACCGATGAGCGGATTTGTTATGACACTCGTCCAACTGTGGGTCGAAATCCCGGCAATGGTCGGCTATATCCGGGGGCAGGCATTCCGTCGCCCGTTATCCAAAGCGGAAGAAGCGGATTGTTTGAAGCGATTGGCAGAAGGTGATGAGAGCGCAAGAGATGAGCTAATAGAAAGGAATATGCGCCTCGTCGCTCACGTAGTAAAAAAATTCCACCCAAAACACGAACAACTGGACGATTACATTTCCATTGGTACAATCGGGCTTATGAAGGCTGTAAACAGTTTTACACTTGACCGTAAAACGAAATTAGCGACATATGCAGCCCGTTGTATTGAAAATGAAATACTCATGTACCTAAGAACCCAAAAAAAAGTGCAAAAAGACGTATCGCTTTTTGATCCAATCGGGACAGACAAGGATGGGCAGTCCCTTCAGATAGCAGATTTGTTGCAAACCGAAGAGGAAGCTCCAGTCGAAACCGTCCAACAGAAAGAGCTTAAAGAACGGCTTTATCGCCATCTTGGAAAGTTGGATGGAAGGGAGCTCGAAATCATCCAAAGAAGATATGGATTATTGGATGATCAACCGATGACCCAAAAGGACATTGCCCAGCAACTCAATATTTCAAGAAGCTATGTTTCCCGTATCGAGAAAAGGGCCATTGTCAAATTGTATCAGCTATTTAAGCATGAATACAATGAATAACCAAAAGCGGAGGGCGCCTGCTTATTCCCAACAAGCGGTGGAAGACATGCCGGAAAGGCGCACTTTGCCTTTTTGGCATGTCTGAACCGACTTGAGGGACTGGCGCTCGGAGTCTATACGTAAACAAAAACGCAGGGCGACCGGAGTCTATACGAAGTAAAAAGGCGTTTCCTTACACAGGGCCCCCGGCCGCGTGAAAGGAAACGCCAATTTAATGCATTTTGTTTTTACATCTCGCATTTAGGATATCAGTCTGCACTTACCTCACGAGCGATTATAACAGCGAGAACTGTGGATAGAAAAAACACGCCAGCCATTAGATAAAACATCTATCATAACCTCCTTATAGACAATAAATACCTTACTTCTATCTTACCATATATCAATTATAATTTCGATAAGACATGCATGACAATTTCAGAAGAATGTTTTGCTGCAAGGGGTAGGAATTCATCAAAACTGATTGAAGATTCCTTACCGGCAATATCGGATAATGCTCGGATTACAACAAAAGGTGTTCCAAATTGGTGACAAACCTGTGCAACCGCTGCTGCTTCCATTTCAGCAGCAATCATTTTCGGAAACTGACTTTTCACGAGATTAACACGTTCACTGTCGCTCATGAATACATCCCCTGAAGCAATCAGTCCTGTCGCATGCGCGTGTTCCCCAATTTCCTCAACGGCTTCCCTTGCGGCTTGGACAAGCTTCGGATCTGATAGATAAGACGGTGGCATTCCCGGTACTTGGCCGATTTCATAACCAAAGACGCACGCGTCCACGTCATGATGTCTGACCTCATCCGAGATGACAATTGTTCCAACTTCAAGGGTTTCAGCAAAACCACCTGCGGATCCAGTGTTTAGAATTGCATCTGGCTTATATTGTTGTATTAGCAATGTCGTTGCAATTGCCGCGTTTACTTTACCAATCCCACTTTTCACAAGGATGATATCATGATTGCCAATCTTTCCTTCAATGAACTCACACCCTGCAATCACGCTTGCATGCTGTGTTTCGATTTTTCCTCTTAAGATTTCTACTTCTTCTTCCATTGCACCTATAATTGCTATTTTCATCTAGTTGCCCTCCGACTGTAGTTCAGTTCAATATTCAAAGTCCAATGTGTTTAAAATATCCATTTTCACTGGCTGCCAACCCTTTTCATCCACCCATTCGAGATAAACACGGAATTTCTCCACTTCGTCCCTAGTTGAGACAATCCCAATCGATTTTTGTGGCCCACCGCCATTTTTAATCTTCCAATAGATTAAGGATTCCTCCGGAAATCCAGTTGCATAGGCGATTGCTTTTTTCTTTTCATCCCAGTCAACAGTACCTATTTCATAGATTGAAATATGATCGCCTGTTTGAACTGTTCCGATTGGCTGCCAAGCATTGTTAATAATTGTTTCATCAATTATCTCTTCATCATTCGGGACAATAGTTATGGTATCTTCATCGTTAGCTTCGTCAGTATTTCCGTCTCCGGATGTTCCCGCTCCCGAACCATCAGATCCTCCATCGTCCGTGCTTTCATCATTCACATCACTATCATTGGATTGATCTTCATCATCAGCCGGCATTCCATTTTCACCGTCAGTATCTGCATCGTTTTCACTTGAGTTCTCTTCGATGTTCTCTTGTGCATCTTGATTTGCTGTTTGATCCTTACTATCATCGTTTTTACTGCCGATAAAAATATTGGCCCCGACGATCACTATCAATACAACAACAAGTCCAATCATAATATTTAATAATTGGTTGCCTCGGTTCTTTCTTTTTTTACGGCTCGTTCGTGAATAATTTGAATTAGTTCCATTCATACAACCATCCCCCTTTACAGTTAGTCAAGGCAAACTAAACCCCTATAAGGGAAAAAACCGCCCTCATATTGAAGGCGGCCATTAAAGGTCACTTTATTTCAACAATAACGACCGACATTTCTCCCCCTGGAGTCACAATCTTAACTTCGTCGCCTTTTTTACGGCCAATCAAGCCCTTTGCGATTGGTGAATCGTTAGAGATTAACCCTTCAATCGGATTAGCTTCTGCTGAGCCTACAATCGTGTATGTCTCTTCATCACCATCAGGTAGTTCTTTAAATGTAACCGTTTTCCCAAGTTGTACTTCATCAGTATTCAATTCGTTTTCTGTGATAATGACAGAGTTACGAATCATCGACTCGAGTGTAGAAATCTTTCCTTCAACAAATGCCTGATCTTCCTTCGCGGAATCATATTCCGAGTTTTCCGATAGGTCACCAAAGCTACGAGCAACTTTAATGCGTTCAACGACTTCTTTTCGTTTTACAGTTTTTAAGAACTCAAGCTCATCTTCAAGCTTTTTTTTGCCTGATACTGTCATTGGATATTTTTTCTCTGATACCATTTTACAACACTCCTCATATTCCTGTTCATAAAAACACTATGCCGCTCCTGCTAAAGGTATGCGACATAGGGCCATTTATATTGAATTCTGACTTTATCATATTACAATTTCGTGCCGTATTCAAGAATTGTTTTTATTTTCGTTACCATAAGGTCAATCGCAACTTCATTATGACCGCCTTCCGGGATGATAATATCTGCATACCGTTTTGTCGGTTCAATGAACTGATTGTGCATTGGACGAACAACTGATAGATATTGCTCGATAACAGAATCGATTGTTCTGCCTCTTTCGTTAATATCTCTCAAAAGACGCCTAATAATGCGTAAATCAGCATCCGTGTCGACAAAAAGCTTAATATCCATCAGATCACGCAGCCTTTCATCCTCAAGAACAAGAATTCCCTCAAGAATGATGACGTCCTTCGGCTCAATCGTTATCTTCTGATCAGACCTTGTATGCAAAGCATAGTCATACACCGGTTTTTCTATTGCTTCCCGATCTAAAAGTTTACCGATATGAGCAATCAACAAATCTGTATCAAACGCAAGTGGATGATCGTAGTTTGTCAAAAGTCTTTCTTCAAACTCCAAATGGGATTGGTCCTTATAATAATAATCCTGTTCAATAACAACAACTGAGTGTTCCTTGAACACATTATAAATACGGTTCGTAACACTGGTCTTCCCCGATCCTGAACCACCGGCAATGCCAATGACAAGAGGTTTGCTCTTATCCATTTATTTTCCTCCCTCAAATGCAGGGAAACCCCTAGTCCCTCTTTTTAACTGCAATTAAAATTCCGTCACCAACTGGAAGCAGTGACGTTTCATACTGAGGATGCCCCATGATCCAAGTAGTGAATTCCTTTAGATTTCGAATCATCGTACGGTTCCGTTTCGGTAATTCTTCATCCGGAATCAGTACCGCACCATGCATAAACATATTATCACAATAAATGACACCGCCCGGAGCAACATGCTTTGAATATTTCTCAAAAAACCGTTTGTATTGGCCTTTCGCAGCATCAATGAACAGAGCATCATACTGACGTGCAGGAATAAGATCTTCATCCATCAGTAAAGCATCGCCTTCAATGATGGTAATCCTATCATTGTATCCACTTCGCTCGATATACTCGACTGCGGACTCATACCTTTCTTTGTCCCGTTCGATGGTAACGATGGACACTTCTTTTATTGACGATACCATCCGGATAGCAGAATATCCTATTGCGCTGCCGATTTCAAGTATAAACTTTGGCTGCTGGATTCGAAGTAGACCGACAAACGTGTCAATCCCGTTCCTATCCATTATCGGAATCCTATTTTCTTCTGCAAAATTCTCCATTTCTTGAATCAACGGACTTTCGGCTTCAGTCAAATTGGAAATATATGTTGTGTACTCACTCACGATGATCACTTCCATTCTTTCTGCGGCTCAATCGCCTGATAGATGTTCTGCAATATTAGCCAAATGCTCTTCGTAAGTCTTCGCGAAGTAATTCTTTCCTTCCTTGTCTGCAAGGAAATAGAAGTACTCCGTAATTGCAGGGTCAACTACTGCCTCGATTGAAGACTTTCCAGAATTCGCTATTGGTCCAGGAGGAAGTCCAACGTATTTATATGTGTTATATGGATCATCAACTTCCAAATCGGCAAATAAAACCCTATCTTTATGCATGCCTAACGCATATAAAACAGTTGGATCTGTCTGAAGCATCATGCCTTTTTCCAATCTGTTATAAAAGACACTTGCAATTGCCTCTCGATCCGTAGTTGCCGTGGCTTCCCTTTCAAGTAAACTGGCGAATGTAAGTAACCAATGAACAGACCTTCCGTTTGACTCTAAATAAGCGAAGTAAGGTGTAATGTTCGAAGATGTTGCATCCAACATCGTAGTGACAACCGTTTCAACTGATGGCTTCTCTTCGTAGAATGGATACGTAGCTGGATATAAATACCCTTCAAGTGGATATCTAACGTCTTCAGCCAAAATATCTTCAGTTAGAATTTTAGGGTATTTACCCATAAGATCCGCAATCGTCTGCTCGTTATTCACATACTTCAAAAAGTCCTTTGCAGGGATTCCGGCCCGTTTTTCAACTACATTTGCTATCTGATCCAATGTTAAGCCTTCTGGAACAGTCATAGTGAAAATTGGTGTCCTATAGACTTTACCTGTTTTTAGACTTTCAATTAATTCATCCAAAGTCATTGCCTTTGTCAATCCATACGAACCCGCTTGAAACTGCGCCTCGTTGTTGAATTTTGCATAATACTTAAATATTTTCGCATTCCTGACTAGACCTTTTTCCTCCAGCATTTCGGCAATCGATGTTAACCCAGATCCTATCGGAACTTCAACATCTATTATCTCTTCGGAGTTAGGGTCAACAGGCTGTAGTGCTTCGTTTATGTATTTATAAACTGCACGGCCACCAAGAAGCCCCCCGATTATGATTAACAATGTGAGAACAAACACGATGCGCCTAACAATTTTCACTTCTTTTTTCTGTTCGAGCATCTTTTCAAACATCGCTTCTTTTTTTGACCCATTTTCCATTCTGCGTAACCCCATTTCGTGCTATCTAACTATTGAACTGAAAACTTGGATAAAGGTTCTTTTCATTGAAAAAAACGGAATGGCCTGCACCATTCCGTCCGTGCACATATGAATTATTCTTCGTCCTCGTCGTCTTCAGCAAGGAAAGTGTTCAACATTTCTTCAATCATATCCCACTCTTCGTCTGTTTCGATTGGCAATAACTCTCCGTCTTCGTTATCTTCTGATGGGATGAAAGCAGAAGCATGGATTTCAACCTCTTCATCTTCGCCGACTTCATCTTCACCTAAAATGTGGTAAAGGACATATGATTTTCCAAAATCTTCCGAATCGAATGTGAAAATAACTTCACATACATGCTCTACACCGTGCTCATCTACTACTGTCATTGTTTCTTGTCCATGTTCCATATAAATCACCTCATCTATTTTTTGAATCAAGATACCCTTGTAGTATCATGACTGCTGCCATCTTATCGATGACGGTTTTTCTTTTCTTTCTGCTGACATCCGCTTCGATCAGCATCCGTTCCGCTGCCATTGTCGTAAGTCTCTCATCCCACAGTACAGCAGGATGACCGAACGTTTCCTTTAAAAGTTCCGCGTATCTTTCAGATGCTTCCCCTCTTGGACCGATCGAGTTGTTCATGTTTTTCGGATAACCGACAACGAAAGAAGTAACTGCATATTCAGTAACAAGCTCCTGAATTCTTGACATACCAAATTGGCCGGCACTTTCATCAATCTTAATCGTTTCGATGCCTTGGGCTGTCCACCCAAGTGCATCGCTGATTGCAATACCGACCGTTTTGGAACCAACATCCAACCCCATTACCCTCACTTGGATTTACCTCCGTTTTCACGGATGTAGAACTTCACAAGCTCCTCAAGAATTTCGTCCCTCTCCAATTTCCGGATGAGGTTACGGGCTTCATAATGACGAGGAATATAAGCTGGGTCGCCAGAAAGAAGATAACCGACAATCTGGTTAATAGGATTGTAACCCTTGTCCTCTAGTGCTTTATGCACATGAAGCATGACCAATTTTACTTCTTGCTCCATCGATTCCTCAGGAAAGTTGAATTTCATCGTTTTGTCGTATGAATTCATAGTCGACACCCCACTTTCCAATCGTCCGTTTGTTAATCGGATATCTGTCCCACTTCTCTATACCCGATGCCTATTTCCGGTTAAACGGATTTGACATAATCATACACGGATTGGAGGGCTACATCAAGTTTAGAAGCATCCTTTGCACCTGCCATCGCCATATCTGGACGACCTCCACCTTTACCGCCGCACTGAGAAGCTACATGATTGACGATTTTTCCGGCATGGAATTTCCCGCCTTTCAAGTCTTCTGTCACTCCAGATGCGAGTAAAACCTTTCCTTCCGACGCCGCACCAAGTACAATTACACCTTTTACAATCTTTTGTTTCAATTCATCAATCATTTGTCTAAGTGCATTGTTATCCTTAACATCCACTCTGGCTGATATTACTGTCACATCGTCAATTTGTTGTGAAGTTGCCAATATATCTGATAGTTGGCTATTCCCCAATTTCGCGGAAAGTGAATCATTTTCACGATGAAGCTCTTTTACCTCCATCAACGTGGATTGGACCTTCGTTACAATCTCTTTTGGATTAGTTTTTAAAATTGTCGCAGCGCTGTTCAATAGTCCCTCTTCCATTTTGAATGAGAGGTAGGCTTGTTTGCCAGTAACTGCCTCGATTCGTCTTGTACCTGCACCAATTCCGCTTTCCGATTCAATTTTGAAAAGGCCTATTGTAGAAGTTGCCGGCACATGGCAACCACCGCATAATTCAAGTGAAAAATCTCCCACGGAAACTACACGAACTACATCCCCATATTTCTCACCGAATAAAGCCATTGCACCCATTTCTTTTGCTTCATTAATCGGTTTCTGTTCAATTTGAACGGAGATATCTTCCCAAATCTTTTCATTAACGATTTCTTCAATCCGTTCCAATTCCTCTTTTGTGACTTGACCAAAATGTGAGAAGTCGAAACGTAGACGATCCGGTCCAACATACGATCCAGCCTGATTAACATGTTCTCCAAGTACGAGTTTTAACGCTTTATGAAGAAGATGAGTTGCTGTATGGTTTTTGATCGTCAATTTACGTGATTCCACATCCACCTCTGCATGTACATTGGTGCTATGCGAAACTTCGCCTGAACGAACAATTCCGGAATGCAAGTTTTGGCCATTCGGCGCTTTCTGCACATCCTTCACATCGATGATGAATGCCACACTTTCAACGATTCCTTTATCCGCGATTTGCCCTCCGCTTTCTGCATAGAACGGTGTACGTTCAAGGATGAATTGGATTTCATCCCCTTCAGAAGCATGCGCAACCAAATCACCATTATGCAATAAAACGCTGATTTGTGACTCGCAAGCCAAATTATCATATCCGATAAATTCGCTTGATTCATGAAGATTCCCTAACACTTCTGATTGAACATGCATTGAATCGACATCTTGTCGAGCCGCCCTAGCACGTTTCCGTTGATTCTCCATTTCTTCTTCAAAGCCGACACGGTCGACTGTCACTCCTGCTTCTTCTGCAAACTCTTCTGTTAGCTCAAACGGGAAGCCGTATGTGTCATAAAGCTTAAATGCATCTTTACCAGATACGACTGAATGGCCAGCAGCTTTCGCTTTTTCCATAACAGTGTTCAATATAGACAATCCTTCGTGCAAAGTCTCATGGAAGCGTTCTTCCTCATTCTTAATAACCTTCATAATGAAAGCTTCTTTTTCTTTGACTTGTGGATAGAAGTCTTCCATTACTTCCCCAACGACAGGGACGAGTTCATACATGAATGGCTTATTGATACCCAATTGTTTTGCGAAGCGTACTGCGCGACGTAAAAGTCTACGTAAGACATATCCTCTTCCTTCGTTGGAAGGTAGTGCCCCGTCGCCGATCGCAAACGCAACAGTACGGATATGGTCAGCAATCACTTTAAATGCTGTGTCTTTTACTTCGTTCTCGCCGTATTTCTCGCCGGAAACGTTTTCTACAGAATGGATGATCGGCATAAATAGATCCGTGTCAAAGTTTGTCGGCACTTCTTGGATGACGGAAACAAGACGTTCAAGTCCCATTCCAGTATCAATATTTTTCTTTGGTAGCGGCGTGTACGTGTTATCAGGATTATGGTTGAATTCGGAGAACACTAAGTTCCAGATTTCTAAGTAGCGTTCATTTTCACCGCCTGGATACAATTCCGGATCCGAAAAATCATCGCCATATGATGGGCCTCGATCATAGAAAATTTCTGAGTTCGGGCCGCTTGGTCCTTCTCCGATATCCCAGAAGTTCCCTTCTAATCGGATAATGCGCTCTTCGGGAATACCGATTTTATCTTTCCAAATTGCGTATGCTTCGTCATCTTCCGGGTGGATGGTGACGGAAAGTAATTCCGGGTCGAAGCCGATCCATTTTTCATTCGTTAGGAAATCCCATGCACGGATGATTGCTTCTTCTTTGAAGTAGTCACCGATTGAGAAGTTCCCTAACATTTCGAAGAATGTATGGTGGCGAGCAGTTTTTCCGACATTTTCGATGTCGTTTGTTCGGATTGATTTTTGGGCGTTGACGATACGTGGGTTAGTTGGGATGACACGTCCGTCGAAATATTTTTTTAGTGTTGCGACTCCGCTGTTGATCCATAGAAGTGAAGGGTCGTCGATTGGCACTAGGGGTGCTGATGGTTCTTCGCTGTGGCCATGTTGTTTGAAGTATTCAAGAAACATTCTTCTGACTTCAGCTGATGTTAGTTTTTTCATGAAATTTCCTCCTTGGGTTATTATAAACCGTTGCTTTACGTTGCAGGCGGACGCTTTCCAATCGAACCACGAAGAGTTCGATTTGCCGTATTTCTGCGTTTTTTGCAGAAATTAAGGCAGCGACTTACAACTTCCTGCTCCCTTAGGGTCGCAGTAAACATTGCTCGTAACGCTACGCTTTTGCTGGAGTCGCCGCCTTCCACTTCAAGCAACTAGACATACTTAACAATCAAAGATTTGAAAGCAAAAGCAAAAATAAAATTAAATAAAAACAAAAAAATCTCCTCCCCTGTACAAGGGACGAAGATTTTTTCGTGGTACCACCCTAATTTACCGGTGAAAACCGGTATCTCAAGACGCCTTAACGCGGCTAACGGCAAGGATTAGTTGCTCTCGGGAGTAGCTTTCCGGCAAATGGCCATGGGAATCCTTGCAGCCTGGGGATTCCTTTCTGAACATGGCGATAGGCGTACTTTCTCCGTCAACGAATTTTATATGATACTTAGGATTATAGGGAATAGAGTGCGATGTGTCAATCTATTGCCTCGGAAATGTCGTATGGGGTTATTCCCCTCATACCAATCATCGGGTCAATGCCAAGAATTGTTTCTCTTGTAAGTCTGTATTCTTTTTTAACATCGGAATCAGGATTGTCTAAGGTTTCACTATGTTTCGCCAGTTGGCTTGTTTCAATGACATCTTCATTTTCCACGATAGACTCTTTGCGTAATCTTTCCTTTAGAGTCGTCTGGCGCTCCAGTTCGTCTGTCCGATTTATTCCAATTTTGAATTCCTCAGGCTCTCCACATAGAATTAGAAAGTTTTTGGCCCGTGTAATCCCTGTGTATAAAAGATTTTTCCGGAGCATTTTCCGATAGCCTCGGACAATTGGCATGACGACAATTGGAAATTCACTACCTTGGGATTTATGGATTGAACAGCAATAAGCTAGTGTTATCTGATTTAAGTCATTACGTTCATATTCCACTTCAATCCCGTCGTATGAAACGATCAGCATTTCCTTTTTATCCACTGTTTCTTTAGCTTTGATGATAGAGATAACTTCACCCATATCGCCATTGAAAACATTACTTTCAGGTTGGTTGACAAGCTGGAGCACTTTGTCCCCGATACGGTAAACAGTCTCCCCGAATACGACTTCCTTCCGGTCAGGACCCGGAGGATTGACCATCTGCTGGATCATCTTGTTTAACCCGTCTATACCTGCAGGCCCTTTGTACATTGGTGCAAGTACTTGGATGTTTTTGATATGGTGGCCCTTTGAAATTGCATTTTTGACCACCTGTTCGACCACTTCAAGGATTTGATCTCCATATGCTTTGATAAATGAACGATCTCCTGTTTTCCGGGTGATATCATCTACCCAGTCGCCGTTTTTAATCATATGGGCCATTTCAATAATTGTGGATCCGGCACTTTGACGATAGATTTCGGTCAGTTCGACAACCGGGATTTTTCCTGAGGTAAGCATATCTTTTAAAACTTGTCCGGGCCCTACAGGGGGAAGCTGATCCTGGTCGCCAACGAAAAGGATTTGGATATCGTTTTGTAATGCCTTCAGCAACTGGTGCGCTAACCATGTATCGACCATCGACATTTCATCGATTATGATGAGTCGCCCTTCCACTTCCTTTCCGATTGCATCATCTCTTTCTTGGCCAGTGAAACCAAGAAGGCGATGGATTGTCATCGCAGGAAGGCCCGTGGATTCAGACATCCTTTTAGCCGCACGACCTGTCGGAGCCGCTAAAACAATTGGAAAACTTTCTTCTTTTTTCGCATAGATTTTGGGGTCTAATGAAAGACCGTGCAACTCGGCATATACTTCAACTAATCCCCGAATTACTGTTGTTTTACCAGTACCCGGACCACCAGTAAGAATCATTGCTGGAGAATGAATAGCCTCCTGAATTGCAGCAACTTGAGTTTCTGCATAACTGACGCCAAGACGTTCTTCCGCTTCACCAATTGCTTTTCTGATTTCGGATACCGGAAATTTGTCGGCATGGTCATTCTCCATAATTCGTTCCAACTTCGAAGCGATGCCAATTTCCGAGAAATAGAGAGAAGGGACATATAGCCTTTTACCTTCGCCACAGAGCTTCCCTTCCTCCACCAATTCAATGACCATTTGAGAAATTTGCTGAAAAGTCACTTCTTCCCTTTGGCTACTTTCAAGTAGTCGCTTCACTTCCGGCAAAATCATTTCTGCGTCTAAAAAAACATGGCCGGCGGACTGGACTCCTTGGTTGATCGAATGAAGAATGGCAGCTTTCACACGTGAAGGGTGGCTACCCGTGATACCCAATTGTTTACCTAATTCATCCGCTCGTTGAAAACCAATTCCTTCAACGTCCTCTATCAACCGAAAAGGGTTTTCTTTTAATAATTCAATTGCTTCCTCGCGATATGTCTGGTAAATCCGCATGGAAAGTTGGGGGCCAAAACCCCATTCATTCAATTGAACCATCGAACGTTCTAACCCTAAATTTTCCTGCAGTACTGTAACAAGGGTTTCTTTCCTCTCTTCTGAGAGCTTAGGAATACGGTCCAAAACAGACGGATTTTCAAGAATCTGTTTGATAGCGTCCATTCCTAAAGTTTTAACAATTGTATCCGCAGTTTTTCTACCAATACCGGGGAATAAATCACTTGATAGATAATGGACAATCCCAGTTTCGGTTTCTGGCAATTCTTTGGAGAAGGTGTGGACATCGAATTGCTGTCCGTACGTCGAATGGTTGACAAGTACCCCCGTTAATCGATAATCCTCTTCGTTTGCGAGCGGTGGAAAATTTCCTTTTATGACAATTTCCCGATCCGCATAACCGCTATTTGTTTTCGTTATTTTCAATTTGACAATTGAAAATAGATTATCGGGATTGTGGAAGATTGTAACTACCGGTCTTCCAACTATGAACATCGCCTCTGCATTTCCTTCCATACCTTCCACCACCTTAACCATCAGCTGTTATGATTGTTCGCCCATTTTGATCATGTCGTAAATATATCGTGCCTGGGTATGTTCCGGTTCAAGTGTGAATGCCTTCTCAAGATGATGAATAGCATCCTCTTTCCGGTTTGTCGATACTGCATACAACACACCGATATTATAATGGGCATCAACATTCGCCTCGTCCTTTTCAAGGATAAATCGAAGTTCTTTGCCTGCTTCCTCAAATAATTCCATTTCAGCAAGGAGAATTCCATAGGCTAGCCTAATTTCAAGGTCATCAGGAGCCAATTCAGCTGCCCTTTGAAAATACGGCAATGCAAGTTTACTATTACCAGATTGCTTTAAACTTTTTCCAAGCATGAAAAAAGCATCAGCTTCATTTAAACCGGCTCGGATTGCTTTTTCATACAACTTTGCCGCCTCTTCAAAACGGTCATTCGTAAAATAGAGATTGCCTAATCCATATAAAGCTGAACCAGCATTTTCGTCTAAAGTAATCGCCTTTTGAAAGAATCGCTCCGCCCTTTCCGTGTCACCTAGGGAAGCAAATACATTTGCTATGTTAATGTACCCTACCGGATTGTCCGGTTCCTCCTCAGCCGCTTTCATGAAAGCTTCTATCGCTTTTTCATACGCCCCTTCTTGCAGGGCTTTTATTCCAAGTTCATTGTATTCCATCGAATTTCCTCTCATCCTACGTAATCTAATTGCACGCCGTTTTTGATGACTGTATCGATTGTTCCACCACCAAGACATTCTTCTCCGTCATAAAACACGACAGCTTGACCAGGAGTAATCGCTCTTACTGGTTGGGCAAACGTAACGGCTGCCTCACCATTTTCCAATAGTTCAACTGTCACTTTCGTATCAGGTTGACGGTATCGGAATTTCGCCGTACATTCAAATGTTTTCGGCATCTTACGAGCAGTTGAAAAACTGATATTAATGGCAGTTAGGCTATCGGAATAAAGTGCATCATGATGGAATCCTTGACCGACAAGCAATGTATTTTCTTTAAGATCCTTTCCAATAACGAACCAAGGATCACCAGCACCACCGATTCCAAGACCATGACGCTGTCCGATTGTATAATACATTAACCCATCATGTTTTCCGACGGTTTTTCCGTCCATCGTTTTCATTTCGCCTGGTTGAGCTGGCAAGTATTGGCCAAGGAATTCCTTGAAATTCCGTTCACCGATAAAGCAAATGCCTGTTGAATCTTTTTTCTTCGCTGTTGTAAGTCCAGCTCTCTCAGCAATTTTACGAACTTCTGATTTATCGAGGTCGCCAATCGGGAACATCACTTTTTGCAATTGCTCCTGATTGAGCTGATTAAGGAAGTAGGTCTGGTCTTTGTTTTCATCTTTCCCTCTTAACATCGCTACCCCTTGTTCTGTTTCTACGACTTGTGCATAGTGGCCTGTTGCCAAGAAATCCGCTCCAAGACTGATTGCATGATCTAAAAACGCTTTGAATTTTATTTCCTTATTACACATTACGTCTGGGTTCGGCGTCCTTCCGGCTTTGTATTCCTCAAGGAAATAGGAAAAGACTTTATCCCAATATTGTTGTTCAAAGTTGACTGCATAATAAGGGATTCCGATTTCATTACATACACTGATTACGTCTTCGTAGTCCTCAGTTGCGGTACAAACCCCAAACTCATCTGTGTCATCCCAGTTTTTCATAAAAATTCCGATGACGTCATATCCTTGTTCCTTTAATAGTAGTGCCGCTACGGAAGAGTCAACACCGCCGGACATCCCGATGACTACTCTTGTTTCAGCAATCGGTTTAGTTGTAGTTCTCATTGTTATTCATCCTTTTTAAATTCATTTCACTAGTCGGTTTACGATTTCTGAAGTTTTTTGTGCCGCATCTCGGATAGCGTCTTCTTCAAGACCAAGTCCGAAGCTGAATCGTACGGAATTCCTTAATTTTGCAGATTCACTTCCACAAATTGCGGATAAAACATGGGATGGCTCAAGAGATCCTGCTGTACAAGCGGAACCGCTTGATACCGCAATTCCTGCCATATCCATATTTACTAACAGGGATTCAATATCTGTTCCTGGGAAACTTATATTTATAACATGCGGGAGTCTTTCTGCTCCGTTTGCATTCACTTCATAGGATACATTGTTCATTTCAAAAGTCTCTGTTAGGATTTTTTCAAAGCCCGCATATTTGATACGGTTTTGAGCCATCTCTTGTTGAGCTATTTTCACAGCTTCTGCAAAGGCTGAAATCGCGGGTACATTTTCCGTTCCCGCTCTTCTTTTCCTCTCCTGTTCACCACCAAAGAGTAGCGGATTCGTTTGAAGTCCTTTTCTTTGGTACAAGAAGCCGACACCTTTAGGTCCATTCAACTTATGGGCAGATGCACTTAGTAAATCAACATGTAGTTCATTCACATCCAGTTCCACTACTCCGAATGCTTGTACAGCATCGGTATGAAAAATAGCCTGGTGTTCCTTCAATACTTCACCAATCTCCTTGATCGGTTGAATCGTACCAATCTCATTGTTTCCATACATGATTGACACAAGGATTGTTTGATCTGTTAATGCAGCCTCTATTTGTTTTACATTTACTTTCCCGTTTTTATCAACAGGTAAATATGTTACTTGAAAACCGGATTTCTCTAATTCTTTACAAGAATTCAGAACCGCATGGTGTTCAATCGCAGTGGTAATTATATGATTGCCTTTTTCTTTCATTGAATTTGCTGTGCCAAAAACAGCAATATTATCTGCTTCAGTGCCTCCTGAAGTAAAGATGATTTCAGGCGGTTCTGCGTGTAATGCTTCCGCAATCGTCTTTCTTGATTCGTCTAAAAGCTTACGTGAAGTACGACCGAATGTATGGATGCTCGAGGGGTTGCCGAATACCGTGTCCATTGCGCGCATATAGGCCGCACTGACTTCCGGATGTATAGGAGTTGTGGCAGCATGATCTAAATATATCATTGTCTTGATTCGTCTCCTTCACAGGATTATATATAAAACATATATCCGTCTAAATTAGATTCATCTTCTGATTCAATAAGGTCCTTAATCGTCGTTTTGTCGAGGACTTCCCTAATTGCGTCCCCGATTCGATTCCAAAGTGTCTGTTGTGGTACATTGCTCTCCTCAATTCCTTCAACAACCTGAATTGGGCCTTCAAGCAATCTAATCACATCTCCGGCTGTTATCTCACTCGGTGGTTTCGAAAGCTTATAGCCCCCGTAAGCACCACGGACACTATTCACAATTCCGCTATTGCGCAAAGTAGGTATGAGTTGCTCTAAATAAGCTTCTGATAGATTTTGTTCTTCTGCTATTTTTCGCAATGGCAAAGGGCCTTCCCCATACTTTTTCCCAAGCTCTACAACAACCGTGAGTCCATACCGACCTTTCGTAGAAATCCTCATAATTACCAACGTCCTTTTCTTTAACTACACTTCAAAATATTATAGCATAATTGACCTTGCCGCTTCCTCCAAATGACTTATCCCCAATACTCATGTATAATGAAGGAACAGATGTACGGGGAGTGATTATTTTGCACAACGAACCATTGGCATTCCGAATGCGACCAAAAACTATAGATGAAATCGCAGGACAACAGCATATCATTGGAAAAGACACAGCACTTTACAGAATGATTTCAAAAGGCCATGTCCCTTCTATGTTGCTTTACGGCGAACCTGGAATTGGGAAAACATCACTGGCATTTGCCATTGCTGGAACGACCCAATTGCCATTCATCTCTTTAAATGCCACAGTTTCCGGAAAAAAAGAAGTGGAGGATGTAGTTGCCGAAGCAAGGATTACAGGTAAAGTAATTCTATTTCTTGATGAAATCCATCGGTTCAATAAACTACAACAGGATACACTGCTTCCGCATGTTGAAAAAGGATCCATAGTGCTTATCGGAGCCACAACTGAAAATCCTTTCCATAGCGTAAACCCTGCTATCAGGTCACGCTGCGGCGAAATTTTACAGTTAAAGCGGCTTGATTCTAAAGATGTTATTAAATTAATAGAGCGAGCTTTACATGATAAAGAACGCGGTCTAGGAAAAACACCAATCGAGATGACTGATGATCAAATCGAAAAAATCTCAGAGGGGGTAAATGGTGATGCAAGGAAAGCACTCACGTTGTTGGAGTCAATCGTTTCTGCAAGTGATGAAGAAGACGGAAAAATACTAATCGAGGATTGGCTAATCGATAATCTGATTGGCCGTATCGGACTCGTTGGTGATAAAAAAGGATCCCACCATTATAACCTTTTATCGGCTTTGCAGAAATCAGTGCGTGGGAGCGATGTAGATGCAGCAATTTTCTATTTGGCGAACTTACTTGAAACCGGGGACTTGATCGCCGTCTCAAGACGATTGCTTGTTATGGCCTATGAGGATGTAGGTTTAGCTGCCCCTCAAGTTGGGCCTCACGTTCTTGCTGCAACCGAGGCTGCTGTTCGGTTAGGCATGCCTGAAGCACGTATTCCTTTGGCGAACGCCGTTATCGAGATGTGTCTCGCCTCAAAGTCCAATTCAGCATATAAAGCAGTTGACGCCGCAATAAGGGCGATAAATGATGGTAAGACAGGCGATATCCCCTTACACCTTCGTGACACGCATTATGCAGGAGCAGCGGAATTGGGACATGAAGGGTATCAGTACCCGCATGATTCACCAATCGGCTCCTTCGGCGGTTGGGTCGATCAGCAATACTTGCCTGATAAGATAAAGGATACAGAATTCTACACCCCCGTAATCGCCGGCGAAGAAAGAAAACTCGCAGGCATCTACCAACGCCTTAAAGAATTTAGGAAGAAAAAATAAACGCATAAAAGGGTTGTCCGGATATGAATATCCGGACAACCCTTTTCATTACTTTTTATCCTTCACTCGCTCAATCGGAATATCCTTAACAATGTCATTCAACACCCAACTCGCACAAACAAGACCCGCCACTGAAGGAACATACGAATTCGAAGCAGGCGGCATCTTCGCCTTACGAATTGCCGCATCAGGCTTCCCTACTGTTTCCGCGATATCCTCCCGTATAACAATCGGGCTCTCATCCGAAAACACAACAGGTACACCTTTCTTAATACCCTCTTTTTTCAATCTAAGTCTTATAATTTTCGCAATCGGATCCGTATGCGTCTTCGAAATATCCGCTATCCGAAAGCGTGTTGGATCCAGTTTATTCGCAGCACCCATGCTTGAAATGATTTTAATTCCCCGGGAAACACATTCCTTAATAAGATGGATTTTATAACTGATCGTATCCGAAGCATCAATCACATAGTCAGGATTATAGCTAAAAAACTCTTCATATGTCTCTTCAGTATAGAACATATGGAGTCCTATCACTTCGCAATCTTTATTCACATCAGCAATCCGTTCCTCCATCACTTCCACTTTCGAACGACCGATTGTAGAAAGTGTAGCAACAAGCTGACGATTCACATTCGTTATATCTACTGTATCTTTGTCGATAAGAATGATTCTACCTACACCACTACGTGCACAGGCCTCAGCTGCAAAAGAACCAACTCCGCCTACACCAAGTATAGCCACTGTTGTATTACGCATCCGATCAATGCCCTCTGGACCAAACGCCAATTCATTACGAGAAAATTGATGCAACACTTAAATTCCGCCTTTCTTATGTCAATCAAAAACCCCTCCGCAGGTCCGCAAGAGGGGTATAGTGAATTAAATAAATGTATAAAAACGTTAACGAATCCCAAACGTGCCGTCTTTGAAGTATCGTTTTGAACCCGCACTCTGCAGGTGGGTGCCATATCCATTTATTCTGAAGTCCCTAAAGTTACGGGCGTTCCATCCAAAGTGGAATACAAGCTCCCTACGATAAAAATGTTCGGTCAAAACTGATTAGCAAATAACGAACACTTTAGGATTCGTATTAATTGTATCCTATCACATTTTGATACTGTATTCAACGATTTCTACATAGGTAATTTATTGCATATTTTGAATAGTTACTTTTCCACTAATTTTATTTCGACTGAATGGAGATTCCTAACTCGTTAAGTTGTGTAGGATCTACTTCGCTTGGCGCCTCTGTCAACAAGTCGCTTGCACTCGCTGTCTTCGGAAATGCAATAGTATCCCGTAGATTTGTTGAACCGGATAATAACATAACGATTCGGTCCAAGCCAAAAGCGATACCGCCGTGTGGAGGAGTACCATAGTCAAATGCATCAAGCAAGAAACCGAACTGTTCGCGAGCTTCTTCTTCGGTAAATCCAAGTGCCTTAAACATTTTCTCTTGTACATCCCGCTTGTAAATCCGCAATGATCCCCCGCCAAGCTCGTAGCCGTTCAAAACAAGGTCATATGCCTGTGCTTTTACGGCACTTGGATTCGATACAAGACCTTCCACATCTGCAGGCATAGTGAATGGATGATGCGCAGCGTAATAACGGCCTTCTTCTTCGTCGTATTCAAATAATGGCCATTCGGTTACCCATAAGAAATTAAATTTCGTTTCATCGATCAAATTCAAGTCTTTACCAAGTTTCAAACGTAGTGCTCCAAGTGCATCCGCAACAACTGACTTCTTGTCTGCAACAAACAGGAGTAAGTCACCTTCTTGCGCATCAAGCAACTTCACTAATTCTTCCGCAGCTTCACCTTCAAAGAATTTTGCAATTGGACCTTTCAATCCTTCTGCGTCGACTTTTAGCCAAGCAAGACCTTTCGCTCCGTAACGCGCAGCAAATTCGCCAAGTGCATCAATGTCTTTTCGTGAATAGCTATTAGCAGAACCTTTTACATTGATGGCCTTAACTTGCCCACCCGATTCCACGGCTCCAGCAAACACTTTAAATGAAGAATCCTTCACGACCTCAGACACATCCTGCAATTCCATTGCGAAACGCGTATCTGGTTTATCCGATCCAAATCTACTCATTGCTTCATCGTATGGCAACCGCTTGAAAGGAGTTTCAATATCAATTCCCTTTACATCTTTCATTACTCTTTTCATAAGTCGTTCATTCAATTCGATGATGCCTTCGATTGTCATGAAGCTCATTTCCATATCAATTTGTGTAAATTCAGGTTGACGGTCCGCACGTAGATCCTCATCCCGGAAGCAGCGCGCGATTTGATAATATCTGTCAAACCCGGATACCATCAGCATTTGTTTAAATAACTGAGGCGATTGTGGCAATGCGTAGAACTGTCCGTCATGAACACGACTTGGTACGAGATAGTCCCTTGCGCCTTCCGGTGTGGACTTTGTCAATATAGGTGTCTCCACTTCGAGGAACCCTTCACCGTCAAGGAAATTACGGACTGTCTTAGTAATATCTGATCTCATTTTGAATACTTTCGCCAATTGTGGGCGGCGTAGATCCAAGTAACGGTATTTCAACCGGATTTCTTCATTTACATCCGTCTCGTCTTCAATAATGAAAGGAGGAGTTTTAGCCTCGTTAATAATTTGGATGTTTTCGACATGCACTTCAATAGATCCTGTTAGCAGCTTGTCATTTTTTTGTTTCTCTTCCCGTTCAACTACCTTGCCGTATACCTCAATTACAAATTCACTTCGAATCGATTCTGCAATTTCAAGTGCTTCTTTAGAGAAATCAGGATTGAAAACGGTTTGAACAATCCCCGAACGGTCCCGAAGGTCGATAAAGATAAGTCCGCCAAGGTCCCTTCTTTTTTGTACCCAACCTTGCAATGTAACTGTTTGCCCTATGATTTTCTCTGTTAATTCTCCACAATAATGTGTACGTTGCATAAAATCATCAACCTTCCTTATTTCAACTGTTCTTTTATTGTTTCAATAATTGCCGCGTCGGATACTTTTTGCTGCGAACCATCGCCCATATTTTTCAGTTGGACAACTTGATCGTTCACTTCATCTTCTCCAATTACAATTACAGATTTAGCATTGAATCGATCGGCCGATTTCATTTGCGCCTTCATTTTACGATCCATATAATCCATATCCGCACGAATCCCAGCTTTACGAAGTTCGTTCAGTAATTTGAAACCTTTCCGACGTGCCGCTTGTTCGAGCGTTACGATGTAGACGTCCAACTCGGGATCCTGCATAAAGGACTTCCCTTCAGCTTCAAGCGCTAATAGTAGACGTTCAATGCTCATTCCATATCCTATTCCTGGTGCGGATGGACCGCCGATTTCCTCGGCCAATCCGTTATATCGGCCACCGCCGCAAAGCGTCGTGATGGCGCCGAAGCCTTTTGAAGTGCTCATGATTTCGAATGCAGTGTGGTTGTAATAGTCCAAACCACGGACTAAGTTCGGGTCAAGCTCATACGGGATACCTATTTCTTCTAAATAGCTTTTTACTTGTTCAAAATAAGCCGTCGATGATTCATTTAAGTAATCCGTCAATGATGGCGCCGAAGCCATTAATGGATGCTCACGGTCAACTTTACAGTCAAGTATACGAAGTGGATTTTTCTCTAACCGTGATTGACAATCTTTACAGAATTCACCGATATGTGGTGAGAAATGTGTAACAAGGGCCTCTCTATGTGCATTTCGAGATTCGCTGTCTCCCAATGAATTAAGGACAAGCTTGATGTCTGTTAAACCTGCGCGTTTATAGACTTCCATTGCCAAAGATATTACTTCAGCATCGATTGCCGGGTCAGCACTACCGATTGCTTCCACACCGAACTGAACAAATTGACGATATCGTCCAGCTTGTTGGCGCTCATATCGGAACATCGGACCTTGATAATATAGTTTGACGGGTTGGTCCGGATAGCCGAACATTTTGTTCTCGACGAATGAGCGAACGACAGGTGCTGTGCCTTCAGGTCGAAGCGTCATTGAACGATCGCCACGATCTGTGAATGTGTACATTTCTTTCGTTACGATATCGGTAGTATCTCCAACTGTTCTTTGAAACAACTCAGTTTGTTCGAAAATTGGTGTGCGGATTTCTTTGTAGCGATACATGTCGCATACTTCACGTATGATCGATTCGACTTGTTGCCATTTCCATGATTCTGATGGGAGAATGTCCTGGGTCCCCCTTGGTACTTTAAAATTCATTTGACTACCCCTTCCAATATTTCACATTATGGAACTAAAAAAAGCCCCCATCCCTTGTTTTCACAAGGGACGAGAGCTATGCAAGCTTCCGCGGTTCCACCCAAATTGGCATACTAAAATGCCCACTCGTATCCGGATAACGGCCGGTTCCGTCCACACCTACTGAAAATGAATCGTTCAGCACGGAGCTTCGATGGTGTTGTTCACTTTATCCGTCTGTAGGAAGGATTTCAGCCACGTCCCCCCCTCTCTTGTCAGCCCGCAATATAGTTACTTTCCATGTCATCAGCGTAATTTTGTTTTCATTTAACCTTTGTTTTGAAACAACTCTTAGTTTGAATTAATCCTTATCTTAATCATTCGCAGCCGAAGTGTCAACCTTTTTCATTTCCATCTGGTTTTTTCTATGGAAAACTTCTACAATAGATAGAAAGGGAGAGTGATAGTTTGTCGAAATTATGCAAATGGATTTTGGCTTTCATCCTAATCATCGCCGTCAATTACGATTTTCCTACAATTTCTGCAAAAGGCGAAACCGTCATCATCAATACTAAATCACTAAATGTCCGTTCGGGACCAGGTCTGACTTATTCTGTGACCGCTTCGATGAAATTAGGCGATCGAGTTGAAGTGATGTCTACCAACGGGGATTGGTATGAAGTTAAAGTCGGGTCAGGTACAGGGTGGATTGCATCTTGGCTTGTAGTGGACCAAGGGGCGGCTGGGACTTCGAAAAAGACGGCAGTCTCAAAAGTAAATGCTTTGAATATCCGAATCGAACCATCAACTAGCTCTTCTGTAATTGGGCAGTTAATGGCCGGGGAGGCAGTTGAAGTAACCGGGCGAAAAGGTGATTGGTCTTCCATCGTCAGTAACGGAAATGACGGGTGGGTACATACAGATTACATTACGGAGATTTCACAAAGTGATAGTGGACAAGCCGGGACTACTTCAAAACAACAAGCAACGGAGGCCGAACAGTTCACCGTGTCAGTCGATGCACTGAACGTCAGACAAGAACCAGGACTATCTTCGAAGAAAATCGGGTTGATTCGAAGCGGGGAGGTTTATCCTGTAATTCAAGTTGACGGAAATTGGGTTAAGATAAAACTTGATAATAAAACTGATGCTTGGGTCTATTCCTTCCACGGTACAATTGGTCCAAAGAGTAATCTACAATCTGATTCATCCGCAGTCAGTAAAGTGACTGTTTTAACAAATGGAACGAATATTAGGCAATCGGCAACCACCTCTTCTACTATTGTCAAACGAGCATTTGCAGGGGAAAACTTAACCGTAGTAGCGGAAGAGGGCGATTGGTATAAGGTCGCATTACCGGCCGGGGAAACTGCATTTATTGCTAAATGGGTTGTTTCTTCTGGTGAAGTCACAAAAGCAGATTTACAAAGTAATGATGGAAAGTCCGATCGTCCTACAGGGACCTTAAAAGGATTAACAATCGTTGTAGATGCAGGTCACGGAGGCAATGACCGTGGAGCAACGGGATTGCACGGCACCGATGAAAAACTTCTTACACTGATGACTGCACAGTCCTTATCTGCAAAGTTAAAAGCCGCCGGCGCCAATGTCATACTGACACGTGATTCCGATACGTACATCTCGCTACGTAAACGTGTTTCCATCAACTTGCAAGCAAATGCTGATGCTTTTATCAGCCTGCATTATGATGCAAACCCGAATACATCGATTACTGGATTCACAACTTATTACACGAATAGCAACCAAAAAGCACTTGCAGCAGCGGTGAACAGTGGACTGGAGAAATCCATTAACCTCCGTAATCGCGGCGCGCAACCTGCCAATTATTTAGTCCTACGTGAGAATAAGAAGAATTCAATTCTTGTAGAATTAGGTTTCCTGTCCAATCCTTCGGAGGAACGGATCCTTATTACCGAAAAGTTCCGCGAGCAGGCAACACATGGTATTTATCAAGGTATCATTCAATATTTCGATAAGAATTAACAAAAAACCGCAGCCCCTTTATAAGGAGTTGCGGTTTTCATTTTGATTCGATAATAATTGTAACCGGGCCATCATTAACTAATTCCACGTCCATCATGGCACCAAAAATTCCTGTTTCGACTTGCAAGCCCTGCTCACGTAAAGCATCATTAAAATAGTTCCAAAGCGGCTCCGCATGTTCCGGTCTTGCTGCCTCGATGAAACTTGGACGGCGTCCTTTTCTTACATCTCCATACAAAGTGAATTGGGAAACAGAAAGAATGGCACCTTCTACCTTATCGATGGCATGATTCATCTTTCCTTCATCATCTTCCCATAATCGAAGGCCAGCTATTTTCTTAACTATATAATCAGCATCCTGTTTTGTATCTTCATGTGTAACGCCTACAAGAAGGACATAACCCTTATCAATTGAGCCTGTCACTTCCCCAGCGACTGTTACGGACGCTTTACCAGATCTTTGTAAGATGACCCTCAAGTAAAACACCTTCCCATTAATGGATTATACGTTCCACCGAAAAGATATCGCGTATTTGTTTAATACGATCGACAATCCGGTGTAAATGAGTAACATCCGTTATTTTTATCGTCATATTGATTTTTGCGATTTTTTCCTTATCGGCCTTCCCACTTACAGCGACCATTGGTGTTTTAGTATCAGCAACAACCATCATCACTTCATTAAGAAGTCCTTGTCTATCGAAAGCGGAAATCTCAATATCCACTTGGAAGTCTTTTCTTGCTTCACTCGAGTCGACCGCCCATTCGACATCAATTAGCCTGTCAGTATCCTCTTCGGTATGGATATTCGGACAATCTGACCTGTGAACGGAAACGCCGCGACCTTTCGTGATAAATCCAACAATACCGTCTCCTGGGATAGGATTGCAACATCTTGACAGGCGAATCAGCAAATTCTCAAGCCCTCTTACAATAACACCAGATTCAGTCGTACGTACTTGTTGTGGAGACTTCATATCCGAAACGATTTTATCAATTGTCTCCTGATGGTCACGTTCCTTACGTATCTTCTCCGCCAACCTATTTACAACTTGTTGAGCTGTGATCCCGTTGGACCCAATCGCAGCATACATGTCCTCTTCAGAAGTAAAGCTGAATTTGTCGATAGTGCGCTGAATATTTTCCTGTGTCAGCACAGCTTTCAAATCGAATTCCTGCATCTTCACTTCTTTTTCGACCATTTCCGTGCCTTTTACAATATTCTCTTCTCTTAATTGCTTTTTAAAATATTGACGAATTTTATTTCTTGCTTGCGAAGTATTCGCGATTTTCAACCAGTCTCGACTTGGTCCGAATGATTGTTTAGAGGTAAGTATTTCAACGATATCACCTGTGAATAATTCAGTATCCAATGGAACCATTTTTCCATTTACTTTCGCACCAATCGTCCGGTTTCCAACTTCGGAATGGACCCGATATGCAAAGTCAATCGGTACGGAGCCCTGTGGAATTTCAATTACATCACCATTCGGTGTAAATACGTATACCATGTCGGAAAACAAATCGAATTTCAATGATTCCATGAATTCTTCCGCGTTCGATGATTCGTTTTGGAATTCAAGGATTTCCCTGAACCACTTTAACTTGGAATCGATATTATTAGGCTTTTCGGAGACTGTTTTCCCCTCTTTATATGCCCAGTGTGCAGCAACCCCGTATTCCGCAATCCTATGCATTTCCCCTGTACGGATTTGCACTTCAAGCGGATCACCGGCGGGACCAACGACGGTTGTGTGGATTGATTGATAAAGATTTTGCTTTGGCATTGCTATATAATCCTTAAACCGTCCCGGCATCGGCTTCCACAATGTATGAATGATCCCAAGAACTGCGTAACAATCTTTTATGCTATTGACGATGATTCGCACTGCAAGAAGGTCATATATTTCATTGAATTCCTTTTGTTGAAGTACCATTTTCCTGTAGATGGAATACAAATGCTTTGGCCTTCCACTGATTTCAGCTTCAAGTTCCATTTCGCCAATTTCTTTGCGTACTAAATCCATTACATTCAATAAATAATTCTCACGTTCATCACGCTTTTTCTTCATCATATTGACAATCCGATAATATTGCTGTGGATTCAAATAACGAAGTGCAGTGTCCTCCAACTCCCACTTTATCGTTGAAATTCCAAGGCGATGTGCGAGTGGAGCGAAAATATCTAAAGTCTCTGCCGCTACCCTTCGTTGCTTTTCCTCAGGTACATGTTTCAACGTACGCATATTATGAAGACGATCCGCGAGCTTTATAAGAATAACCCTAATATCCCTCGCCATCGCAACGAACATCTTTCGGTGATTCTCTGCCTGCTTCTCCTCGTTCGACTTAAACTTCAGTCTTTCCAACTTTGTAACACCATCGACTAACATCGCAACTTCTTCTCCATAGTCGCGAATTATATCTTCCCTGCTGACGTCTGTATCTTCTACAACATCATGAAGGAAACCCGCTGCAACTGTAGATGGGTCCATCTGTAATTCTGCTAAAATGCCAGCTACTTGGATGGGATGCAGAATATATGGCTCGCCAGAACTTCTGAACTGCCCATCATGAGCAGCCTTTGCGCTCCTATACGCTCTTTTGACGAACGCGACATGTTGCTCATTCATATAGGAAGCAATCAGTTCGAAAATCTCATCTGTCGTCATGTCACGATTTTTCGCCATTTTATTACTCCTTTCAACCTTTTCCGCAAAAAAATTAAACATATTTCTATTGTATGTATAAATGGCTATGAATGTAAAGCCCTGAGAACTAAAAAAGATCCTTCGCTGTTTCGCGAAGGACCCTACTATTTCATATTTTATATTTCAATATGACATTAACGCACTAACTTCATACCCTTTTAACTTTTC
Organism: Sporosarcina thermotolerans; assembly: GCF_042658975.1. Classification (NCBI taxonomy): domain Bacteria; kingdom Bacillati; phylum Bacillota; class Bacilli; order Caryophanales; family Caryophanaceae; genus Sporosarcina; species Sporosarcina thermotolerans. The sequence goes on along the minus strand of NZ_JBHSRM010000014.1, from coordinate 80,078 downwards.
GCGACCATTCAAATAGGAAAGTTCAATCAAAAACGCACATCCAGCTACGACGCCGCCCAATTTTTCGACAAGTTCCACTGTCGCGCCGACTGTTCCACCTGTCGCAAGTAAATCATCAACAATCAATACCCGCTGCCCGGGTTTAATGGCATCCGAATGGATTGTCAATTTATCTTTACCGTATTCAAGATCATATTCCACTGCAATCGTTTCACGTGGCAGTTTCCCAGGTTTTCGGACAGGAGCAAAACCCACTTCAAGTGCATAAGCAACTGGGCATCCAATGATGAAACCTCTTGCTTCAGGACCAACGATGATATCTGTCCCTACTTCTTTTGCAAACTCGACAATTTTGTCGGTAGCATATTTATAAGCTTGCCCATTATCCATAATCGTTGTAATATCCTTAAAACTGATACCCTCTTTCGGATAATCAGGCACGATTGTTACAAAACTTTTCAAATCCATAATTGTTCCTCCCTGTTAGCTGTTTCTTTACAAACTTCATCAAACCAATTTTTCAATTCCGTATACGGAGCGTAAACAAGCTTATTTTCAAGTTCAATCTGTCTCTCCCTCTTTTGGTAGGAAGGAGCCTCGGAAAGTTTCTTCTTTAACGCATCTTCTTGTACTGAAGCAAGTCCACTCTCTATCTTAACAAATCCAAGCTCCGAAAACACCATTGTCATGAAATAAATTGTGTCAACCTTCCATCCTTTATGCTTGGATAATTCCTGAACCTGCTTTCGCAGGTCGAAGGTGCCCCGTTTTTTAAGAAAACTATAATACCAACCGAATTGCTCTCGGGAAGGAATTCCTTCAAAGTACACAGATTCATTGACATGAAAATGCGCATATATCCGTTTTGGTTTCGTAAGGTCGATTAACTCTTTTAACTGGTCCGTAGACTCTGGCATATCCAATAGGATCACATGGTCCGTTTCCATCAATTCCACTTGTCCGAATTGATGAATCTGGACATTTTTAAGCAAGGATTGAAAATGACCAATCGACGCCTCCTGAAAAGCGATGAAAAGATTGTTCTTTTGAGGGATAATTGAAATCCATCTATTCGGTTCACGAATTCCACGCAAGTCATATAGTTGACGTTCATTTGACTGTAAATCCGTTAACAGCAATTGAGGCTTTTTCCTGCCATTCCACTCATTCACTTGCAAGTCCCCTGTAACGGATAATTTAACTCCAGGGCTTATCTCATCGGCGATAGCCCCATTTCCAAATCCGATAATATCAATGCTATTTTTACCATCCGACAATTCAAGTTTTAAATGATTCTTATTTGCACCGATCTTTCGAATCGTTGTTGCAGACAGATCCTCGATTAGGAAAACTGGCTTTTCAAAAGTTACCCCGAAAGGTCGTAGCGATTCTAACCCTTCTAGCACATCAACTTCTATTTCACCTATCTCAAGTGGCACATCAATTTTTAGACGTGGTGTCAGAATATCATCTGTCATCGCCATTTTCCCTTGTTCATTCAAACGGTCTCTTAGCGAATTGACATCTTCAAGGGAAAGTGACATACCTGCCGCCATTTCATGGCCTCCAAAATGCGGCAGTAAATCGGCGTTCTTCGACAATTCCTTGAACAAATCAAAACCTTGAATGCTACGTCCGGATCCTTTTGCACTTTCTGATTCTTTATCAATTGATAGTATTATTGACGGTCGATAATATTTTTCAGTCAATCGGGAGGCGACTATGCCGACTACCCCTGGGTTCCATCCTTCCCCCGCGAGGACGATAACATACGGCAGCATGTCCCCGTACATTTCAATAAGCTCTTGCTCAGCCTCTTCCGCAATAGTTGCGACAAGCGCCTGTCTCTCCTTATTCAACGAATCCAATTGCTCTGCAATGGACACAGCTTCCATCATATCTTCCGTTTTTAATAGATGGACGGCTGGATTCGCACTACCTAAGCGCCCTGGAGCATTAATCCTTGGACCGATCATAAAGCCCAATGACTCTTCGTATAAGGAAGATTGCTCCGTTCCGCTAACTTTTGTTAGAGCCTGGATACCCGGTCTATGGGACATCCGCATCCGTCTTATGCCTTCCTTGACGATGTACCTATTTTCATCTTTCAACGGAACAAGGTCTGCAACAGTACCGATTGCAGCTATCTCAAAAAGTTCTTCTGGCACTTCCCCCAACAGGGCACATGCCAATTTAAACGCCACGCCGACTCCCGCCAACTCCCCAAAAGGATAGATCCCTTCAGGATGCCGTGGGTGGATGATGGCATCCGCAATTGGTAGCTCATCGCCGATTTCATGGTGATCAGTGACGATAACATCCATTCCAACGGACTTTGCAAACGCTATCGCCTCCAAACCAGAAATTCCATTATCCACGGTGATAATAAGAGCAGTTCCTTCCTCTTTCATCACTTTGAATAATTCAATATTAGGCCCATAACCGTGTTCAAAACGATTAGGTATTTTAAAATCGACAGTTGCACCTAATTGCTCAAGAGCAGTTGTCAAGACGGTCACACTCGTAACTCCATCAGCATCATAATCACCGTAAACAGTTATTTTTTCGTCCCTTTCAATAGCATGCATGATTCGCGTAACCGCTTTTTCCATGTCAAAAAGTAAGTAAGGATCATGCAGGCAACTTTCGTCTATATGTAAAAATGACTTAGCCTGATCGAGATCTGTAATACCTCTCGACACTAAGATTTTTGCGTGTATTGACGGAATGCCTAACTCGTTCATGAATAAATTTACGATATGTTCATCTGGACGGTTGATCGTCCAGGTTTTCATCGATTCTATCAACGCTCATCACTTCCTTTAATGCTTATTATAGAGGATATAAGTGACCACTGAAAGGAATTATCCCGAATTAACAATTCGCTAACTCTTTTACAAATAAAAAAACATCCACATATTCAGATATGGATGCAATATTTACTGCTTTTCATCGATATTGTCATTCCTAACTTCAACGTCAGCTATATGTTGTAGCAAAGCCGCTATTTCATTTTGCTGATTAGCAATTAGGATTTCCTTCGCTGTCATTTCCTTTTTCAACTCATTGATTCGTCGATTTGCTTTAATTGATCTGAACATTGTTATGAATCCACTTATGGCAGCACCTAAAAATGCTGTGAACAGTATAACAAGGATGAGTGGAAGATGTGCTTTTCCAAATAGGTAATTCACTTGTACCGACTCAACATTCAGTATAGCAAAAACGGCAATGATAATTGCAAAAATAAGACTTATTATCAACGACCATTGCATCTTCATACTTCACCACATCCCTTTCATACAAGTAAAAACAGGATATACATTTATGTATACCCTGTTCCATTATGGATTTAAACATTGTACATGCTTTCTAAATCAGACAACAGGTTCGTCTGATCCCCATTTCTTTTTCTCTTTATCAACTTTTATTGTTCCCGTCTTTTGCAGTTCCTTCTTCTTCAGATCAAACCAGATTTGAGCGGAGATGAAGATGGATGAATAAGTTCCCGCAAGTAAACCGATCAACAATGCAATTGAGAATGGACGGATTGCCTCCGCACCAAGTGCAATTAATGCTACTACAACAAAGATGACGGTCAATACAGTGTTCACTGAACGGCTCAATGTTTGACGTAATGATTTATTGACAATTACCGCCAATTCATTTGCGTCTTTGATTTTGCCAACCTTATGCAAGTTCTCTCGGATCCGGTCAAAGGTGACAATCGTGTCATTGATTGAATAACCGACAATCGTCAGTACCGCGGCTATGAATGTGATATCCACTTCAAGCCTTGAAATACTGAATACGGCAACCATGAAGAATGCGTCATGGATTAGACCGACAATGGAGGCAACACCCATCCGCCATTCAAATCGGAATGCAACATAGACGACGATACCAAGTGCAGCATAAAGCAATGCATAGAAAGCATTCTTCACTAATTCCTTACCAACCGTATCGGAAACGGTTGAAATGTTAGGATCTGCACCATATTGAGCCATTAGATCCCTTTTGATTTTATTAACAGTTTCTTGTTTGAACTCTTCCTTGTAACGTACAACACCAATATTGTTCGTATCACCGGAAATAACGATATCCGTCGCAGGATGGCCTATTTCCTCAAGTGTATTTGAGAGTTCCTCTGTCGTTAATGGAGTATCCGATAAGATTTCGACACGTGTACCACCTGCAAAATCGATTCCAAGATTCAACTTGAAGATCCCTAATACAATTATACCTGCAATAATTAATACAATGGAAAGGACATAGAACATCTTGCGCGTCTTAACAAAATCAAATCGATCGAATTTCGTTGTAAGGTCAAGCGTGTCCACACCTTCTTCAATTGGATGGACTCGTTTTTTCGAAATACCGAAGAGACCTGTTTTCCCGTCAAGAACACCACTTTGAACAAGTAGGCCTAACAATAACCTTGAGCCCCATACAGCTGTCAAGAAGCTGACCATTATACTTATAATGAGCATTGTAGCAAAACCTTTAACTGAGCTTGTCCCGAATATGAATAGAACAACTGCTGCAAGCAAGGTTGTAATATTGGCATCCAAGATAGCGGTAAATGCAGATTTCGCCCCAGTCGTAAAGGCAGATTTCACTGACTTTCCTACCCGCAGTTCTTCTCGAATCCTTTCGTATGTCAGGATATTCGCATCAACCGCCATACCGACCCCTAACATCAAGGCCGCAATACCAGGAAGTGTAAGAACACCATTAATGCCTGTAAAAACAACAAGAATTAAATAGATATAGATGGATAATGTAATAACTGCCACAATTCCAGGAATACGGTAATAAAACAACATGAAAATGAAAATTAATGAAATACCGATAATTCCTGCCAAAATCGTTTTATCCAACGCTTGTGCACCGAATTGAGCACCAACGGAAGTGGAGTAGATTTCTTCAAGATGGACAGGAAGTGCACCGGCATTCAAGATTCCAGCCAATTTCTTTGTTTCTTCAACAGTAAAGCTTCCTGAAATTTCAACATTGGATGAATTGATTGTTTGTCTTACAGATGGTGCGGATATGAACTTCGTTTTTTCTTTCATTACCTCTTCTTTGAAAGAGTCAACACCTTCTACAAAGTCCATCCAAATAACCATGACGTTTTCAGGTTTCGGTTTTTTTGCAATTTCCGACGTTACTTTTCCGAACTTGTCCGGATCTTTCATTTCAAGCGTAACAACCGGATCGCCATATTGTCCAAAGTTAGCTTTTGCTTTACCTTCTTTTAGATCGGTTCCGTCTAGAAGAAGGTTATCGTCTGCATCGCGGAATGTTAAATTCGCTTGAGTCGATAATAGCTCACGAGCTTCTTCCTGATCCTCGACACCTGCGAGTTGAACTCGAATCCGATTATTCGATTCAACTGTGATGACTGGCTCACTAACACCGAGGACGTCAACGCGGTTCCGTAAAGCGCCTGAGGTATCCACGACTACGGACTCCGTAATCTGTTGACCTTCCTTCAGAGGCTGAACTTCATAAAGGACTTCGAATCCTCCTTGTAAATCGAGGCCAAGTCGTACATCTTTTATAATTGGTTTAATAGAAACGCCTACTAATGACCCGAATAAAACAAGCACGAGTAAAAACGCCACTATCCTACTTCTTTTTTTCATAAAATTGTTCCCCCTCTGTACGGAGCTGTGAAATGATTGCCATGTACAGTTTTTAAAAATACAATACTCCAATTATGAAACAGTGACAGCCATCTGTCAAATAGCTTCGTTCCATAAATGTAAAACTTTACTCCTTACTATTTGGTGATAAAAGCAATTGAAGCTCCTCGCTATGTAAATCTGAGAACCAATTCGCATCCCGTTGCTCTTCAATTTGAGTAAAGGTCATAAACTCAGCAGCTGACAATCGAAGGATGCCGTTCACAATCTCGTGGATGGGCATCTGTTCGATATTTTTTTTGCGCCATTTTCTACGGATACAGAATTTCCATATTTCTTCACTTGTTACAGTCGAATAGCCATATAACCGGAATTCATCCCTTTTGCTTTCGATTGCGGGTATTGCATGATTGAATAATTGTCCGAATTGAATCATCACACTCCCCATCCTTTCCTGTTCAGTCGTAAATAGACAAACTTGTGCATAGATTTAGTGTAAACGAAATGACCGGAATTTAGAAGGAGTTGTTTATGAATGTCCACTTTCATACGTGGAACCGCCATATTAATGATTGCCGTTTTTATGACCAAGCTATTAGGATTCGTCTTTCGAATCCAGTTTATGCGGGTAGCTGGCGAAGAGGCTGTAGGTATTTATATGACTGCCTATCCTGCCTTTATCTTCTTTTTATCCCTTGTCCAATTAGGTGTCCCAATTGCCGTCGCAAAAGTAATTGCAGAGCTGAAGGTAAATGGAGAAACCGCCAAGTTGCCGGCTGTCATGAGAACAGCAACCGTCATAACGATTATAACTGGGGTCATTTTCCTTCCATTATCCATTTTATTTATTCCTTATTTATCAGAAACATTATTAGGGAATGCGGCTTCTTCAACTACTTTATACGTTGGAATCGCCATTATACCGATCGCGGCAGTTTGCGGTCTTATACGTGGATATTTTCAAGGGATTGTTAGGATTGAAGAAACAGCATGGTCCCAAATTATTGAACAAATTTGCCGTATCGCCTTAATAACTTGGATGTTGCCGATGTTCTTAACGCCAGATAACACCGCTATGAATGCCGCATATGCAATGGGTATCACCCTTCTTGCGGAGGCTCTTTCAGCTTGTTATTTATGGTATAAATATCAGCAGCATAAGAAACGTGAACGGTATCCCGTTCAAAAGAAAGAGAAATTCCCGATGGAACCACTTTTGTCTATTGCCCTGCCTTCTTCGGGAAGCAGATTATTCGGTACATTCACTTGGTTTTTAGAGCCAATTATCTTTTTACGTGCCCTTTCCATGGCTGGAGTCGGGGCCGTTGCCGCCACATCGCTTTACGGTATCATCTCAGGGGTTCTGATACCTCTGTTGCTCTTCCCTTCATTCATTCCGTATGCCCTTTCTGTAGTGCTTGTACCAGCCGTGAGCGGGGCTGCAGCCTCGAGCAATAAAAAGAAGCTACAAGAACGGATTCAACTGGCATTACGACTATCCGCCTTGACTGGCGCTTTTGCAGCAGCAGTATTTTACGTTCATGGACAGGATCTTGCAGAAAAGCTCTTCAAAATTACCGAAGGCGGATCCTATATGACATTATTGGCACCTGTTTTTTTCTTCTACTATATTCAGGGGCCTTTGTATTCCATTTTGCAAGCGACTGGAGATGCAAAAGCAGGAATGATGAATTCAGTCTATGGAGGAATTGCAAAATTGGGAGTGATGTTCGTTTTGGCATCACAACCCGGGCTACAGGAAACAGGGGCCGTTCTGGCGATCGGCTTTGGTGTGCTTGTCACCTCTTTCCTCCATATCGCCACACTAAGGAAAAACAAAGCCGCAGCTGCAGGTTTTACAATGTTTGCATTGCCATATGTATCATTCATCCTGACAGCTGTCATGCGTCCTATTTTCCTTCCAATCGGACAATTCGGCTTGTTGTTTGAATGCATAATTACGACAGCATTCCTTCTTGTAATCCTGCTTTTATTCGGCCAAGTGAAGAAAAATGATGTATTAATGCTAAAACGACTTGCAAAACTTTATTGATACTCTTCTTTTAGTTGGAGGTGGAGCCTTCCATCTTCAAATGAGCAATAGAAAACCTGCTTGACATCATTGACACCTTGTTTTTGCAATTCGTCAACGAGCCACCCCTTGGATTTCCCAATAATTTGAAGATGACTGCTTTGGATTACACCATCTGAAATAAGCGCAAGAACTGGCTGAGTTTGATCATACTTAAAAACCGAAAGATTTCCCGAAGGTTCTAAGTAAGCGTAGGAGACTTCACGTACCGAACCAATTTGTTGTTCACGAAGTTGTTGGAATAAATCATCCATATTATACCTTTGTTTCCTCATTTCCTTTTCTAGTATGACACCATTTTCAATGATAACAGTTGGATCTCCATCAACAAGATCCCTAAATTTCTTACTCTTCAAAGAAATATAAGAAGTTAACAACTGGATACCTAAGAGGATAAGCATGGGCAATATCGTATGGCTTAATTTATTTTCAGGCGATTCAAGAGCAATTGCTACGACTTCCGCGATGATAACAAACACAACTACATCAATAACACTTAATTCCCCTACTTCTCGTTTTCCCATTACCCGGAGAATGATTAATACTAACACATACAAAAATACTGTCCTTGCACCAATTATTACTAAATCAGACAAAGCAATCCCTCCTATCCAAGTAAGGATGCCTAATCGTAGTTCGGAATATACAAAATAAGAAAGAGGCAGCACCACAGTATAACTGTGTGACTGCCTCTTTAAAAGTTTTAAGATGCGCTTGCATCCACAACACGACCAACAGCTTGTCTATCGAATTGCAAAGTTGTACCGTCCGCTACTTTCAAGAATACAGAACCTTCATCCACTGCGTCGATTACACCGTGAATTCCGCCAATTGTAATAACCTTGTCACCGCGTTTTAAACTTTCCTGCATTGATTTAGTCTGTTTTTGCCTTTTTTGTGCAGGTCGGATCAACAAAAACCACATAATTGCAAACATTGCGATAATCGGAAGCAAAGTTCCTAATGAGTCACCCATTTTATTCCCCCCTTTTCTCTCGGTTTATTATACAAGATTCAAAAGTTTTTTGCATTTGGTTTATTAAATCCATACTGCTCAAAAAACTCTTCTCGGAAATCTCCGAGACGGTCATTGCGGATTGCTTCCCTAATTTGCTCCATTAAATTCAATAAGAAATGGAGATTATGATAAGACGTTAATCGAATACCGAAGGTTTCACCCGCACGGATCAAATGCCTGATGTATGCCCTACTGTAATTTTTGCAAGTATAGCAATCGCAGTTCGGATCCAATGGTCCGAAATCGCGCTCGTATTTCGCATTTTTCACAACGAGGCGTCCTTCGCTCGTCATAAGTGTTCCATTCCTAGCAATACGCGTAGGTAGAACACAGTCGAACATATCAACTCCGCGTATCGCACCATCGATCAATGAATCCGGAGAACCGACTCCCATCAAGTAACGCGGTTTGTTTTCCGGCAACAAAGGAGTTGTGAATTCAAGCGCACGGTTCATGACATCTTTCGGTTCACCGACGGACAATCCTCCGATAGCATAACCCGGGAAGTCCAATGAAACAAGGTCTCTTGCACTTTGTTTACGAAGTTCCTCGAATTCCCCACCTTGCACGATGCCAAAAAGACCTTGATCCTCAGGACGGGCATGCGCCTTCAGGCAACGTTCCGCCCATCGAGATGTACGTTCGACACTCGCTTTCATATATTCAAATGTCGCGGGATATGGAGGGCATTCGTCAAATGCCATCATGATGTCCGAACCAAGTGCATTCTGAATTTCCATCGCTTTTTCCGGGCTGAGGAAAAGTTTGCTTCCATTCAAATGGTGACGGAAATGGACACCTTCCTCTTCTATTTTACGGAATTCGCTCAATGAAAATACTTGAAAACCGCCTGAATCCGTTAAGATTGGCCGATCCCAATTCATGAATTTATGAAGGCCGCCAGCTTCCTTAATGACGTCATGTCCCGGTCTTAGCCATAGGTGATACGTATTGCTAAGAATTATTCCTGCACCCATCGCTTTAAGCTCTTCTGGAGACATTGTCTTGACGGTTGCTTGCGTTCCGACAGGCATGAAGGCAGGAGTTTCGAATGATCCATGTGGCGTATGGACGATACCTAAACGGGCACCCGTCTGTTTACACGTCTTAATATGTTCGTATGTGATTGCTGCCATTAACTACTACCCTTTCTAATTTAGGAATCTTATTCCCATTACTTTTTTGGAGGCTTGATAAACATTGCGTCACCAAAACTGAAAAATCGGTATTTCTCTTTCACTGCTTCTTTATATGCAGCTAAAATATGATCCCGCGTCGTCATGGCCGATATTAACATAATTAACGTCGATTTCGGTAAGTGGAAATTCGTCAACATCCCGTCAAGAATACTGAATTCATACCCCGGATAGATGAAGATGGAAGTCCAACCGCTCGTAGGAACAATTTTCCCATTATTTTGCGAAGCAATTGTCTCAAGTGTGCGAGCAGAGGTTGTACCAACAGCAATGACATTTCCACCACTTAACTTTGCCTCGTTAATCGCGTTTGCAGCGCTTTCGGTTACGTGATAATACTCGGAATGCATCGTATGCTCTTCTATCGTATCAGAACTGACTGGACGGAATGTACCTAAACCTACATGTAAAGTGATAAACTCAACACCAACGCCTTTGTCTCTGATTTCCTGCAGGATCTCTTCAGTAAAATGAAGACCGGCAGTAGGAGCTGCAGCGGATCCTCTTTCTTTTGCAAAAACAGTTTGATAGCGCGATTGATCATCGAGTGTTTCGGTGATATATGGAGGTAGAGGCATCTGTCCGAGTTCATCTAAAATTTCATAGAAGATGCCTTCATAACGGAATTGGAATACTCGGCCACCTTGTTCCAATATTTCAGTGCATTCTGCCTGTAACGTACCATTACCAAACGATATGACAGTTCCGACTTTGACCCGTTTTGCAGGTTTCACAAGTGTTTCCCATTCGTCTTGGCCGTATTCTTTTAGGAGAAGGACTTCGATTGATGCACCGGTATCTTCCTTAATTCCGATTAAACGGGCGGGAAGGACGCGTGTATCGTTAAGTACGAGTACATCTCCTGCCTGTAGCTCATCGACAATTTGACGGAATTGATGATGTTCAATTTCTCCTGTAACTTTGTCCAGTACCATTAGTCGGCTTGCTGTACGATCTTTTAATGGTGTTTGTGCTATTAGACTTTCCGGCAATTCAAAGTCGAAATCATTTACATCCATAATTTGCGAAGACTCCTTCTATCTTTAACTAAGTACATTTAATTTATTGTTTCGGGGGCTGTTAGGCCGAAGTGTTCGTAGGCAAGTCGTGTAGCGATTCTACCACGAGGTGTTCTTTGGATGAAGCCGATTTGCAGCAAATAGGGTTCGTAAACGTCTTCAATAGTAATCGACTCTTCCCCAATACTTGCAGCAATCGTATCAATTCCAACCGGGCCGCCACGAAATCGCTCAATCATACCTAAGAGTAATTTATGGTCGATATGATCCAAGCCATGGGAATCGACTTGCAACATTTCAAGGGCCTCTTTAGCAATTGCAAAAGTAATGCTTCCATTTCCCCTGACTTGTGCATAGTCCCGTACCCTCCGTAGTAGTCTGTTCGCAATCCGCGGTGTCCCTCTTGACCTTCTGGCAATTTCTACAGCCGCACCTTCATCGATAGCGACGTCGAATAGGTTTGCACTTCTTGTGACAATTTCTTTTAACGGTTCTTCGCTGTAAAACTCAAGACGAAGTGGTACTCCGAAACGGTCTCTAAGCGGCGCGGATAGAGAGCCTGCTCTTGTTGTAGCACCTATCAGTGTGAATGGAGGTAGGTCAAGTCTTATCGACTTTGCGGATGGCCCTTTCCCGACAACAATATCGAGACAAAAGTCTTCCATTGCCGGATAGAGCACTTCCTCGATTGACCGGTTCAAGCGATGTATTTCATCGATGAAAAGGACATCTCCCGGCTCCAATGATGAGACGACGGCTGCAAGATCCCCTGGCCGTTCTATAGCGGGGCCGCTTGTCATTTTCACATTGACACCCATCTCATTGGCAATAACTGTCGCCAATGTTGTCTTTCCAAGTCCCGGAGGACCATAAAGAAGGACATGATCCAGGCTTTCATTTCTACCCTTTGCGGCTTGGATGAAAATACTCAGATTGTCCTTTACAGTTTCCTGTCCAATATATTGTTGCAACGTCTGCGGGCGCAACGATTGTTCGAAGCTATCGTCATAATTGGAATTCTCGCTTGAAATGACTCGTTCCATGCCTGCCTATTCCTCCTTCCAAACAGATTCCACCTACTTCTGTTTCAATAATAAGCGTAGCGCAAGTTTCATATAACCTTCCGTATCCAATTCTTCCTTTTGCATCTCTGTTCTCACTTTGGTCAGTTCCCGCTGAGAATAGCCAAGCGCCTGCAATGCAAGGATCGCTTCTTCCAACGCGTCATTTTCAGCCATTGAAAGAAGTGTAGCCTCCGTATCCGGCATTTCGATTTCGGAGAAAAGATCTCCAAGTTTTCCTTTTAGGTCAAGGATCATCTGCCTCGCAGTCTTCTTACCAACACCTGGGAATTTGACTAAGAAGGTTTCATCTTCCCTTTCAATTGCACCAATTACTTGTGATGGGATGCCACTCGCCAAAATTGCAAGTGCGCCTTTCGGACCGATACCCGAAACAGTGATGAGTTTTTTGAACAGTTCGCGCTGTTCCAGTGATTTGAATCCCAACAGCCACTGCATATCTTCACGGACATGCAAGTAGGTAAATACTTGTTGAATTTCTTCAGTCCTGTGGAATGCATATGGATTAGGAGTCATAATCTGCCATCCAACGCCCCCCTGCTCGAGCGTTATGTATTCCGGTGTCACACGTGTGACAATCCCTTTAATATAATCGTACAAATCATTCTCCGTTGCCAAAACCTTATAAAATTTTATAAAGCCTGTTTGATTCTTGCTTCATCCTGTCCGATTTTGCCGAAGCTAATTTCGTTTGTTCTAACAGTCCACAAGCGTAAATTCGGGTACAACGAACCCTACACATTAACAGTGTCTTGTTGGTGACAAAACTGTTAATCCTTCATAGCTTGCCAAATTTAATGATGCATTTCTATCCCGATCCAACTTCAATCCACATTCACATGAAAACACACGATCAGACAGTTTCAGGTCTTTTTTAATCGTTCCACATGATGAACACTTTTTGGAGGACGGGTAAAAACGATCCGATTTAGTGAATCCAATTCCATATTTTTCGCACTTATATTTCATTTGGCGAATGAACTCATGGAATTTCTGGTCTCCAATTGCTTTTGAAAGATGGCGGTTTTTCAACATGCCACTCACATTCAAGTCCTCCATCACAACTTTGCTTGGTTTGGTTTTCACGATAGCGTTAGTTGCCTGGTGAATATGATTGTTTCGGATATTGGATAATCGCCTGTGTAGGTGTTGTATCCGGTTTTCAAGTTTTATAATGTTGCTCGTTTTGACGAAACGGTCTCCCTCCTTATTCATCTCGTATTTGCGCGATACGCTTCGTTGCAACCTACGCAAGCGTTTCCCGGTCTTTCTTATTTCTTTGGTTTTGTTGATATTCTTAAATACTTGACCATTGGAACAAACAGCCAACTCTTTAATCCCTAAGTCAATTCCAATGATTTCATCTGTTAGTTCAGGCTGTTCAAATTCTTGTTCAATCCCCACGGAAATATACCAATATTTATTGTCAAAACTAATTCTCGGATTGGTATAAGAAACCCCCATCGGAATCTGCTCACTTGTTTTTATCCAACCTACCTTTTCGATCAACACCAAATTCCTTTTCACTTTTAATTTGCCGGTATCATTATAAAAGGATAGCTTTGATTTTTTACGACTTTTTAATTTAGGATACTTGGCCTTCCCCTTGAAATAATTTTTATATGCTATACAAGCATCCTTTATCGCCTGTTTTGTAACATTGTTTGATACGTCAAATAACCAATAAAATGTTTCCATTTGTTTCAGTTTTGTCAGTTCTTTCCGCAGGTCATTATTGGAAATAAACTTGTCTCCCTGCATGAAGTTTTCCTGTTGTCTGTTTAACGCCCAATTATACGCCCATCTGGCAGTACCTACAGACTTCCATAACTGTTTTTCTTGTTCTTTAGTTGGTCGGAGTCTGATTTTCTTCGCAAGAATCATTCTCTAACAACTCCTTAATCATCTTCTTGGCTTTGTTTGCTTAACGATTAGTTTGTTTAATCCCTTTTTATTGCAGTTCATCCTGCTTTCAACATCCGTTATGATTTCAAATTGATAACCTATTGCAACATAATACGTTTTGACATTCTCAATTTTTATCCAGGTCATCTTTTTGATTCTGCGAGCTAACCCTGCAATAACCTCACCACTTTATTCAGTTGTCGTTCACCTTTAAACGCCTAAGAAGTGACGGAGCTGTTCGTACGAATAATATCGATAACCGCTTTAACATGATGCGGCTTGGAAACCCCTTGTTAATCCCATTTTTTTAATGTCTGACTCGTTTTCCCGATCAATTCAGCGAATTCGCCAATAGAATAATATTTCATTCTCTATCACCGCTAATTTCGTTATACAAAAAAATATAATAAACTTGAAATTTCTTCTATTTTTTAACCTTGAGTCGTCTGTTATAAGCCCCCCTAAAGTATAGAAACTATTATAGCATACGAACGGATTTTCTATCTATAGATGTGTTAATGCCTCCCCCGGTGTGTGGGAGCAAAAAAAATAAGCCGCTGTCAAAGCGGCTTATTGGCTCATCTATAATGGGTTGCACTGAATTAGTTCATATTCCGTTCGACATCATACCATAGCTTCGGCCAGGAAGAGAGGGCGCTTTCTGTAAATGGTATGAGTTTCCTTGCAAGATTATATTGCTTGTTCTTAGGTAAGTTTAAAAGGTGAAGCCATTCCCTTAACAGCTCATTTGGATAAAGCAGCATTGATTTTGAAGCATTATCTAAATCATTTAAGGCGGATTGTTCCGCTAAAAGAAATTCAAGGTTATAGCCGATATTCGGTAGTACACGATGCATCCAAAGCGCAAGCTCAGTTCCGGGAGGCCCCGTACATGCAAGATCAAAATCGATAAAGCGAATCATTCCATTTTCATCACGCAAAATATTATGGTGTACGACATCGCCGTGAAGTAAAGTTTGGCCAAAGGGTTGACGGTATTGCTTCTTTATCAAAGGAAGAGCTTTCTTTCCATATAGAATAATTTCGTCGACCGTCTTTTTACCAAGGTAATTTTCACTTGCATTGCGATTATCGATGAAACGTTCCAATCTTTCTTGCCATTTATCAATAAGTTGATATCTATGCAGATACGGGGAAGCATCCCAATCAATCATCTCTTTTGTCTCATGCAACGCTTGAAGAGCCATTAGTGAATCCGTTCGGTCTACCCTTTTTCTAAAGTTGACTGGTTTTGTTCCTTCAATCCAAGGCTGCATGATATATAACGGATCTTCCGTCGAAATGATCGGAACAATATGCGGGAATCTGATTGTCTGGAGCTGCCGATGTACATACTCTACTTTCACTGCCGTAGATCGGGTTTTATATTTTTTTAATGAGTAGGAGGCTTCGCCTTCTTGCAATTTCCATACATTATCCTTTACTTTACGAATGTTCTTTTCCAGCGCCATACGCCGGTCAGCATCCGCAGCCGTTATTATCCATTAAATTGAACTGTTGCATATTCATTGGGTACATTTGCGTTGGAAACATTTGCATCGGCTGCATTGGTTGCATTGGTTGCATCATCGGTTGCATCGCCGGCATTGATTGCATCGGCATCATATTCGTTGGGTAGAATCCACTATCAAATCCCGGAAAATGTCCTGGGAACTGATGGCATCCACAAGAACAATACATATGCCATGGGAAATTAGCTCCAAACACGTCCTGAGGACGCGGCAACATACCGCCTTGATTTGGTTGGAATCCAGGCGAAATCATTTGCGGAATATATGGCTGTTGTTCAGGTGGTAGATTCATCATCTCGTTCTCCATTGGCATTTCCATTGTTGGAGATTCCATTGTTGGAGACTCAGTTAACTCCCACCCACTAATTGGATAATTTGGTGAAACACCCATTCCACCCCCTGGGTGAATCGGCGATTCCTCGTACTCTTCTTCCTCACTAATATCCATCAACGGTGGCATTACTCCCGATTGAGCAGGGAAAGATGGAGTTCCAAGTTGCTGTGGAGGCATTTGCATCGCCGGGAGTGGTGTTGGCTGTGCAAAACCTGGATGCATAATCGGCATGCAATCGGCATCGTATATCGGCACCCAACCACAATGAAAAGGCATTATCGGTTGACAGCAAGGCTGAAAACAAGGCTGAAAAGCCATTGGCGGCATTGGTAGCGGCATTACCGGCGGTGCTGGTAGCGGCATTACCGGCGGTGCAGGTGGCGGCATCACTGGTGGTGCTGGTGGCGTTTCCGGTAGCTTCGGTGGTTGCATTACAGGCGGTTGTGGAACAGGTGGCTTCATTTGCGGCGGCGCTGCTGGCGGCATAGGCTTCACCTTTTCTTTCTCATGCGGCAAAGGAATTGGCTGCTTCGGAGCTACAGGTTGATGATGGTGCTTCTCCATTGGCGGAATTGCAGGTTGATGATGGTGTTTCTCCTTTGGCGGCGCTGCAGGTTGATGATGGTGCTTCTCCATTGGCGGCGCTGCAGGTTGATGATGGTGCTTCTCCATTGGCGGCGCTGCAGGTTGATGATGGTGCCTCTCCATTGGCGGCGCTGCAGGTTGATGATGGTGTTTCTCAGGCATTTTTTCCGGACCTTTCCCGCCCGGCTTATGTTCCGCCTTCTTCGGTAGGAATATTTTCATTCCTGGTACAATATAATCCGGATTCGCCAAATGGGCATTGACCCTTTTCAAATCTTCAAAAGGGATACCGTACTGTCGTGCAATCTTCCACAACGTATCCCCTTTTACAACAATATGGACATCCACTAACAAAATCCCCCTTCCATCAATCCATCGTATGAACGAACGCCCGTCTATGTGACGCAAATTCGTGATTGGCGCCCTCTCTCATACTATGTATATTGCGGAATTGGATCTATTATTCATCAAAAAACAATCTGTATCTACTAAATACAAAAGACCCCGAGCCGAAATTAATTCGGTTCAAGGGCCTTGGTTAAAACGTATAATACGATCCGAATGAGCGAACAGCGCAATTTAATGATGTAAGTTCCTCAAGTGCGCCTCTCAACATAGGATGCTCTTCATCTTCCAATACATCTATGATAAAAAAATAATTTCCTAATCCCGTCTTCATAGGCCTGGATTCAATTTTACTTAAATTGAGTTTGCGCCAGGCAAAAACGGAAAGTATTTGGTGAAGCACCCCCGAACGATCGTCTTCCGGCAATTTCACCATTAATGTTGTTTTTGACGACTCCGACTTGAAAGGTATATCCAAAAAGCCCTTTCGCTGGGACAAAACAACAAATCGGGTATGATTAAAATGGAAATCATGGATATTTTCTTCTGCTATATGTAGTCCGTATTTTTCAGCAGACAATCGATTACCGATAGCCGCAATATTTAGTTCCGGGTTATCGGAAACGTATTTTGCAGCTGCGGCAGTAGATGTAGTCTGCATCAATGGCGTACGGCGGTAATGATATTGCAAATATTTATGGCATTGAGCAAGCGCCACTGGATGGGAATGAATCGATTGCAGTTGTCCCGACTCATCCTTCCGTATTTTATTCACCATGAGATGCTGTTCAATTGGAGTTGATATTTCAGCGTTGATAAACAACTCACTCCCATGGAATAAATAATCGATTGTCATCGGTACTGACCCTTCGAGTGCATTTTCAAGAGGAACAATCGCATAAGCGACTTTCCCTTCCGCTACAGCTTCAATACAATCGGGTATCGTTGGTTGTGGTACCAGGCCCACATCTCCAAAGAGGAGTGTTGCAGCCACATGAGTAAATGACGTTTCAGGACCCAAATAAGCGACCGTTGGCGTGTATTGTTTTTCAACCATTTTCAGTACCTCCTAAAGCAACTGATTATTATAATGCCCCTGAGCTGATCAGATGAACGGAGTCAATAAAATTCGGGGCTTTCAACCTATGCATGAACTCCTCCATTCTAATCTCCATTTCGGTTACATCCAATGAAAGCGTAATATTTGCTCGACCCTGCACCGGTATAGTCTGGTGGATTGTCAGCACATTACACTTTGCCTCCGAGATGACTCGTAAAAGCAATGCAAGTGAACCCTTCCGATCTTCTAATTGAATGAATATTGTTAAGACACGCTCACGGGCAATCGACTCAAACGGGAATACAGTATCCTTATATTTATAATAAGCACTTCTGGAAAGTCCAACCCGTTTGGTCGCCTCTTGAATTGTTTTTTCCTCACCGCTAGCGAGCAATCTTTTCGCTTCAAGCATTTTCAACATCGATTCAGTGAGCACATCTTCTCTTACAAGATAAAATTGCCCTTCCCCCAATGGTTTCATGGAATGCCTCCTTAAATCAAAAGCGGAGGGTGGCGGTTGCCACCCGGAGCTAGATGTTGGACACAATAACTATAAAAGACATTATTCTAGGAACTCAAATTCAAAGTCAAGAAGTCTAACCGTATCCCCGTCTTTTGCACCACGTTCACGAAGTGCATCATCGACTCCCATTCCGCGCATTTGACGGGCAAATTTACGGACGGATTGATCAAAGTTGAAATCAGTCATCTTAAATAGACGTTCAATTGCATAACCGGAAAGTACGTATGCACCGTCATCATCACGAGTGATTTTAAAATCAGCCGTTTCTTTTTCATGTTTGTAAAGAACGGAGCGATTCTCCTCTTCCTCGTCTTCAATTTCATACATCGGAAACTCTGGAGTTGTTTCAAGCAGATCGGCAACGGCAAATAGTAGCTGATCCAACCCTTCGTGAGCGAGTGCCGAAATCGGGAAGATCAACGCATCTTCGTCAGCTAACTTTTCCTTGAATTCCTTCAGATTTCCCTCAGCATCAGGCATGTCCATTTTATTCGCGACTATAATTTGTGGACGCTCCATCAAACGCAAATTATATTTTTCCAATTCTTCATTGATTGTCTGAAAATCTTCGAAGGGGTCACGGCCTTCAAGTCCAGACATGTCGACAACATGGATAATGACCCGCGTTCGCTCGATATGTCGTAAAAACTGGTGACCAAGCCCGACTCCTTCGTGCGCACCTTCAATAAGACCCGGCAAATCTGCAAGGACGAAGGTTCTTCCGCCTTCTAGTTCAACCATGCCAAGATTCGGTACAAGCGTTGTGAAATGATAATCGGCAATTTTAGGTTTAGCTGCAGACACAACGGATAATAATGTCGATTTCCCTACACTCGGAAAACCTACCAATCCCACGTCCGCAAGAACTTTCAACTCAAGAGTGACTTCTCTTTCGATTCCCGGCTCCCCTTTTTCGGAGAGTTCTGGAGCAGGGTTTTGTGGTGTTGCGAAGCGTGAGTTCCCACGTCCCCCACGGCCACCTTTTGCGATGACAGCAGTTTGGCCATGTTCAACAAGGTCCGCAATGATAATTCCGGACTCAACTTCCTTCACAATTGTGCCCGGCGGTACTTTTACGACCATGTCTTCTCCGCCCTTACCGTGCATGCTTTTACTTCCGCCATGCTCACCTCGAGGAGCTTTGAAATGGCGTTGGTAACGGAAATCCATTAGCGTCCGTAATCCTTCATCCACCCTGAAGATTACGTCGCCGCCCTTACCTCCGTCTCCACCTGCTGGACCTCCATAAGCAATATATTTTTCCCGGCGGAATGCAACCATTCCATCCCCGCCGTTACCACCTTTAACATATACCTTTACGTGATCGACAAACATTTTACTTCCTCCTATTGTCCACTGATTGTGAACATGCATTGCTCATCTTGAATTTCCTCAGTCACTTCAATACCATTGGCGGCCATTGGAATTAGCGGAACGCCTTTAAGTGGACCATCTATTTTCAACTGAATAGACCAATTCATTTCACTGGCATTCACGGTTATATGAACGTTGTATTCATTCCATGGATCTACAACCGTTTCGACACTTTTGATCAAACGTTCCAAATAATCGGTTAGTGCTGCATCGTCGATTGAACGTTCAGCAGCTGTAATATTACTTTGTAGTACTTTTGAAAAGGCAGTATGCCTCCATTCGAAAGTCGTTAACCAAACTTCCGTCTCGGGCAAACGCAGTTTTTCCAGCATCGATAGTTGCCTCATGCGTTCTGTTGTATCCATTAGTGTTTTTTTAGCTTCAGATGAATTGCCAAGGTCCAGGTTTAGTAACATAAGTTGTAAATCGTTTAAAAAATCATGGCGTGCAAACTTTAATGCTTTTCCCACTGTCAGCTTTTCGGATCCCATTTTATCACCGCCAAAAGTTTCATACTATACAGTATAGCATTTTGAATATGAGTTTCGTCAAAAATAATGGGAGGATATATCGAATTTTCGCTTTAGGCGGACGCTACAATTCTTACCAAGCACTTTGATAATAATGATGAAAAATTAAAAATAAAAAGGACTGCACATAAAATGCAGTCCTTTCAATGTCAGTTATAACATTAAGCTTCTTGAGCTACAGGGTACACACTTACTTTTTTCTTGTCGCGGCCAAATCGTTCGAAACGAACTACGCCGTCAACTTTCGCAAAAAGTGTATCGTCCCCGCCGCGGCCAACGTTTTCACCTGGGTGAATTTTTGTTCCGCGTTGGCGATAAAGGATAGAGCCGCCAGAAACGAATTGTCCGTCAGCACGCTTTGCGCCAAGACGTTTCGAATGAGAGTCACGACCGTTCTTTGTAGAACCTACCCCTTTTTTCGATGCAAAAAACTGGAGATCCAAACGTAACATTAGTGCCACCTCCTATCGGTTGAAAATAAGTTTTATATGTTGCCCGTAATCTTGTTCAATCGTCTGTAATGAAACAATCATTGCCCTCACGATTAGTTGAATTTCGTCGTCTTTCTCCGTCTCCGGAAAAACCACTTTGAGATAACCTCCATCGGATCCTTGCTCTATATCCGGTGTTATTCCAGTGAGTGCGATCACGGCATTGACGGCTCCGAATGAAACCGCTGATGCACCCGCACAGACGAGATCTTTTCCATGTTCTGCGAAATCGGCATGGCCTTTCATCTCAAAAGAGCTGATACGACCCGATTGTTTTTCATCAATAATGATTTTGATCATGCCCGCTTACGCGTTGATGCCTTCGATGACAACTTTTGTGTATGGCTGACGATGACCTTGCTTTTTGTGGTAGTTCTTTTTCGGCTTGTATTTGAATACAGTGATTTTCTTAGCGCGGCCTTGTTTAACGATTTTAGCCGTTACAGAAGCACCTTCCACGAATGGAGCGCCAACTTTCACGTCTTCTCCACCAACGAATAGAACTTTGTCGAATGTTACAGTTTCATCAGCTTCACCGACTAGTTTCTCGATGAAAACCTCTTGACCTTTTTCGACTTTGATTTGTTTTCCACCTGTTTCAATGATTGCGTACATACTTGCACCTCCTCTTTAGACTCAGACTCGCCTTCTTGGGTGATCCTAAACGGATACTTGTACCTTGTCAGAGCGGTTGTAGCACGGGTGCTACAAACAATAACATTAAAATATTACCATGCACGGCTTATGACGTCAACTGTTTTCTTTTCAGCAACTCATATGCTCTTTCATATTTACGGAACTTAAAAGCGGATATATTTTGGACCAATAAAAATAAAGCAAGTGCAATAGCCAAAACCGTTTTTGGCCAACCTATAAATAATAATAGAATTAATACACTCAAAATTGAAATCGAATAAATTAAAAATGCTGATCTGACTTTATATTTATTGGCATCACTTTCCAATAGGGCTAATAAAGCTTGTCCACCGTCAAGCGGGAGAATCGGCAATAAATTTAGAAACAAAATAGCTAATTGGATTCGTACAAACTGATCATTACCTGGAAACGGAACGATTAATCCTATGAATAGGAGAATTGCCGTCGCGATTGGTCCACCGATCGCAACCATCACTTGTTGCTTTTTTCCGTAGAGATACCTACTAGGAATCTGCAATTCTCCTCCATATGGCAAAATCGTGCAAATACGGACTTTCATCCCGGAAGCTCTTGCCGCAACGATGTGCCCGGCCTCATGTATGAGTAACGACATGAATATGAGTGCGTAAAGAGCAAAACCACCTGATATGAAGAGCAAAAGGAAGAAGGGCACCAAAATGGGATGAAGTCGAAGCTTCATTTACTGTCTTCCGAAAAATAGGTTGCCAGTATTGCAGCATCAAGTATGGTCCCTTCCCTTTTGACTTTTAAATAGATTGCTTCATCATTCATCAATGCGAGCGTGTCCCCTTTTTTTACAGTTGAATAGGGAAGTTTTTGTAAGGATCCAACAAATCCATATGTGACCTCATCGCCATCTTCGTATAGGACAGTAATCGTTTTGCCGGATTGACGAGTAAAGCCAGTAAACACGACAAGCCCGTCCCCTTGGGCGGTAATAGGCATCGCATTTGTGTAGGATACGATGACGCCGTCCTTATAAGGTTGCATCGATTCATATGCAGCAAAAGGAAGCTCTTCAGTGTTATCAGAGGAGACAGTGATTCTGTCTTCTTCTGGATCGCTAAAGAAAGAAGAGACCCATTTTTTCATGACAATAAAGTCTTTACCCGTCGTTATATATTGGGTAACTGGTTTGTTTATGACGCCTAATTCCTCCAATTTGGCAAAGCTGAATACGCTAATTGCTACGATAATTGCAAGCACCCACTTTGTTTTCCATTTCACCCCGCCACACCACCTTTTTTCTCAGTATATGACGGTCGTACTATGAATATTATGGGCAAATGTCTAATTTGGATCATTTACAAGAATTACATAAAAAAAACCCCTGGCGATTAAGCCAAGAGTTGATTATTTTGCAAATAATGATTTAAGTTTGCCGAAAAATCCAGGTCTTCCTTCGTCAAGGGACATAAGTGGAACAGATTCGCCTAAAATTCGGCGGGCGATGTTTCTGTAGCCGATAGCCGCCGGATTCGAAGGGTCCATTACAACTGGCTCCCCTCTATTTGAGGAGGAGATAACGTTTTCATCATCCAGCACAATTCCAAGAAGATCGATAGATAAATGCATTGTAATCTCATTGACGTCAAGTGCATCGCCGCTGTTCACAAGTCGGCTCTTAATACGATTGATAATGAGCTTTGGAGGTTCAATATCTTCCTGTTCAAGAAGTCCAATGATTCGGTCAGCGTCCCGTACTGCTGAAATTTCAGGTGTCGTCACTACAATTGCTCGATCCGCTCCGGCTACGGCATTTTTATAACCTTGTTCAATACCTGCGGGACAGTCGATTAAAATATAATCATAGTCCCTTTTTAATTCGGTAATGAGTTCTTTCATTTCTTCCGGATTGACAGCATTTTTATCCGTCGTTTGTGCTGCTGGAAGCAAAAATAGTCCATCTTCAAAACGTTTGTCCTTGACAAGTGCTTGATGAATTTTGCATCGGCCTGAAATTACATCTACGAGGTCATAGATGATACGGTTTTCAAGACCAAGGATGACGTCAAGGTTACGAAGACCAATATCCGTATCCACTAAACAGACTTTTTTACCTTGTAGAGCCAATGCTGTCCCAAGATTCGCAGATGTTGTCGTTTTACCGACTCCACCTTTTCCAGACGTAATTACAATTGCCTCTCCCACACTAGCTCCCTCCTTTAAATGTTGACAGATTGGGCCGGAGAATCCGAAGCTCCTGTAAACGGTCGATGGCTATGAAACCATTCGGATGTATGTATGCACATTCCATCTCGGGTTGATCCGACAGTATCGTCAGTTCATCCGTCATCGTTTCCATCTTATCCGCTATCATCAAATGCGTGGCTTCCAGCCATGAGGCTGCAATGACCGCCTCTTCATTACCAGTCGCCCCCGCATGTGCGATCCCTTTCAATCTTCCTAAAATATATATGCTACCCGCCGCCACAACCCTGCCGTTCGGATTGACATCACCGATTACGACAAGATCTCCATCAGCTTTCACGACCTGTCCCGAACGGACAATTCCGATATAGGTTTCAGACTGGTTTTCTAAGATCCTTCGATTGCATTCTTCAAGAGTAATCACTTCGCTTTGAATCTTCGAAACTCGTAAATGTGGTGATTCATGGACGATATTCATAATTTCTTTAAGTTCTTCTTCATTACAATATCGACTTCCGATATGGACTTTTACTTCTGCCAGCCCTTCAAGACTGTTTTCGCTGACTTTATTGCGGAGTTCTGCAATCATGTCCGAATAAGCGCATTTGTCGTCAAGTCGGAGGACAAGTCCGTCTTTTGTCCCTTTTATTGTTACATAGTGCTGTTTCGTCATTTGCGTCCCTCACATTTTTTCAAGGTTTATAATCCGGCCTTTTCCAATCCTCTTTTATCGATAAGTTGCTTAAAGAAATAGCCAAACATGCAAACGAAGATGGAATTGGCAATCATTGTTGGCGAAAGCCTGCTCATCAGGAAATCCTCGAACCCGATTGCTGTAAGAGCAATTAGACTCGCGAAAAAGTATGATAAGATTTCAAGCAGCGCAACCATTATTAGCGATAAGAGCATCACAGTAATAATATGACGATACACTTGGCGAATAATCAATGTTGCTAAATAGCAAATCGCCGGATATAAAAAAGTATATACTCCAATAATATCAATGTGATACATATCATACAAGAGTCCAAGTACGATTCCATAGATGATTGCACGTTGCCTACTATAATAAACGGCGATAAAAATCAGATAAACAATGACAAATCGCGGTACAAGTGTGTATTGTCCATCCCCGATTGTCACGGGTGAGAAGAGGCTGAAAACCGGTTCGAGGAAAAATAATATGACGGCAATAAGAGGGATTATGAACCTGATCACGATCCATTCTCCCCCTCTTCTTCCACGGCTACATCTTCTTCCTCAGCCACATCTCCATCCGTACCAGAGACAATAACGGATGATCTTTTTGCCACCATTACATGATCCAACATGCCAAAATCTGCAGCAGGACGGATATACGCCAATTTTGTCAATCCAAAGTCATCCGTAGACACTTCTGTTACTTCACCAATTAGCAGTCCCTTTGGAAAAATTCCGCCAAGACCAGAAGACTGAACCAATTGCCCTTCCTTCACATCGAAATCGGAATCAATCCTCTTCATGATTAATTCTCCACGAGTCCGATCATATCCTTCTATCAAACCGAAAATAGATTCTTTACCAGGAATGACTGCTGCAACCCGAAAATTACGGTTTTCTGTCGAAAGCAGTTCAACTGTCGACCTGAATGGGGTGACAAGGACTACTTTTCCGATTAAACCGCTTGAGGTCATTACAGCCATATTCAACTTAACACCTTCCACTGTCCCTTTATCAATGATGATTTTCTCTTCCCATTGATCGGGATTTCGAGAAATGACAGTTGCATGGATTGGAGAATAATCACGAAGACTTTCTTCCTTGCCGATGATTTGACGTAACTTCTCATTATCAGCCCTCACATCTGCGAGTTCAGCCTGCGTGGAAGCATATTCTTTTAATCTTGCTTTCAAATGTATGTTTTCTTCATATGTATTCAAGATTCCATCGATTTTATCCAACGTGCCGGTAATATAATGTGCCGGTTTCGAGAAAAGTGATTGCCCGAAACCGACGACATCTTTTACGATTTGTTCTGGAAGGGTGGCATTTTGCCTGTCTTTTAATGTGAATGAAATCAATGCCACAAGGACGATGACGCCTACTAGCAATAATATCAACCGTTTATTCGTAAAAAATCGCGGCATTGCCAAAATCCTCCCTCATTACCTAGCTTGCATCTTTTTAATCACATCAAAATTATCCAGCGCTTTCCCCGTTCCAATTGCTACGCAATCAAGAGGGTCCTCTGCTATGAAGACAGGCATATTCGTTTCATCCGAAATGACCTTGTCCAAGTTTTCAAGAAGTGCTCCGCCACCCGTCAATACAATTCCGCGCTCCATAACGTCGGCGGAAAGTTCCGGTGGTGTAGCTTCCAATGTTTTCTTAACGCCTTCAATAATTTGTGTAATGGATTCACGAAGTGCTTCAACAATTTCATCAGAGGAAACTTCTAATGTTTTTGGTAGACCTGTTAAAAGATCACGGCCTCTGATTTCCATTTTTTCTGGCTTACTAGATACTCTCGCTGAGCCAATTTCAATCTTGATGGCTTCTGCAGTACGTTCACCGATTGTCAGATTATAGACTTTACGAATATAGCTGATGATTGCGCCATCCATTGAGTCACCTCCGACGCGAATCGATTCGCTTGTCACGATTCCGCCTAAAGAAATAACAGCAACTTCTGTAGTACCGCCACCTATATCGACGACCATGCTGCCTGTAGGTTCCCAAACAGGTAAATTCGCACCGATTGCTGCAGCAAACGGTTCCTCGATTGTAAACGCATCTTTTGCACCCGCTTGTCTCGCTGCGTCTATCACTGCGCGCTGTTCGACTGATGTGATACCGAAAGGAACACAAACCATGACATTCGGCTTCTTCCAATTGCCTCCTGCAGCTTTAGTCGCTTCTTTCATATAATGTTCAATCATCGCTGTTGTAATTTCAAAATCCGCAATGACTCCGTCTTTCATCGGGCGCGTTGCCACTATAGATCCCGGTGTACGTCCAATCATATTTTTAGCCGCCGAACCGACCGCAACAATTTCATTCGTAACTGTATTTTTCGCAACGACGGATGGTTCGCGTAGAACAATCCCTTTTCCTTTTATAAAAACTAATGTATTTGCTGTGCCGAGGTCAATCCCGACATCTCTCGTTCCAAATCCAAACAAATTTGTTCTTCCTTTCTATTCGACCGTTTAAAAATGGTCTTCTTGAAATCATACACCACATTATAACGGATTGGGGAACAAATTCACAGCCTCAAGAGAAATAAGCAAAGTTTTGATACTTACGCCTTGTTTTTTCATATTTTTGTAATAAAAGCAATTAACCCATCAACGACGGTAAGTTGAGCCATTAAAGTTAGTCAATTACACTTACACATTTTACTAAACAAGGAGTAACTTACTAACCCATAAAGCCTTTTTCCTTTAGGCTAATAAAACGATGATCGCCGATAATGATATGATCGAGCAGCTCGATTCCCATAATAGACCCGGCTTCTACCAACCTTTTTGTTACTTCGATATCCTCAGGTGATGGCGATGGATTTCCAGAAGGATGGTTATGTGAAACAATAATCGAAGCCGCCGATCGTTTCACGGCTTCACGGAAAATTTCGCGAGGATGTACGATGGATGAATTTAAGCTGCCGATAAAAATCGTCTGTTTATGCAATACTTCGTTCTTAACGTTCATAAAAAGGACGACAAAATGCTCCTGCAGCAGCGAGGACATGTCCGTCATTAAATAGGCAGCTGCATCTTCAGGTGACTTTATGACATACCGTCCTTCAGAATGCCTACGGTGAATCCTTTTTCCAATTTCCGCTGCTGCAAGTAGTTGGACGGCCTTTGCCTGTCCAACCCCCTTTACCGCCATCATTTCCTCAACAGTTGCATTTTTCAAGTCCTGTATCTTATCGAATGAGTTCAAGATTCTATTCGCAAGTAATAATACGGATTCTTCCTTCGTACCTGTCCTTAGCAGAATAGCGACCAACTCCTGGTTCGACAAACTTGCTGCACCTTGGCGGATAAGCCTTTCACGAGGTCTGTCCGCGATATGTACATCCCGGATCATCATTTTATCTTTTAGGTCCGCAGTCAAGGAATCATTCACCCTCCTTCAGTTGGATGATACGTTCCCTGCGTAAAATTTCTACCAATTTAGCGAGTGGGAGGCCTACTACATTCGAATAGTCGCCTTCTATTTTATCAACTAACAAGACGCCAGCAGTTTGAATGCCATAGCCACCAGCCTTGTCCATCGGGTCCCCAGAATCGACATATGCCTTTATCAGCTTGTCATCAAGTTCCTTGAATACCACTTTCGTTTCTTCAGAAAAAACAATTTCCTTTCCACCGCCAAGAATGCTCACTCCCGTGAAAACCGAATGTGCCTTTCCAGAGAATGTCTTCAAAAATGTTTCAGCTTGCTCTTTTGTTGCCGGTTTAGGGTAGACTTCATCCTTAAAAACAACGATTGTATCAGCAGCAATAACTACCGCATCGGGCTTCATATTCGCAACAGCTGCAGCTTTTTTGACCGCAAGTTTTTGGACATAATCATTAAAGTCCTTATCAATCAATTCAACATTTTCCTCGACATTGCTTGGCAACACTTTAATGGGAAGCCCTAAAACGCCTAAAAGTTCCCGTCTCCTTGGCGAACCTGACGCCAAAATAATTTGTCTCTCCGAAATGAATTGCATTTCTTCTACCTCCTTTTTCATTATCATACTTGAGAAGGAGGTAATTGAAAATTTTCATAAAACCGCAGAAATTCCATTTCGGCCCGTATTTCAACGTTAAAAATTTATAACCGCACAGCCATTGTTATGGGAATAATGGTTTAAAAGATGTAGACGAATAACCCTTAAATCGTTTGTAAACACGGTCACAGCAACAATATTCTTTCGGAAGTCAGCAACTTTCGGATCCTCATTTTCACTTTCCGAGGTAACGGTCAAAGTTTTAATTTGTGATAATTCCGTCTCTACCAATGCCTTCCTTAATTTCCCTGCTCCAACCGTATTACAGGAGTTTGTGTTCACGAAGAACGGCTTACGGAAAGTTCCTTCATACTCACTAACATCGATTTCTTCCTCGACGACGCCAATAGCGCTCCACACATAATATTGCCCCCCCACTTCTATGATGGCGGCCTTTCCAAGAGCCGGATCATCCGCAAAGAGTTGTCTGGCTGACTCTGCCGAGGAGAAAACCCCATGCTGCTTTGCGTATAATTTCAAGGGTGCTTCGTTTGAGATGATAGCCGGCCCGGATGTCGGAGTCGTTTCGACTGTCTCTTGCGGATTGTTCGTTACCACCTCGTTCTCCACTGCTTTTTCTTTCCCTTTTCCATTCATTCCTACGATTAAAAAACCAACAATCGCAACAGCCGCAATACCGACTATGACACCGTGAAGCATAGCCGCCGCTACTGTCACCTTAGAATACTTTTTTTTGAAGTTCATGCCAGACCACCCCGTTTTTAGTAACCGTATCAGAAAAGACATGAAAAAGAACAAGACGTATGTCGCCTTGTCCTAAAAAATTTATCGACTTAAAAGAATAATTGCTGATACCATTCGACAAAATCTTTTCCGTAAAAGTAAGAAATGATAGCAGCAAGTGCTATGGACGGTCCGAATGGGACAGGAGTCTTCTTCCCTTTACCAGTCTTCTTCAAGACAAAAACGCCCGCGATCGAACCAATAATTGAAGCAAGAAACAGCGTCAATAATGTGTTTATAGTGCCTAAAACAAGACCAATGACGAAAAATAGCTTTATATCTCCGCCTCCCATTCCACCTTTCGACACGATGGCTATAATAAATAGCACACTGAAACCGATTGCCGCCCCTAAAAAACTGTCCCACCATGGAGACATAGGTATTAGCCATCTAAGGATCAGAAACGAAATAGCGAAAGGGAGAAGCACTTTATCAGGGATGATCATATAAGAAATATCGGATACGGTTATGATGACAAGCAACGAAACAAACAGAATCCCGATGATCAAATCCTTACTGAAGCCAAGTTGAAAAAAGGCATAGGCAAACAAGACGCCAGTAATAAGCTCAATGAAGGGATAAATCGCATTTATTTTTTGTCCGCACCCTTTGCATTTCCCTCGGAGGACGACATATGAGAGAACAGGGATTAGATCAAAAAGCCTTAGTTTCCGACCACATGTTGTGCAATGGGATGGCGGTCTAACAACTGATTCCTTTTTCGGCACCCGAAGTCCAACCACATTGAAAAAAGAACCAAAAACACAGCCATATATGAAAAATAAGGCTAACCAGACAATCTCCATTCAATCACTCATTTCCAGCATTATTGTATGGTAGTATTCTGTTTCCCCTTAATTTGTCACTTTCATACCACTATTCTCCTCATATATTCCGACACGGTTGCGTCCCGCCTGTTTGCCACCAATATAAAGAGCACGATCGGCGTTTCTTAAGAGATCCTTCCCGTCCTTTGCATCTTCCGGCATAGTGGCAACTCCGAGGCTAATTGTCATTTGGACATTAATCGGTTCATTATTGTCGGATAAGTCCGGGATGATTTCAAACTTTGATTTTTCGACGTCCTTGCGAATCAACTCTGCAAGTTTAATAGCTTCATCCTTTGAAAAGTTTGGTAGGATAATTGTGAATTCCTCTCCTCCATATCGGGCCAATGTCATCCCTTTATGCTGAAACTTCGAAAGGAGATTCGCAAGTGAAACAAGCAAATCATTGCCGCTTTGATGTCCATATGTATCATTAATGGACTTGAAATGGTCAATATCCAGCATAATGGCAGACAGACTTTGAACTTCTCCTGTATGGAAATGAACAATTTCCTCATCCAGTTTTTGTTCAAGATAGTGGTAGTTGTGTATTCCTGTTAATGCACATCGAGTACTCTTTTCCACTGTTTTTTCATAATACCTCGCCTTCACCATTGCCGTCGCAAAATAGCTAGTCAATAGATCCACCATTTTCGTTTGCACTTCATCAAAAGCGTATTTCTGATTTGAAGTCAAGATGAGAAATCCTTCCGTTTTACCATCTCTTTTTACAGGGGCCGCCAGTACACTTTCAACTGAGGGGGCAAATGTAAAACCATTCAATGCAGATAGACTTTTCCTTGTCAGATACATTTTTGTCATCTCGACATCAAGTCCGTCCTTCACGTTATTTTTACTTGGGAATGAAAAGTTCATAGCTTCTTTGCGCTGAAATTCACCTTCCACACAGGATAACATGATCAAATTTCCCCCAACACGCAAATCGATGATATACGCACTTTCGTAAGGGATGACATTTTTAATCTTCTCGACAAATGTACGTAAGACGTCATCCACACGAAGACTTTCAGCGAGATGATGGCCGATTACAGCTGCTGAAGAAAGTAAATCATTCAATATATCGGACTTCAGATATTTACTTGTAACTAACAAAACTAATATGAAAGGCACCCCTATTAGCAAGAAAGCCTTTCCGCTAATTTGTTGAAACAGAAGGGTGAAGATAATGGCAAACGGCAATAACAGGATTGTCACGACAAAATCCCATAACACGGCTTTTTTCGTGACCGCATTTTTTTGCTTCAACATTTTAAAGATTAGGATGAGCAATGCGCTATTGACCAATGAATAGACCGACGCATATATGAAACCTGCTATAAAGAAATTAGCCAAAGACATATTTTGCAAAGAACCACCGAATGCATAAAAAACATAGCCTCCCACAAGTGAAACTACAGAAAAAACAATTGAGTTGAAAGCAAATCTAAATGTCTTAGGGGTAGAAGATTTTAACGTGAATAATAAGACGAACATTGCAATTTGCATAAAAACCATTTCCGATAAGACACCATACTGGAAGAACAGTGAGAAAATGATCCATCTCTCAAGAGTAATAGAAACTCTATCCACTGGAATTGAAATCATCATGATTGCTATCAAAAACAACAGATAAATGATCATATTTAAATAATCATAACTATTAGATGGAAAGAAATTCAGAGCGGCATAAAAGGCAAAAGGAACGATTAATAGCCACAATACATATATATTTCTTTTATTTGCAGCAGTAACATTCATTCCCTGTCCCTCCACCCTTTATTTCACGTACACCGCGACCCGATCACGCCCAGCCTGCTTCGCTCCTATATATAATGCCCGATCGGCATTTCGAAGCAAGGCCATCGCCTCATCTGTATCAAAAGGCGCACTTGTTACCCCAATACTTGTTGTGATATTCACTTCGATTTTCCGTTTATCCGAGCTCAAGTCCGGGATGATTGAAAATGTATGCTGTCTAATCGTTTCTCTAAGTTTTTCTGCAAATTCCAAAGCTTCCGATTTAGAGAACCCCGGTAAAAGGTAGATAAATTCTTCCCCCCCATACCGTCCTACAGTTCCATCTTCAGGTAAAACACCCTTAAGAACTTTCGCCAATTCCTTTAATATGTCGTTTCCACTTTGATGCCCGTACGTATCGTTTACTACTTTGAAACGATCAATATCAAGCATGATTACGGACAGATCTTCAATATCCTTTTTCTGCATGCGTTCCATTTCATAATGTAGTCTATCTTCTAAATATCTATAGTTGTAAAGACTAGTCAATGCACATCTTTCACTTTTAAGCAAGGCCTCTGTCACGTAACGGGCCTTTTCAAGCGCTACAATGTAATAAGAACCAAGTAATTCCAATATCTTCAAATGGTAATCTTTAAATGCAGATTTCCGATTTGATCCTAATAGAAGAATTCCACCAGTCTGATTATTATGAGTCATCGGTATACAGAGGACACTTTCGATTTCGTCAGGAACAGAGGAGATCGAGAATTGTTTAAAATCATTACTTTTTGTATAGATGACAGGTTCATTGGTCGAAAGCACCATCCTCGCAATGCCTTCGCCTAACCGAATTGAATGTGTATCCTTAGGAAGTAAATGGGGTTTATCATAAGCCTTATCGAGTTCCAACCATTGATTATGATTGTTAAACAGAAAAACAATATCGGCATTGAATAACTCTTGACTTTTCATTATGAATTTTTCAGTCACTTGGTCCACATCAGTCAATACAGATAGGCTACTCCCAATCTCTCCTACACTTTTGATATACTCATTTACTTTCTCAGATCGGCCATATTGCCGTATGAAAAATATCGTTAAGAAAAACGGTACTCCCATTAGTAAAAATGATGGTGCACCAACTAAATTTAATAGGAAATAAAACGTTAAAGCTAATGGCAATATCAATACGATACTTGAAAACTCATACCCAATGTCTTTTTTCGTGTATAGGCTTTTCATACCTCGAATCTGCAAATAAAATTTAATAAACCCTATATTTGCAGCTGTGTGAATAAGCCTATAAACCGAAACCCCTATAAGAAGAGACCAAAAGTCCGTAGAACCTACTTGACCACCGACTAAATAGAAAGCCCCAGCACTAACGATTGACAGCAAGAACATCATCAACGAATTAATTAAAAAGCGTTGGATTTTATTTTGTATAGTACCCTTTGAAACAAAAAGGATTGCAATTGCAGCAAATTGCATAATGATCATTTCAATGGCAATACCGTATAGAAGAAATGCAGGTATCGTCACCCACATGACTAAAGTTATAGGGTCCCCTTTTAGCTTAATAGGGAATAAAGTCGTCAACATACTAAAAATGATAAATAAAAAGAGATACGATATATTAAGTTCTTCGGGCATTTGGTTTGAAAGGAAATAAAACATACCCGGAGGAACTATAAGGAACCAGATGATAAACTGAGATGCTGTAGACCAATTCTTATCAGACAACCCACTTACCCCCTACCAACTCAATCAGAATATACAAATTTTCAACAAGTTTTCAATCAGCGGACCCTTTTGTAACCGGTTCCATAATGATTACACTTAGTTTTCCAGTATAACATTAGGTCAAAAGTCTATTCAGTAAATAAAGCGAGCCTGCGACTATTCGCTTTCTATTATTTTCCTTACTTAGTATTATAGTATCATTAATGAGATTTGTCATCCTTTTTTTATTATATAGACAACTTTCCATTAATTCCAAAGCAGTGGCAGCTTGTGGATGGTCGAAATCGACAAAGGTAAACGAGTGAGCAACAGGTATCAATTCATCCAATGTTCTACGAATGTCTTTTGTTTTCAACATACCGATTACAAAATCCACTTTTTCATTGGGAAATTCATTACGAATCGTTTCAGCTAACATCTTCGCAGCTGCGGGATTATGAGCACCATCCACAAAGACCCCTGGCGCAATCTCTTGAAACCGATAAAGTAACGAAGTGTTGGCAACTCCTTTTGCTACAACTTCTTCTTGTAAGTTTACACCCGCTTTCCATAACGCCTCAATAGCTATTGCTGCATTTATCGCCTGATGTGGGCCTTTCATCTTTCTTTTTGGAATAGAAACTTGAATCTTCCCTTCAAATACTTCGCCAGGCATCATTTTAAAATCTTTACCGTATATCATTAACTCGCTGTTCATTTCCAACGCCTTATTTCGAATAACATTGTTAGCAACTACCGGTAACAAGCCAATCACGACAGGTATATTCTCCTTAATAATCCCCGCCTTCTGTTCAGTTATTTCTTTTAGGGTAGCTCCAAGAAATCCGACATGGTCGTGCGCTATCGATGTGATAACTGAAACAAGTGGTGTCACGACGTTTGTACTATCTAATTTGCCCCCCATACCGCATTCTAAAAGTATGTAATCAGGCGCATTCCTTTTGAAGGTCAGGAAGGCGGCCACAGTAAGTAATTCAAAATCCGTCAGCATTCCGCTTAGTCCGGCTTCTTTCATCTGGATAAACGACTTGTCCATTTCTTCCTGATTGATCGGCAAGCCGTTAAGACGAATCTGATCATGAACATCGACCAATGCAGGAGATGAAAATACCCCAGTTGAATATCCATGTTCTTTCAAGATGGACTCCATAAATGCAATTGTTGAACCTTTCCCATTCGTCCCAGCCACATGAATGACATTCAACTGCTTTTCGGGATTCCCCACTTTCATCAGAGCTGCAATAACGCTATCTAACCCAGGCTTAATCGCATCATCGCTATATAGTTCAAATCGTTCTTTATACTCATTAAATTTCGGAATCAAAACACTCTCTCCTTATGATAGAATCAGCATAGGTAGAGTATATCACGGCCGGAGGGAACGATATGAAAAGTTGTTGGGTCATTTACAACGGAAGTTTAACGAGTGATAAATTCCGCGACCAAGCGGAGCTTTTGGCAGATGCTGCTGAGCGGGCTGGTGTTCGTGCGGAACTTAAAAGAAATTACGAAGTGATGATGAATTTGAATGAAAATCTTACAGAGCGTCCGGATTTCGTCGTTTTCCTGGACAAAGACATCTTGCTCGCAACGTATTTGAAAAATGCAGGAATCCCTGTTTTCAATGATCCGGAAGTGATTGAGACTTGCGATAATAAAGCGAAGCAATATATCCAGCTTGCGAAGAATGAAGTTGCAATGCCTTTAACAATTATTGCGCCGAAAGTCTATCCGAAATTTACAATTGAAGGATCCGGGTATTATGAGGGAGTTCATGAAAAGTTAGGCTTGCCTATGATCATTAAAGAAGGCCACGGGTCATTTGGCATGAAGGTGTATTTAATCGAAACTGAAGAGGCATTCTTTACGAAAGTTGATGAATTACGCGGAGTCGATTATGTATTTCAGGAATTTATCGAAACAAGCAGAGGACGGGATATCCGCGTGAATATCGTCGGTGGAGAAATTGTTGCCGCCATGCATCGTTCTTCTGAAACTGATTTCAGGGCGAACATTACGAATGGAGGGGTTGCAAGCATAATCGAGTTGACTGCTGAACAGAAAGAGCTTGCAATTCGTGCTGCAGAAGCAGTCGGGGCTGAATTTGCTGGAGTTGATTTATTATATGGTGATAATGAAAAACCACTTGTTTGTGAAGTGAACGCCGCTGCCCATATCCGCAACATTTATAACGTGACCGGCATTAATGTAGCCGACAAGATGATTGAATACATTTTAGGTAAGCTCTCATGAAAGGGCATGTTTATTATTCATCGAAGGAAGCAAAGCGCAATCACGGGTTTATCGATGATTTGATGGTGCATGCAGCACAGCTTGATCTAACAATGAATTTACTAGTCGACAATGAAGAACCTGACTCCGATGCGGATTTCATATTATTCCGTGATCGAAATTTTGATTTATCGGCTAAATGGGAATCAGCAGGACTTCATGTAATCAATCGTTCAGAAGTGAACCGGATTGCAAATAATAAATTGAAGACATTTGAATTCGCGACGCTATTAGGAATTCCGGCGGTACCTACGAAGCGATTGAAGTCAGTTGACGGTATTGCTGCCTACCCAGTCATTTTGAAAACAGTCGATGGCCATGGAGGAACTGAAGTATATCTATGTCATACGGTAAATGAGGCGGAGCAGTTTTTGAATCAATATCTTAGTCGTCAATTAATCGTCCAGCCTTACATTGAATCCAATGCAACCGACATTCGTGTTTTCATGCTTGGAGATGAAGTTTTAGGTGCTGTCAAGCGTATAGGTAACGACGGTTTCAAATCGAATTATACGCTTGGCGGATCCGTGGAGAAATACATACTTTCTTCCTCGCAGGAGAAAGAAGTACGAAAAATAGCACGCGCATTAAAAAGTGATTATATCGGAATCGATTTTCTTTTATTACCGGACGGC
The DNA here is from genome assembly GCF_042658975.1 of Sporosarcina thermotolerans. NCBI lineage: Bacteria > Bacillati > Bacillota > Bacilli > Caryophanales > Caryophanaceae > Sporosarcina > Sporosarcina thermotolerans. The sequence goes on along the minus strand of NZ_JBHSRM010000014.1, from coordinate 43,769 downwards.
AGTTGGCTGTTAAATGAAATTGAAGATCCCGTCGGCGCCAGATCATTATATGCGACACATGATTTTTCAGTCGCTCAGAAGCTGATGGAAAGAATAAACGAGCGCAATGCTTAAATAAAAAGAGTTGGGACCCCTTTTCTCGGGCGTCCCAACTCTTTTCTATTCATTAAATCTCATTCAATTCTTCAATCCGGCGCTCAACTGCCGCCTTCTTCTCCAAATAATCCTTCTCTTTCGCACGTTCCTCTTCAACGACTGCCTCAGGAGCCTTCGAAACAAAACGCTCATTGGACAGCTTGCCTTGGACGCGTTTCACTTCGCCTTCCCATTTAGAAAGCTCCTTCTTCAAACGCTCAATTTCCTCATCGATATTCAACAAACCTTCAAGTGGCAAGAATAGTTCTGCGCCTGTAATAACAGCTGACATCGATTTGCCCGGTGCTGAAATACCAACTCCGATTTCAAGAGTTTCCGGGTTACAGAAGCGTTCAATGTAGTTGCGATTTGATTCCAATACTTGAACTGTAGCTTCATCTTTCGCAGCAATGTATAAAGGAACCTTTTTGCTCATTGGCGTGTTCACTTCAGCGCGGATGTTACGAACTGCATGAATGAGGTCAACCAATAGCTTCATATCAGATGCCTTTGCAGAATCGGTTAGTGTCGAATCTGCAACCGGCCATGCCGCCACTGTAATCGACTCTCCATCATGCGGAAGGTTCTGCCAAATTTCTTCTGTGATGAACGGCATTAATGGGTGCAGTAAACGCATTGTATTGTCGAGTACGTAAGCAAGAACCGAACGTGTCGTTTTCTTCGCTGCTTCGTCTTCTCCGTACAACGGCAATTTCGCCATCTCAATATACCAATCGCAGAAATCATCCCAGATGAAGTTGTATAATGCACGGCCGACTTCACCGAACTCATACTTATCAGAGAGCTTCGTTACTTGTTCAATCGTTTCATTCAAGCGAGTAAGTATCCATGCATCAGCTACAGATTTTTCACCTGTTAAATCGATTTCATCATACTTCATGCCATCCATATTCATTAAAGCGAAACGGGAAGCATTCCAGATTTTATTCGCGAAGTTCCAAACCGCTTCAACCTTTTCTGTCGAATAGCGAAGGTCCTGACCAGGTGAAGAACCAGTAGCTAAGAAGTAGCGCAATGCATCCGCACCGTATTTATCAATTACTTCCATAGGATCGATACCGTTGCCGAGCGACTTCGACATCTTGCGGCCGTCTTCAGCACGAACAAGACCATGGATTAATACGTCTTTGAACGGACGTTGATCCGTAAATTCAAGGGCTTGGAAAATCATCCGAGAAACCCAGAAGAAAATGATATCATATCCTGTAACAAGCGCATCTGTCGGATAATAACGTTTGAACTCCTCGTTATCAAGATCCGGCCAGCCCATTGTTGAAAATGGCCATAACGCAGATGAGAACCATGTATCAAGAACATCGTTATCCTGGTTCCAGTTTTCAATGTCCTCAGGCCCTTCATGTCCTACAAAGACTTCACCTGTCTCTTTATGATACCAAGCTGGAATCCGATGTCCCCACCATAGCTGACGGGAAATACACCAATCGTGGATATTTTCCATCCAGTTCAAATACGTCTTTTCAAAGCGTTCCGGAACGAAGTTGACCTTCCCTTCACTTTGTTGAAGTTTAATCGCTTCTTCCGCTAAAGGCGCCATTTTTACGAACCATTGTGTTGACAGATACGGTTCAACAACTGCTCCGCTACGTTCCGAGTGGCCAACCGAGTGCAAATGATCCTCGATTTTGAATAAAACGCCCATTTCCTGCAAATCTTTAACGATTGTCTTACGGCATTCAAACCGGTCCATTCCTTCATACTTGCCAGCAAGCTTATTCATGCTGCCATCTTCATTCATGACAAGAACACGAGGAAGATCATGACGGTTTCCGATTTCAAAATCGTTAGGGTCATGTGCAGGTGTAATCTTAACTGCACCGCTTCCGAATTCCATATCGACATAATCATCTGCAATTATCGGGATTTCACGGCCAGTAATTGGTAATTTAACTGTTTTTCCGATCAAATGCTTATACCGGTCGTCCTCCGGATGAACCGCTACCGCCGTATCCCCTAACATCGTTTCAGGGCGTGTTGTAGCAATTTCGATGCTGTCCGTTCCGTCTGCGAGTGGATAGCGCATATGATAGAATGCACCCTGAATATCTTTATGGATAACCTCAATATCCGATAATGCAGTTTTCGTCGCCGGATCCCAGTTAATAATATATTCGCCGCGGTAGATAAGCTCTTTTTCATACAGTTTTACAAATACCTCGCGGACCGCCTTGGATAATCCTTCATCCAATGTGAAGCGCTCTCTGGAATAATCAAGTGCCAGACCAAGCTTAGCCCATTGCGCACGGATATGGCCTGCATACTCATCTTTCCATTTCCATGTCTCTTCGACGAATTTTTCACGGCCCAGATCATATCGGGATTTTCCGTCAGCCCGAAGCTTTTCTTCAACCTTTGCCTGTGTCGCAATACCAGCATGGTCCATTCCTGGTAGCCATAGTGCATCGTAGCCCTGCATTCTTTTCATACGGATCAGGATATCCTGCAACGTCGTATCCCAAGCATGCCCTAAGTGAAGCTTACCTGTCACATTCGGCGGTGGAATGACAATTGTATACGGGTCTTTCCCGCTATCCGGTTGAGCTTCAAAATATTTGCCTTTCAGCCACCATTCATAACGACCCGCTTCAATCGATTGCGGTTCATATTTCGTTGGCATTGATAGGTTTTCTGTTGACATATGAACTCCTCCTCTGTACTTCCAATTTAAGATTTTGAATAAAAGCAGAAAACAAAAAAACTCCATTCGCCAAAAAGGACGAAGGAGTTATTCGTGGTACCACCTTTATTCGCATATACAGATTGCGTATATGCCTCATAACAAATAACGGTTTCAAACCGGCTTCCGCTACTCTAATTCACGGAAACTGCTCCCGGGTGACTTTCCGCAACTCATTTATAGGCCCTCCCACCAATGGCGCCCTCTCTTGAATAAATGATATCTGCGTACTCTCCCGTTCAATGCATCATTATATAGTTATGAGCATTGTATGCTACAGAAGGAGACTTTGTCAAGTACATTACGAAAGGAAGGTAGTATGAGAAAAGGATACAACCCCTATTTATTGCCGCCTTGGTTACGAAAATGCAGATTTTATTGTAAGGGCATCATCATACCGATCACTGTTTTTCAACTGATCAGACTTTTAATCGTCCCTACGACAGGCGATTTCCTCTTATTTTGCTTGCTTTGCGGAATCGCTTTCCTACTCTACAAAAACATCATTTGAACGGAAACTTGTCGTTGACCATCCATCCGGCAACTCTGCAATGTAGGACAGTATATCATCACCATTCGATGAGCTGCTGTCGTACGTTGCTGTTACTTCTGGTACAAGCTTCGCAGTGGCTTGTTGTTGCGAAGTTGTTTCTTGATGGGATTCGCTGACATGTGCAACCGCCAGTTTCTCCTCGGTTATTAGTACTTGTTGAGTTTCTTCAGCCTGTGCCGTTGCTTGTTGAGGTTCCAATTCGGCGACCGCCTGCTTGGCCTTGCTAATAGTTTCCTCAGGCACAGATTGGGCTGTAGCATTATCCTGTTTAACTTCCGCAACTACTTCGCTTGCCTGAACACTTGCGGTTTCTTCGGCTTTTGTATTTTCTACCGCAGCTTCATTATTCGAGGCACCATGAGCACAATTTACATTCCATGCGATGGTCAACGCACCTTGTCCGTCAAAGTGGGCATTAACATCTGACGCTTCTACACGCAATGGATGCTCAACTTCAGGAGGCAAATCGATATTCAGCGGGACTGCATATTCGAAATAACCTACTTGACCATCCATTTCTACATCATCTACATAAACCACTTCCTGAGGAATCATTTCAGCCCTCTGACCTTCCCCAAATTCGACTTTGGCAGCTATATGATAAATGCCTGAAAGTCGCACTGCATCTTCTGAACGTTTTTCTGTAAATCCTGCTTTTACTTTAACAACGCGTGCAGAACTTGGTACCCCAACATCCGTAGGGAAATAGAATACCTCTTTCATATCCCATTGTAATTTTGTCATACTTTTTCCCTCCCTCAATTCTCTTGGCATTATATGCAACAAGCCCGAAAGGTAGAAGAAAAAGGATTAATTCACAAAAAACCATCCATCGTCGGCTTAATGACAATGGATGGTTTGATAAATTTAGCGTGCGAGTTGAGAGAATACTTTATGGAATGCTTCTACAGTTCGAGCGATATGTTCTTCTGTGTGTGTTGCTGAAAGGAACATGCCCTCAAATTGGGAAGGTGGCAGGAAGATTCCCTCTTCCGCCATTAAACGGAAATATTCAGCAAACAATTGTAGGTCGGATGACTTTGCTTTATCATAATTGACCACTTTTTCATTCGTGAAGAAGAAGCCAATCATTGATCCAGCACGATTTACAGTATGTGGAATATTGTATTTCTCTGCTGCTTCGCGGAATCCAGCCTCTAATTGATCACCAAGTTTCTTGAAATGATCATATGAAGCAGGTGTCAATTTTTTCAACGTTGAGATACCCGCAGTCATTGCCAATGGGTTTCCGGATAGCGTACCTGCTTGATATACAGTCCCGGCAGGTGCAATATGCTGCATAATTTCACGTTTTCCGCCGTAGGCACCGACAGGAAGTCCTCCTCCGATAACCTTTCCAAGACAAGTCAAATCCGGTGTGATGCCGAAATAACCTTGGGCACAATTATAATCGACACGAAAACCAGTCATCACTTCGTCAAAGATCAGTAATGTGCCGTTTTTCTCGGTCAATTCACGCAATCCTTCGAGGAACTTAGGCTCCGGCGGAACAACACCCATATTGCCGGCAACAGGTTCAACGATTACACATGCAAGGTCATCTCCGAATTGTTCGAATGCGACCCGGACGCTTTCCAAATCATTATAAGGCACTGTAATCGTGTTCTTCGCAATACCTTCCGGAACACCAGGGCTGTCTGGCAAGCCAAGTGTAGCAACCCCAGAACCCGCTTTAATGAGCAATGAATCACCATGACCGTGGTAACATCCTTCGAACTTCAAAATCTTATTGCGCCCCGTATAGCCACGTGCCAAACGCAATGCGCTCATTGTCGCTTCGGTCCCTGAAGAAACCATCCGGATAACCTCGATAGACGGTACACGATCGATAACGATTTTCGCCAATTCATTTTCCAACAATGTCGGTGCCCCAAAGCTTGTTCCAGTTTCAGCTACATTTTTGATAGCCTCTACAACATCCGGGTCTGCATGTCCCAAAATTAGGGGTCCCCATGACAGAACGTAGTCAATATAATCATTACCATCGATATCAGTAATGATCGGGCCCTTCCCACTAGCCATGAAAATCGGATCCATATTAACCGATTTGAATGCACGGACGGGAGAGTTAACTCCTCCTGGCATTAAATTCACTGCTTCCGCAAACGCTTGCTTAGACTTTTCAAAATTTCTTCCCATTTATTTTCCCTCCAGCCAACGCGCAGCGTCTTTTGCATGGTATGTCATAATGAGGTCTGCACCCGCGCGTTTCATACTTGTCAAAGTTTCCAAAACGATTTCCTTTTCATTGATCCATCCATTTTGCGCGGCCGCCTTTACCATTGAATACTCTCCGCTAACGTTATAGGCAACAACAGGAAGCAGCACACTGTTTTTCACATCGCGCATAATGTCCAAATACGAAAGTGCAGGCTTAACGATAAGGAAGTCAGCCCCTTCCAAAACATCAGACTCTGCTTCACGAAGGGCTTCCATCCGGTTAGCCGGATCCATTTGGTACGTCTTTCTATCCCCAAATTGTGGGGCTGAATCAGCCGCATCACGGAATGGACCGTAGTAAGCAGAAGAATATTTCACCGAGTAAGACATGATTGGAATATCTTCGAAACCAGCTTCATCCAATGCTTGGCGAATCGCAATAACGAAACCGTCCATCATATTGGAAGGCGCAATGATATCGGCGCCTGCTTCAGCTTGGCTGACCGCAGTCTTCGCGAGTAGATCCAATGAAGGATCGTTCAATACTTTCTCTCCATGTACAACACCGCAATGGCCGTGATCCGTATATTCACATAGACAAGTGTCCGCCACAACAACAAGTTCAGGATGCTTTTCTTTTATCAATCTTGTCGCTTTCTGGACAATCCCTTGCTCATCATAAGCCCCTGTTCCGGTTGAATCTTTCGTTGCAGGAATTCCAAAAAGAATGACCGATGGGATTCCAAGAGAAACAACTTCATCCACCTCATCCATTAATCGATCAATTGATAATTGATATATGCCTGGCATCGAACTGATTTCATTTTTCACATTTTCCCCTTCAATTACGAAAATGGGATAAATGAAATCTTCTTTCGTCAAAATAGTTTCCCTCACCATCGAGCGTAACGTATTAGAAGTACGCAAACGGCGATTACGTCGGAAATGTAATTGGGTCATCGGAATTCATCCTTTCTTTTAGACAAAGATTTAACAAGTTCTTTAAGAGTATAAATTTCTGGCTTAACATCCACTGTCGCTCCAGCCTCAATCAGCGCCCTTTCGGTTATATGCCCTATCGCACCAATTGTATAGCCTTCCCAACCGATGATAGGTACAGCATCTTCCTTAAAAACTCGGACAGCAGATGGGCTTGCAAACAGAACACTACAATTTCTCTTGTTTTTCAATAAATCTACAAGAGAATCGATCGAATCACGTTTTGCTCCGGTTTCATAAACCGTCCATTCCTTGACTTCGAATGGCAATTCTTCGCGAATTATACTTCCTGCAAGAGTTCCTTTCAGGAAAAGTACATTCAATTCTCCATTAGTAGGCTTAAATTGCTTCACAAATACATCCGCACTAAATACAGATGGAATGAATTCAACGGAAAATCCGATTTTCTCTAGTGCTGCTGCAGTACGTGTGCCTACAGCCGCAATCTTCGAAGGAATTTCATTCACAGATATAGCAAAGCGTTCCATTTTGGATTGGAATGCCCTTACTGCATTTTGACTTGTGAAAATAAGCCAATCAAAGTTTGCACAGTTTTTCATCTTTGTTTCATCCGTCTGCTCTTCAACTTCATTCACTTGGATAAGAGGAATGGAAACAGGAACGCCCCCATAGTGCCGGACAAGGTCAAAAACCTCAAGCGTCTTGAGCGTCCCTGTGAAAATCACGGTTTCTCCAAGCAGTGACCCATGTTCAGGCATCCATTTCCGCCTTCACTTTCTCAATCACTTCAGAAGCTCCTTCTGCCTGCAATGCGGTCGCCACTTCTTTTCCGACTGCAATTGCATCTTTACCGCGTATCGTCTTTTTAAATACTTGCTTAGCATCAGGAGAAGCAATATATCCGGTCAATTCGACTTCATCTCCGACTGATTCTGCAAATCCGGCAATCGGAACTTGGCATGATCCATCCATTTCGGAAAGGAACGTCCGCTCCGCATCTACTTCTTTCCATGTCTTTGGATCAGAAACTTTTGCAAGCTCCGCCAATAATTCTTCATCTTCGCTTCTGCATTCAATAGAAAGTGCCCCTTGACCAACCGCGGGAATGCAGTCTTCGATGGACATATATTCAGTAACGACATCCTCGCTCCATCCCATTCGCTTCAATCCAGCAGCAGCAAGGAGAATCGCATCATATTCGCCATCTTGCATTTTTTTCAGTCTTGTGTCGATATTACCTCGGATCCATTTAATTTCAAGATCTGGACGTAATAGAAGTAGTTGAGAACTCCTACGTAAGCTTGACGTACCAACTACTGCGCCAACAGGCAAGTCCATGAATTTAATATGATCCTTGGATATAAAGGCATCGCGTGGATCTACACGTGGAGGAATACATCCAATCGTTAATCCTTCCGGAAGAACTGCTGGCATATCCTTCATACTATGAACAGCAAAGTCAATCTCCTTATCGAAAAGGGCTTGTTGAATCTCTTTAACAAATAAACCTTTGCCCCCTACCTTTGAAAGCATGACGTCGAGAATTTTATCCCCTTTCGTCACAATTTCTTTCACTTCAAATTCAAATGGTGCTCCAGCTGCTTTCAGTTGGTCAATAAACCAGTTAGTTTGTGTCAGTGCAAGTTTACTCCGTCGTGAACCAACTATGATTTTCCTCAATACAATCTTCCTTCCGCTGTTAAATATTCTTCAGGTTCAAATCCAAAAATGGAATTGTGATAATCTGCTTCCAAGAAAAAAGTTAATGATGACAAAAAGAAAAGCGAAGACGTTCGCCCAAGCAAAATCGTTCGCTGTCAGTTTTCCTCTTCTTTGTAAAAACAATACTAAACTATAAAGAATAATTATAAGAAACGACCCGATGATTTTCATATCGGTTAACAACCAATCATCTAACGCGACAAACGCCCACTGTATCCCTAAAATAAGGCTTACTAACAAAACAGGTATTCCTGTATAGATTGATACTTTCATACCTGTCAATGTTTGATGAAGCGAAGGTAATCGACCAAACTGTTTTGTCCATTTCTTTTCCTTCAGCAATTTATATACAAGTAGATAAAGTATGGCAGATACAAGGGACATTGCGAATGCTGCATAAGAAAGAATAGCGAACGTTATATGGATAAATAGCAACTCCGAGAGTAAAGACTCACCAATCGGTGATTGTTCAATTTGCATTGGTGCAAATGCGTATATAGACATGAAAATAAAGCCGATTACGTTTAAAAAGAATACGGCAAACCCGACTTTTGAGAATACCTGTAAAACCATTGATAACGAGATGAGTAGCCACGCATAGAAATAAATCCCTTCGTATAGTGAAAGGATCGGAAATTGTTTCTTTTCTAATACGGTAGCGATAAGGAAGCCTGTTTGCATGATATAGACAAGTGATAAAATCCAAAATGCGCTGCGGTGTGCGAATTTATTCGTATTCAAATAGTCGATGAAGTAAAATACAAGACTTACCGCGTACAGGATTATTATTATTTCATGGAATCTTGCCATAGTCATTTCAGCCATATTTTAAAATGATAAATCAGGCTGGGCAATCTTTTTTGCAATGTTAACAGGCTTCTTTTGCTGATTAGTTGCTTGTGATTCAATTTGCTCTGCCTCGTCTTCATTTGCAAGCCCAAAGATTTGTTTGAACAAGGCTAATTTTTCTGCTGCGTTGTCGTCCATGGCCAATTCCTTTGCCTGAAGGATTGGTTCTTTTAATAATTGATTGATGATTGACTTTGTATGTTTGTTCAATACTTTCTTTTCGCGTTCTGTTAGGCTTGGCAATTTGTTTTCAATGCTGGCCATTGTCTCAGATTGGATGTGATGTGCCTTTTCACGTAATTGCGCTATAAGTGGAACTACGCCAAGGGTTGCAATCCATTCTTTAAAGGTGACGATTTCCTCTTCAATCATCAAACCGATCTCTTCAGCTGCACGTTTACGTTCTGCCAAATTTGCTTCAACGATACCTTGTAAATCATCGATATCGTAGAGGAAGACGTTAGGCAAATCACCGATTCTTGGATCCAAGTCACGTGGAACGGCAATGTCCACCATGAAAATCGGCTTTCCTTTACGAAGTTTCTCAACAAATTGCATCAATTCAAAATCGATGACAAAATCTGTTGCTCCTGTAGAACTAATTAAAATATCAGCTTCCAACAAGGTGCATTGCAATTCCTGCATTGATTTGGCATTTCCGCCGAATTGGCGCGCCATTTCTTCTGCCTTCGACAAAGTTCGATTTATTACAGTGACCTTTCCTGCGCCGCTACCATGAAGATTCTTAATCGCCAATTCACCCATCTTACCTGCTCCAAGGATTGCGATATGTTTATCTTTCAATGAACCGAAGATCTTCTTTCCAAGCTCTACTGCAGCGTAGGATACAGAGACTGCATTATCAGCAATCGCCGTTTCAGAATGAGCCCGCTTCGCAAGCGTTACCGCCTGTTTAAACAATTCATTAAAGACTGTACCTGTCGTACCGATTTCCTGAGCCTTTAAGAAACTGTCCCTAACTTGTCCTAAAATCTGTGTTTCGCCAAGGACCATAGAATCGATTCCGGCAGTTACTCTCATTAAATGTTCAATCGCTGCATCATTTTCGTATATAAGTAAATGAGGAGATAATTCCTCTATATCCATATTGAACCAATCGGCTAAAAACCGTTTAACATAATAGCGTCCAGTGTGAATTTGGTCGGCAACTGCATAAATTTCAGTCCGATTGCACGTTGAAATGATTGTGTTCTCCAATATGCTTTTTTCCTTTTGCAGTGCTTGCATAGCTTTCGGCAATTCTGCCTCCACAAAAGATAATTTTTCCCTTAATTCAACTGGAGCTGTTCGGTAGTTAACACCGACCACGATTGTATTCATAAGGTGCCCACACCTCTCCCGTTCATTTTTACATATCCGATTATAACATATTCCATTATTTTAATCGGTTTATAATGTGACTAAACATTGAAGAATCTACGGTTTAGGAAGGACTCTATAGGTAAAAAATCCGGATGATACGTCATCCGGATTTTCATTACATTCTTTTTTCGATTTCACGCCATGCCTCGTCCATTCCAATCCCTTTTTCAGATGAAAAAACAATTATCGGATCACCAGCTCGCAAATACAATTCATCTCGGATGATTTTCTTATGCTTCTCCCATTTACCTTTAGGTATTTTATCCGCTTTCGTCGCGATGATAATTGTTGGGATATTATAATGACCAAGGAAATCATACATAATGCAATCGTCTTTACTTGGCGGATGACGCAAATCCACGATTTGCACAACGGCACGCAACTGTTCCCTGCCTGTCAAATATCGATCAATCATACCACCCCATGCTTCACGTTCAGATTTCGCGACCTTCGCATACCCATAACCGGGTACGTCCACAAAGAATAACTTTTCCTCGATTTTATAAAAATTCAAGGTCTGAGTCTTACCTGGTTTGGAGGAAGTCCTCGCTAAACTTTTTCGGCCGATCATTTTATTGATAAATGACGACTTTCCTACATTCGAACGTCCCGCTAAAGCAAACTCCGGGAATCCATCATCTGGATATTGTTCTGGTTTTACTGCACTCATTATCATCTCAACTTGGTTGACCTTCATTCGGATGCCTCCTCTAATGCAATTGCTAATACTTCTTCAGCATCCGAAACAAGCTTGAATGTCAGCTCACTACGTACACTTTCAGGTATATCTTCAATATCACGTTCATTCGCTTCTGGCAAAATAATCGTTGTCAATCCCGCCCGATGAGCGCTCAACGATTTCTCTTTCACTCCGCCAATCGGCAACACTCTGCCCCGAAGTGTGATTTCACCAGTCATTCCAACTTCCCGACGGATTGGCCGCTTTGTCAATGACGAAACTAAAGCAGTTGCAATCGTTACACCCGCAGAAGGGCCATCTTTAGGGACTGCGCCTTCCGGTACGTGGATGTGAATGTCGCTTTTTTCATGGAATTCGGGGTCAATCTTGAACTCCTCCGCCTTGGATCTAACGTAGGAAAGTGCTGTTTGGGCGGATTCTTTCATGACATCCCCTAATTTTCCAGTCAGTATCAATTTCCCTTTGCCTGGTGACAGTGAAACCTCTATTTGTAAAGTATCCCCACCAACCGTCGTATAGGCAAGACCTGTCGCTACACCAATCTGGTTTTTCTTTTCAGCCTGACCATAGCTATGCTTTTTCTTGCCTAAAAGTGTTTCGAGGGTCTTTGCACTGACGGTAACACTTTTCTTTTCCCCAGTAACAATTTGTTTTGCGGCTCTTCTGCAAATCCTCGCAATTTCACGTTCCAAACCGCGGACGCCTGCTTCCCTTGTGTAATAACGAACAATATTTTTGATTGCTTCATCATTTATACGCACTTGGGACTTTGTAAGGCCATGTTCTTTTAACTGTTTTGGAATCAGATGATTTTTAGCAATTGCCTGTTTCTCTATTTCTGTATAGCCTGGAATTGAAATAACTTCCATTCGATCCCTTAATGGACCTGGTATCGAGCCTAAATCATTCGAAGTGGCGATGAACAGGACATTTGATAGATCATACGGCTCCTCAATGTAATGGTCGCTGAAGGTGGAGTTTTGCTCTGGATCCAAAACCTCAAGCATTGCAGCAGAAGGGTCTCCCCTAAAGTCGTTAGACATTTTATCAATCTCATCAAGCAGAAATACCGGATTTACCTTACCTGCTTTTTTCATACCTTGTATGATCCGTCCTGGCATTGCACCGACATAAGTGCGACGATGCCCTCTTATTTCGGATTCATCCCTTACACCACCGAGTGAAATTCTGACAAAAGTCCGTCCTAACGATTCCGCAATCGAACGGGCAAGAGATGTCTTCCCTACACCCGGAGGACCGTCAAGACAAAGAATTGGACCACGCAATGAATTGGTCATTTGACGGACGGCTAAATATTCCAAAATTCGTTCCTTAACAGATTCCAACCCTTCATGGTCGCGATTTAAGATTGTTTCCGAACGTTTAATGTCCAACTGATCATCCGATGCATCTGACCAAGGTAAAGCAATCAACCAATCGATGTAATTCCGGATAACCCCGCTTTCAGCTGATGCTGAATGGATTTTTTCATAACGATCAAGTTCTCTGAATGCAGCTTCTTTAACATGATCGGGCATTCCTGCATTTTCGATTTTCTCAGTTAACTCGACAACCTCGATGCTTTTTCCATCTTTGTCCCCAAGTTCTTTTTGAATAGCCTTCATCTGTTCGCGCAGATAAAATTCTTTTTGTGTCCGTTCCATTGCTTCTTTTACACGGTTGTTGATCTTCCGTTCCAATTCAAGAATTTCCTGTTCATTATGTAGCTTATTAATAAGGAATTCTAGACGCTCTTTCACATCGATGATTTCAAGAATCTCCTGTTTTGCGGAAACCTTCAATGGTAAATGTGAAGCAATCATATCCGCAAGCCTTCCGGGTTCTTCGATGGTAGCGATTGAATCGAACGTCTCTTGTGACACCTTCGCCGAATAAGTGGCGAAGTTCTTGAAATACGGAAGCAATGTACGCATAAGCGCAATGCTTTCTGGGCCAGCTTCTGTATCTTCTGGAATCCTTTCTATATCAACAACTGGATATAAATCGGCTTCCTCATAATTCGTCCATTTTGCACGTTCAATGCCTTCGATATATAACCGGTATGTTCCATTATTCAGTTCAGTCAATGATTTGACGTGAGCTAATAGACCAATTTTATATAGGTCATCCGCGTCGGGGCTTTCAACGCTTGTATCTTTTTGTGAAGCAAGCATGATTAGATTACCATTTGCAATTGCATGCTCCACCGCAAATACGGAGCGCTCTCTCCCGACGTCAATATGTAAAACCATCGTCGGGTAAACCAACATCCCGCGCAAAGGCAACAAAGGCACTTGTAGCTTTTTTTTCTTTGGCATGCGGAAGTCACCTCCATAAGATATGTATATCCAATTTGGCCAGTCATATAAGGTGGAAAAAGCCGACAACCGAAGAGCGAAAAGATCGCATCGCCGGAGTCAGCTTGATTCCTCCAAATATCATGCCGTATTTTTCTCTTGATCGAGATCGAATATTGTACCATCTTCTCGATAAAGAATCGGGCTTGATTTCTTTAGGACGGATTCTTTCGTAATGATACATTCTGTAACTTCATCAAGCGATGGAAGTTCATACATGATATCCAACATTATGTTTTCAATTATTGAACGCAAGCCACGTGCACCCGTTTTCCGTTCAATCGCTTCTTTAGCAATTTCTAAAAGTGCATCCTCTTCAAACTTCAATTCAACCCCGTCAAGTTCAACCATTTTTTGATATTGCTTTACAATGGCATTTTTAGGGACTGTGAGGATTTGGTAAAGCGTCTGCTCATCTAACTGTTCAAGCGTTGCAATTACAGGCAAACGGCCGATGAATTCTGGAATAAGGCCAAAACGCTGTAAATCTTCAGGAATTAGCTTCGAAAGCAAAGAAGCTTCTTCTGTCGGAGTTTCTTCCGTATTCGTTCCAAATCCAATCACTTTTTGCCCAGTACGACGCTTAATGATTTCTTCCATTCCATCGAATGCTCCGCCAACGATGAATAAGATATTCGTCGTGTCGATTTGAAGGAATTCTTGATGTGGATGCTTACGTCCTCCTTGAGGTGGAACACTCGCAACCGTACCTTCAAGAATTTTCAGCAACGCCTGCTGAACCCCTTCACCGGAGACATCACGAGTAATGGATGCATTTTCCGATTTACGTGCGACCTTATCGATTTCATCGATGTAAATGATACCTTTTTCAGCACGCTCAATATCAAAATCCGCAGCTTGAATAAGTTTCAAAAGAATATTCTCAACATCCTCGCCGACATATCCCGCTTCAGTTAGTGAAGTAGCATCAGCGATTGCAAAAGGCACATCCAATATACGCGCCAAAGTTTGTGCCAATAGAGTTTTACCGCTACCAGTTGGACCGATCAAAACAATATTCGATTTAGCGATCTCAACATCATCAACCTTGCTATTCGTGTTGATACGTTTGTAGTGATTGTATACAGCAACGGCTAATGACTTTTTAGCACGATCCTGGCCAATAATATATTCATCTAAAATGCCTTGGATTTCACGTGGTTTTGGAACGTCTTTTAGCTCGAAATGTTCATCGAGGCCTACTTCCTCCTCAACGATTTCCGCGCATAGTTCAACACATTCATCACAAATATAGACACCCTGACCTGCAACTAATTTTCTAACTTGGTCTTGGGTTTTACCACAGAAAGAACAGCTTAGATTATCTTTTTCATCATTAAATTTGAACATCAAGCTCACCCCTATTCAAGTGACAATCTTACAAGATTCCCTCGTTTTAAGCAACTAATTCGAACTGCTCATCATTTACCAAAAGGGATAATTTTAGCTATGAAAAACAAGGTACGGAAAACCGCACCTTGTATTATTCAACTACAATTATTCAGTGATTTTAGCGTTTGCTACTAAGAATTCAACGGCTTTATTGAATTTCAAATCATTTTCAAGAACTCTTGTACCGCCTAAAGTTTGTTTGATTTGATCAATTTCCATCTTAAACTGTTCAGCCATTTTTTCAAGTTCAGCGTTGATTTCCTCTTCAGTTACTTCAAGGTTTTCAGCCGCACCGATTGCCTCAAGTGTTAATGAAACACGAACACGATTAAGTGCATCGTCTCTCATTTGGCCACGTAAAGCCGCTTCGTCTTGACCAGAGAATTGGAAGTAAAGTTCAAGGTTCATGCCTTGCATTTGAAGGCGTTGACCGAACTCATCTACCATACGGTCGACTTCAGAATCGATCATTACTTCTGGAATATCGATTTCAGCGTTTCTTGCAGCAGCTTCTACAAGATCATCACGCAATGCTGTTTCAGAAGCACCTTTTTTCTCTTCAGCACTTTGTTCTTTTAATTTTGTACGAAGAGCTTCAAGGCTTTCAACTTCTTCGTCGATTTCTTTTGCAAGATCATCGTCAAGTGCAGGAATTTCTTTTGATTTGATTTCGTGAATTTTCACTTTGAATACAGCAGGTTTTCCAGCTAATTCAGCAGCGTGATATTCTTCTGGGAAAGAAACCTCAACGTCTTTTTCTTCGCCTACTTTTAAACCAACAAGTTGCTCTTCAAATCCTGGAATGAATGAACCTGAACCGATTTCAAGGTCATATCCTTCAGCTTTACCGCCTTCAAAAGCTTCGCCATCAACGAATCCTTCAAAATCAAGGTTTACTGTGTCGCCGTTTTCTACAGCGCCGTCTTCTTTGATAACCATTTCAGCAAATGTTTGTTGACGTTCTTTTAGTTGCTCTTCGATTTCTTCGTCAGTAACTTCAATTTCTTGACGTTTCACTTCAAGGCCTTTATAGTCACCAAGTTTAACTTCTGGCTTCAAAGTAACATGTGCTTTGAAGATAAGCGCTTTGCCTTTTTCCATTTCGTCAATTTCGATTTCTGGTTGTGCAATCGGCTCTACGCCTGATTCGTCAAGTGCGTTTGAATATGCTTCCGGAAGGATGATGTCAAGCGCGTCATTGTAAAGTGCTTCCACACCGTACATTCTTTCGAACATTTTACGTGGCATTTTCCCTTTACGGAATCCTGGTGCTTGAACCGTTTTTACAACCTTCTTGAATGCTTCATCAATTGCAGCGTCCACTTTTTCAGCAGGCACCTCAACTGTTAGTGTACCTTTATTACCTTCTTCTTTTTCCCATTTAACAGACATTAAAAAAACCTCCGAATCATTATGACCAATATATTTTCGTTATTGAATACGCCATTTTCAACCCTTACAGTATATCATAGTCTTTCTATCTTTCAACAGATTTAATGCGTTATCTATCTGTCTGCTCATCGATTTTTTTTATCAACGAATTCAATTCCGCGGCTGGCATAGGCTCCCCTAAAAACATGCTTTCTATGTATTGTGTATAAGCGTTTGCGACTTCTTCCGTTGAATAGCCATCCCAGTTAAATGGATATGCGATTATTCCATAGCGCTGACTCGCATCGATCGCCATCTGCATCCTTGACGGGTCCTTCTCCGCTATTTCACCTATACGATTAACCACCTCAATTGAACGCTCATCCTGTCCGGGAAGATTGAGCTTAGAAGGAATGACTTTTTTAGTGTTCCCAAATTTTTTGACGGACACTTCTTCGTCATATCCGGATTCGTAAAGTAGGACAAGGGCATACGTAATGACGATTGGATGTATTTCATCCTTTTGGACAACCTCTGCAAGAACTTTTTTTATTGAATTATCGAACGAACCATTTTCAAATGCAACAAGCAATTCTTGTTGTTCATCTACTGATAAGTCCATGAATTGCTCTATGGTAAAGTGTTCGTTGATGTCTCCTGATTCGTCATGGTCGACGTATCTATGGGAAAGTCTTCTGTTCAGCTCTCGTAAATAATTGAATTTCTTCACCATTTCTGGCGGCACAATTTCTTCATCAAGGAGTGCTTCGATTGTCATTTCAACTTCTTCATAGTGCTGTAATTGAATGCTGATTGCCAGGTATAATTCCATAGCGTAGAGATATTCTGTTGTTCCGCTATGAAGTAATTGGGTGGCAACTTTTTTAGCTCTATCGAAATTCTGTGATTCGTATAAGGCTATTGCGTATGGTGCAAGTAGCCGTGGGTTTTCAGGATCGAAATGATATACTTGTTCAAACGCTTCCACTGCTCCTTTGAAGTCGGTGTCTTCAACGGCATCCAATCCTTTATCAATCAGTTGTTCCAGGGCACCAGGGAACATGACGACGTTATCCTTTTTTAAAAGCTTTCCATATCTATGTCTGTTTCTCACGGGTCTCACCTTCTTTCGTCCTTCCAATATATCACATAGGATTTTCTAACTGGAAATGAAATAATCGTACTTGGTAAACGTTTAATCACGGATTTACGCTTCAGGCGGACGCTTTCCGCTGCAATCCTAGGAGATTGTTTTTAATTTGAATTACGTTAAATAAAATTCCTTCTATATAAGATTTCCTTTATGACTTAGAAATAAACTGCCATGCAAGAAAAAGAAAGTTCCACATTTAAGGAGATTAATCCTTAATTATTTATTATGACGTCGTGACCCAGTTGGGACTAAAGTAACGAAACGACGATATCTATTGAAATTTGACCGATAACTTCGCGAAAGTGACCGATAACTCGTGCCGATTGACCGATATCTTGCCTGCGGAAAAATCCCCACGCAAAAAAACGCTACCGTCACACTTGACTGAAGCGGTTTTCATTTAAATAATTCTTTAAATACCAACACCTAAATGTTCACCCCACATTTCCTTTGAAGTCTTACGGTAGATCTTACTCTTCTATAAGTAAAAATGTACTAATCAAGTTTAGGCATTCAATTATTGTTTCTTCCGGGGCTTGGCCTTCGATGTTCAATCCTCTTGAACGCCAATCAAGGCTTTTTACTTGATCCGTTAATATAACTCCGTTTATTGCCAATCCATATGGTATTTCAACTTCAAAAGGGTAGCCTTTTTGTTGAGTTGTTATAGGGCAGACAACGGAAAATCCTGTTAGATCGTTAAAGGACTTTGGGGATAAAACGATGGCCGGGCGACGGCCACGTTGTTCATGCCCTGATTGGGGGGAGAAGTTTAAATACACCAAATCCCCACGATTAGGTACTTGTGTCAAATATGTTCATTCCCCTCAGTCCCAAAATCGATTTCATGATGCTTGTTTTCGGGTGTGATTTTTGCTAATAACTCTTCAAGAGTAGGTTTCTTTTTTAACGGCTTTACGACAAGTGTTTGGTTAGTATCAACGCTCAATACAACCTCAGTCCCCTCTGAGATATTTACTTGTTGTGCAATAGTAGCCGGGATACGTAAACCAAGACTATTACCCCATTTTTGTACCTTCACAACAACCCCTCCTCGTATTGGATTCATTGTACCATACCCCTTTCCGCGTCGTATAGTCACAGTATATACATACAGGGAAGAGACTATTACTGACATCACAAAAATAAGTGTTAGGTGCCAGGTTCTAACCAATTCTGAATGCAATGGGCACACCAAAAATCAACGATCGATGGGGTTACATACCACCCGACATTTCCTACTGCTTCTCCAATTGGTTACGGAGCCGGATCAAATATTCCGGTGAGTCCAGAGGATCGTTGACAATCATCTCAATTACGCATAGTTCACCCATCTGCGCTTTCACCGCCATCTCAATCGCCTCATCCAGTTCCTGGTTGGTACGCACCTTAACAGCGAATGCCTTGCCTCCGAAGGCTTCGGCCAGTTGCGTATAGTGCCAGGCAGGAATTTGATTGTATCTCTGATTTGATGTCTTGACGTTCAAATATTTTTCAATTGTGTAGCCGCTATTGTTAAGGATAAACAGAATTGGACGACAGCCATTGTCCAGCAAAGTGCTGATTTCTTGGAATGTCACTTGCAAGGAGCCTTCCCCGGTAAATAGAAGCACACGTCTATGTGGTGCCGCAATGCTTGCACCTAACGTGGCTGGCGTTGCATAACCGATGCTTTGCCAGCCCTGCTGGCAAATATATTCTGCCCCCGTGGGAAGCCGTACGCGTATCCATGCTGTAAGGGCTGCTTTTCTTATCTCGTAATTTTTTTCGAAATCTGTTCATTCCCTTACCTCCCATTCACTTAATCAAGATAACGCTTTTCATCTGCGTAATTTGGACTGATTAAATAGGACCATACATAATGTAGAATGTTCCTATTTTATTAGTTATATTAAAATAGTGTAAGTTGGAATATTTTTCATAAGACCAAATGCAAATATCGTTATACCAAAATTGTCGAGAGGGTTCAAGAACCATTGTTAATTAAATCAAAAAGTGCGTCCTATCCAATTCAAGGATAGGACGCGCTACAGTCATCTAACTTATTTATTTCATCATATACCCGTTTGGAAAAGTTATAATCTCTTGAACATGGTCGCCTATTGATTCATACGTTCCCCTGGCCATAAAACAGCACAAATCCCTCATAAAATTCCCTAAACACGCATAAATAGCTCTATACAAGCATAAATCACGTTAAACGCTCATAAACGTCTATAATCCCGCATAATAGCAGCAGGTAAAAATAAAAAAAGCCCAAAACCTAATTTTCAAGGTTTCGCACGTTTAGGTACGTCCCTGGAGTACTTATAAGTTTTAACTGGGACGTTGATATTACGGGGTTTTGAAAGTTGTGTGTAGAGTTTGTGTACGCATTTTCTTTTACAAACAAACTCTACACACCCATTACGCTATCTTAAAATGTATTCTTTTTCATATTTTTCTCTACTTCTACATATTTTTGCTTTGTTGCAGTAGTTTCGATACCCCTGTTCTTTCCCATTCTTCCACCAGTTCATATGCTTTTTCAGGAGCATATCCTTTCCCTACAAGAACCCCCATAAGTATAAATTCTTGTAGAATGTGTAAAGCATTTATTCCTTTTTTAACATCTTCTAACCCTTCGTTGACTAAAAACTCCGTGTATCGTATCCATTCATCTGGTGTTTTACCATCAATGAGGGGACTTCCATTATGATGAGCGTTCCCTTTCTCTGCAGACATTGCATCTGCTTTTGTTGAGTGGATCGTTCCAAATGGATGGTTAGGTGGTGCATAGATAGAATATAGCTTTAACGGAACATTACCGGTATTCCTTAAGTTGTGCCATGTTCCAGCAGGTACAAAAATAGCCGAATCATCCTCTACACTTCTTCTAAAGTCTAAATGATTTTGATTTTTACCCATTTGTGTAACACCTTGACCTTGTTCTATACGTAAAAACTGATCAACGTCAGGATGCATTTCTAAACCGATATCTTCTCCTGGATTCAAGCTCATTAACGTAGTCTGCAGGTGATTTCCAGTCCACAAAGCGGTACGATACGTATTATTTTGTTTAGTTGCCTCATTAATATTTATAACAAAAGGACTTCTTCCGTAATCTCTGATTGCCAAACTATTATTACCATTTAATACTTGATATGAATCAAGTTGATTTACAAGAACAGGACCTTGAGGGTTCCACTGATTTGTGTTCCCACCATAATAATACATCGATGCGTTACTGTAATATGGGTGTTGATATGGATACCCATATGTAGGATAATACATTCTTTTCAACCCTTTCGCAAAATAATATACTATTATATGCTACTTTTTAACAATGTGCTTTCCAGTTATAGATTTCGGGTTCAGGCAAAATAAAAAGCCGAATACAAAGTTCGGCTTACAAAAAACTGGAGGTGAAAATTTAATGAACCGTAACTCCAGGCAACCTTCTACAAACATGAAAATCATCAATGATCTTTCGAAAGCACTCAATGGAGAATATCGTGCTATTTATTGCTATGAGATATTAGCAAATCTGGCTCCAAAGGCCGGGATTAAAAACAGAACTCTATAAATTAGAAATGATGAAATCAAACACTACGATGTGTTGTTCTTGTAAACAAACTTTCTTCGGGAATTTAAGTGAATAACAAACACGTCTGACAAATATTAAGTGGCATCATATTATTAAGTTATTTCTCAAGTTGGTGTATTAGCGGAATCTATCTACATACGAACTCCGACTTAACAAATTGAAGGAATTAATAAATGGTTTAGATACTCTTTTTCTAATTAAGAAGATGACCTCGACATTTCGCCAAGATCATCTAATTTCATCTTATATTTATAGGTCAACACGTGTAAATGAGAATTTTTGAATAGTTGGTTCACCTTTATAGATAACGATTTTATAAACATTTACGAATTTATCATCTATAGACAGGATGTCGCTATATTCATATTTCGCTTCTAAAGCAGATTCCATAATCCCATTACTAGCAAGTGCAGGCTCACCATTATTTATTTCATAAAAATATAAAGCGTTTTGGGTTGAGCTATTATATCGCAAAATATACATTCCATTATTACTCGCTAAACGACTTACTCTATACCCTGCTGGAAAATCATATAACATTTCTGAGCCATTTGCATCCCAAATCATTTCGCTATGGTTCAAATCGAAAGCTATATTTCCATCTGAACCATAGAAATAGATTCTTCCATTTTCTTCGTCAAGAAATACTACATCCGAATTCACCGGATATGTACCATCCATGCTGAAGCTATATAATAATTTTCCATCCTTATCAACTATATTTGCATGATTACTATCTGTTTTTTCAAAGTAATAATATCCCTTTAATCCAGAAATCAATGAATCTTCCAAGTTATTATCATCGGATACGCTTCTTCTAACTTCTTTCGTTTCTGCCTCTCCTTTTTCATTAACCGTTACAGTAGTAAAGATAAATTGATTAGGGGATCTGTACTTAGTGGAATCTCTTGAAACGATTAAAAGTGTATTTTCATAAAAAGCAGTCTTTGTATATCTATACCTATCATCACTATCTTTTGAAGGCATTTCAATATCTATAACTTTTTCCTTAACGATAAATTCATCACCTTTTAATATAGAAACGTATAAAGTACCAGATTCACTTCGCGTGTCTATAGAAGGTGTTAGAATGTATGTATACCCATCTTTATCAACAATTTGAGATTTTTCATTTAATCCACTATCACTAAAAGCTTCTCCACCCAATTGCTCATTTTGATCTGCTAAAAATAACACATCTGAATCAACAGACTGAACTTCTTCCACTTCTTCCGATTTAGTAGTGTCAGAATCTGTAACACCTAATTCTGAGTTTTCTTCAGGTACAGCCGAATTACTTGTTTTTTCTTCAGTTTGACTACATGCATTTAGTACAAGTGCAGTCAGTAATAGAAACATAATATAAAATTTTCTTAATGTCTTTTCTCCTAACCTAAAAGTCTTATTCTATAAATATATTACAATATCTCTATTATGACAATCTTGTTTAAAGAATCCAGTTTAATTATTAAGCTAAACTAAATAATATGGCCCGATAGAGAATCGATTTGTGCATAGATATTCGCTATTTCTGATGCTACTTTTGCGGAAAGCGTCCTACCGGGTGGGGCTCCGGCTACAGGTTCTAAAAATAATTGAGAATGCAATGGGAAGATGTTGCGGAGGGAAAGCCATTAGCACCATTTCGAATTTCAATTATTTCATCAAATTACTTTTCTAATATAGAATAATTAGTTGGCGGCAGATTTGTCATCGCGTATGGCGTCAAACTTTCTTCTAAAATAGGACCAAGCAGCAGCATCTGTCTCTTCTTCAGGAGACAAACCATCTTTCATTCCCAATGTACTCTCGAAATCTCCCCCGTATTTTTTCTCATATAAAGCCATTTGATCGACTAAAAAATTCTTTTCTTCGCTGTCGTATCTATTGTTGCCTAATGCATCTTGTTC
The DNA here is from genome assembly GCF_042658975.1 of Sporosarcina thermotolerans. NCBI lineage: Bacteria > Bacillati > Bacillota > Bacilli > Caryophanales > Caryophanaceae > Sporosarcina > Sporosarcina thermotolerans. Next base: position 20,801 of record NZ_JBHSRM010000014.1, on the reverse strand, counting down.
TTCTTCCCATTCGTTTACGATTTGGGCTACAGAGTAAAGTTTACCTGTTTTAGCCATCCACAAGGTATCCGCACTGATTCGGGCTTGGCTATTCCTTTCGCTTCTCTCTACTCCAATAAATTTTCCTTCATTTATCCAATTATTGATGGTTGTGATTGAAACTCCGAAAAATTTAGATAGCTGCCCTGTTGTATATACAGGTAAAATTTCATCCGCTTGTACGGCAATATCAGCCATAACTTTTAAGGTTTTAGAGAAATAGCTTTTCATCTCTGTTGAATTTTCAAGAACAGATTCAGACAACTTGTCCAATCCCAATTTGTTTTTTGAAGTCATGTCTAAATAGTTTACCAAGACTTTGAAAAATAAAATGCTTTCACTTTTATCCTCAAATATTCGTTCCGTTATTTTTTCCGCTCTCTCATCGAAGGCCATTTTTTCATACATCGTTAGCATGATCTTCACCTCTTACACCCCATTCTATTCTAACTGCAAGTGAACTGCAAGTAACTGCAAGCAACTAAAAGCATATTTTCTGCATTCTATTCCCGGAGATTAAAAATTATACATAAATCAAAAAAAGCGCCTTATCCGATTGATGGATAGGACGCACTACAGTCATCTTGCTTATTTCAATAACACATACCCGCTTTAGACAGTTACAAACAGCTATCGCATAAGATTAATTGCTCAAAGCCCATAAAATCCTCGAAACACGCATACACAGCACTAAACAAGCATAAATCACTTCAAATGCTCATAAACTAACTGACATACGCATAAACATCCTAAAAAACTCATAAATCTGCTAAATCACGCATAAATCCCAAATTTGAAATCCTTCTATAATAAAAAACGCCCGAAACCTATTTCTTAAGGTTTCGTGCGTTTAAAAACGTCCCAGGAGGGATTCGAACCCCCGACCGATGCCTTAGAAGGGCATTGCTCTATCCAGCTGAGCTACTGAGACATGCTGTTAACAACCAACGTTTGCCAACGACAAATCTTATTATAGGCAGGCTTGCAAAAAAAGTCAACGCTTTTTTTAGATATTTATTAATTCAACCGAATCAACTATCTCAAAATCCATATTTTTGAATGAAACCTTGCAGCCACCTACATCATCCCATTCAATTTCTGCGAATGTCGGCTCCTTGCCTGCCCTTGGAAGCAATGTGCTTCCTGGATTAACGAATAGGATCCCATCTTGCAGTTCTGCACCATACAAATGGGAGTGACCAAAAAGGACAATGTCCGCCTCGTGTTCCTTCGCGGAATAAAATAAAGGCAATAACGTCCGTTTGCAATCATGCTCGTGACCATGCACCGTTAAAATCCGTTTGTTGCCTATTTCAATTATAAGCGACTTTTGAAACCTTAAATCACTATCACAATTTCCTCTTACTATATGCATTTTACTCAGCAATGGATCTTCTGCAGACAACTCACTATCTCCGCAATGGAATTTAGCATCCGCAGACAATGCGGAAACGGCAGACACCGTTTCCTTATCACCATGCGAATCGCTCATTACAACGATTTTCATTGTTGTTCACCGATCGAGTCTAACAACTGCGGCAAATGCTCCTCTAATTGTCTTAGCGCTGCGCCACGATGTGATATACGACCTTTTTCCTCGGGGGACAATTCCGCCATGGACCGGTCCATTTCCGGGTTGAAAAAGATTGGATCATAACCAAAACCGTTAGTTCCTCGTTTCTCTTCCAAAATAACCCCTTCACAGCTACCTGAAAATGTAACAGTCTCCTGACCCGGACCTGCGACAGCAAGAACACAACGGAAGCGTGCCGTACGTTTCGCCTCAGGCACTCCCTGAAGCTCTGTGAGGACTTTTTCGATATTTGCCTCGTCACTCTTCACTGCACCTGCGTAACGAGCAGAATAGACGCCTGGAGCGCCGTTCAGCTTATCGATCTCAAGTCCACTGTCGTCCGAAATGACTGTGATTCCCAAAAGCTTGGATACTGTCTCAGCCTTAAGAATTGCATTCTCTTCAAAAGTGACACCCGTCTCTTCCACATCAATGTCCTGCTCTAAATCATTTAAAGTGAGAACTTCTATATTATAAGGATTGAAAAGTGCTTCAAAATCCTTAGCCTTCCCTTTGTTGTTCGTTGCGATCAAAATCTTTTTCATGGTATTATTCGCCTTCCTTTCGACCGATCTGTGTTCCGACATCAGCTAAAACTTCCCTTTGAATTCCAATCAGGCGCTGGATACCAGACTCTGCCAGTTCAACGAGATCATTCATTTCCTGTCTTGTGAACGTTGCTTCCTCACCCGTACCTTGTAACTCCACAAATTCACCTGCACCAGTCATGACGACATTCATATCGACAGCCGCCGCGGAATCTTCTGGGTAGTCAAGATCCAGGATAAGCACTCCTTCTTCCGTTTTCCCAACGCTGATTGCCGCCAAATAGTCACGAATCGGGAACTTCTTCAATTCCTTCTTTGATGTTAATTTCGAAACTGCTATAGACATGGCAACAAATGCCCCAGTAATCGATGCTGTTCGTGTACCGCCATCTGCCTGAATAACATCGCAGTCAATCCATACTGTCCGCTCACCAAGCGCTTCCAAATCCACCACAGCACGCATTGCACGTCCAATTAGGCGTTGGATTTCCATTGTTCTTCCGCCCACTTTACCTCTTGAGGATTCCCTTTGAGTCCTTTGACCGGTGGCCCTTGGAAGCATGGAATATTCTGCCGTCACCCACCCTTGTCCACTTCCTCTTAGAAATGGTGGGACCCTTTCCTCAATGGTAGCCGTACAAATCACCTTTGTGTTCCCGACTGAAATCAATACCGAACCTTCCGGATGGATCAAATAGTCCCTTTCAATCGTTACCGGCCTTCCCATATCTGCAGTTCTTCCATCTTGTCTCATATTGAATACCTCCACTAGTTGAATTCAGAATCCATCTTATCATAGACAATTTCACCAAAGCAAAAACCCGGTCGCCATTTTAGGCTTCCGGGTTTTATAGTATTAAATGTCTTACATCGGGATTTTCAATTTTAAGCCAATCGGAAGTAATTTCGATAAACTCTCCCAATCCTCCTGTAGTATAGAAGATTGGTTTTTTATGTTCAACAAGGTTGTTTGCAATACCAAGCTCGGACAAAGTCCTCTTGACATCCTTGACTGTTTCATTAGCCGAGGATACAATTGTCACCCCGCTTGGTAATTGCTCTTGAATATGATTATGCAGAAGAGGATAATGCGTGCATCCCAAAATCGCCGTATCAAAATCCAAATGAGCGATTGGCTCCAAGGTTTTTTTCATGATCGGGCGAATATCGGTTTGTTTATATTGACCACTTTCAACAAGAGGAACAAATTCTGGACAAGCGAGGGGGTAGACTACTGTTTCTGCAGAGATTGCAGAGATTGCATGTTCATATGCCCTGCTTTTAATGGTTCCAACCGTTCCTAAAACAACTATTCTTCGGGTTGGCGAAACTTGAGAAGCAGCCCTTGCTCCCGGTTCGATAACACCTAATACAGGAAAAGGGAACCGATTTCGCAAATCGTCCAGTGCAACTGCGGTTGCAGTATTGCATGCAACAACGAGCATCTTAATCCCCATATCAGAAAGTGCCAAAGCCATCTCCATTGTGAATCTTTTCACTTCTTCAACTGAACGTGGCCCGTACGGACACCGCGCATCATCGCCAATATAAATTATTTTTTCCTCAGGTAAAAAACTCATCATTTCCTTTACGACGGTTAAACCGCCAACACCGGAATCGATAACCCCGATTGGAGCATTATTCGAGATATTCAATCCTTGATCATCTCTTTATGCAATTTAGTTAACAATCGGGAGAACTCGATGATTTCTACTTCGGAAAAATCTTCTAACACGTTATTCAAGTAGTGTCTACGTTTGTCAATTACTTCCTCAATCACACGCTCACCTTCAACCAATAAGTGGATGCGCACAACACGTCGATCCTGTTCATCACGAACTCGCTTAACAAGGTTATTGTTTTCCATTCGATCGACCAAGTCAGTCGTCGTACTGAACGCAAGATACATCTTATTGGATAGGTCACCAATGGTCATATCACCATGCTCAAATAACCATTGCAGCGCAATGAATTGAGGAGTGGTAATTGTATAATTACTTAAGATTTTACGGCCTTGTTGTTTAATTATCCCTGATATATATCGAAGTTCCTTTTCCATCCGGGCAATATTATTGGCACCGTCAATACTAACTCCATTGTTTTCTGCCACGTATACCAGCTCCCTGAAAACGAATTACTATCTACTCATTGTCACCTTTTTCTACATATAACGCAACTGTTTTACAGAGATTCGGTAGTATTTACTTAAATTACCAGGGGATTTCAACAATTTTGGTATACTCTTGGCTTCAACTTGGTGTTCATATTAAATCGAACAACAAGACAATGGTTTAATTCAGTGATAGTTCCCCTAATCGCAACAATTCGACAATCGCTTGTGCCCTTCCGGATACTCCTAATTTCTGAATGGTATTAGAAATATGATTCCGGACGGTTTTTTCGCTAATGCCGAGCCGTCCCGCGATTTCTTTCGTCGTGTGATCATCTACTAATAGATGAAAGATTTCTCGCTCCCTTGCTGTCAGCAACGAACGGTTTTTCATTTCTCCTGTCAAGACGCGCCCCCTCCTATCCACGTTCACTTTACAATATGTGAAGATGGTTTAGGCTGTGCCGGCTTGAGTACCAAAACTACAAGGAAAATGCAGTTTTTTGCTGACTTTCCCAAGGAACTGATTTGCCAGTTTTCCGATCAATTTGTACGAGTGTTCCTCTACCTGTAAAAACCAATTCATTGTTATTGTTTTTCGCCATATAATGAATATCTACCGAACTATTACCAACTGAAGCTGCTTTAACAAAAATCGACAATTTTTCATCAAAAAAGACTTGTTTCATATAATAGCATTGTAAATCCGCAACGACAGGAATAGTCGTTCCTTTTGGATCAAGCCAATCCGCCATACGCCCGACTTCCTTTAAAAATTCGATTCGGGCATATTCAAAATAAGTGAATGTCACTGTATTATTTAAATGCCCGTACATATCCGTTTCCGAAAAACGAACAGATACCGGTACTGAAAATGTAAATTCTTCAATCCATTTCTCCATATCCTCAATATATGAAATCCTCATCGTTACTGCTCCCCCTTTTAAATGAATGAACATTCATTCTTTTATTATATCAAATAGTTGGGTAGTATCCAATAGAATACCAAACCCGGCTAACGGATTTCATTTTCTACGACCGTGATTGGGTTCAGGTGTGCGAAGGGGCTTCATGAGCGCGTGGGGGACTTTCTTGGGCGCGGAACGGAGTTCTTGAGCGTGCGGAGGCACTTCTTGGGCGCGGAACGTAATCCTGAGCGCGCGGAGGCACTTCTTGAGCGCGGAACGGATTTCTTGAGCGCGCGCGGGCACTTCTTGGGCGCGGAACGTAAGTATTGAGCGCGCGGGGATCCGCTTTGGACGCAGGGCGGCTCGCTTTGGACGCGCGAGCCTTTTGTAATAAAAAAAACCGCCACAGAAAGTTGTTTTCAACTTTCTGTGGCAGTTTTAGTTTCTAATCAATCAACCATATGGTCGCTTCCGAAGAAGTTTTTAAACATTTGTACAGTTGTCGCGCGGTTCATCGCAGCGATTGAAGTTGTCAATGGAATGCCTTTCGGACATGCGACAACACAGTTTTGTGAGTTACCACATTCAGTGATACCGCCGTCTGACATGATTGTCGCAAGTCTTTCGTCTTTATTCATCGCGCCTGTTGGATGCGCATTGAATAGACGAACTTGTGACATTAATGCAGGACCGATGAAGTTAGACTTATCATTAACGTTTGGACATGCTTCAAGACAAACACCGCATGTCATACATTTAGACAATTCATATGCCCATTGACGCTTGCGTTCAGGCATACGTGGACCTTCACCAAGGTCATACGTTCCGTCAATTGGAACCCACGCTTTGATCCGTTTCAATGAGTCGAACATGAATTCACGATCGACAATAAGGTCACGGACAACAGGGAATGTTCTCATAGGCTCAAGTTTGATCGGTTGTGTCAACTGGTCAACTAAAGCTGTACATGATTGACGCGGACGCCCGTTAATAACCATTGAACATGCACCACATACTTCTTCAAGGCAGTTCATGTCCCAGTTTACGGGAGTCGTCTTGTCCCCTTTTGCGTTGACTGGGTTACGACGAATTTCCATCAACGCGGAAATTACGTTCATATTAGGTCTATAAGGGATTTCAAAACTTTCCCAGTATGGTTTTGAATCAGGTGTATCTTGACGTTGAATTTCAAACTTAACTGTTTTACTTGCAACTTGCTGATCTAAGACAGCTGTTTGCTCACTCATTTGTGTCAATCCTCCTTCTTCGCAGAATAGTCACGTTTACGAGGTGGAATCAAGGAAACATCTACTTCTTCATAAGAAAGGATCGGCGCAGATTTCCCGTCAAACTCTGCAATTGTCGTTTTCAAGAAGTTTTCATCATCACGTTCCGGGAACTCAGGTTTGTAATGCGCGCCACGGCTTTCATTACGGTTAAGCGCTCCGAGAGTGATAACACGAGCCAAGTACAGCATGTTTTTCAATTGACGTGTGAAAGTTGCACCTTGGTTCGACCATTGTTGTGTATCTGTAACACTAATATTTTCATAACGCTCAAGAAGCTCTTGGATTTTATCATCCGTTTGTTGAAGCTTGTCGTTATAACGAACAACCGTTACATTGTCAGTCATGATTTCGCCAAGTTCTCTATGAAGCATATAAGCATTCTCGGTTCCATCCATCTTCAACGTTGCTTCCCACTTCTGTTGCTCATCCTTAATAGCAGTATCGAAAATTGTGGATGGCAATTCGTCAGCAGTACGTTTTACGCCGCGCATATATTTAACAGCTTCCGGCCCCGCAACCATTCCACCATAAATAGCGGAAAGAAGTGAGTTAGCCCCGAGACGGTTCGCGCCGTGTTGAGAGTAGTCACATTCTCCAGCTGCAAACAGTCCAGGAATGCTTGTATGTTGTTCGTAGTCGACCCATAGTCCACCCATTGAATAGTGAACAGCCGGGAAGATTTTCATCGGCAACTTGCGTGGGTCATCACCTGTAAACTTCTCATAAATCTCGATGATTCCTCCAAGCTTGATATCAAGCTCGTGTGGATCCTTATGGGAAAGGTCGAGGTATACCATGTTTTCCCCGTTAACACCCAATTTTTGATTGACACACACATCGAAAATCTCACGCGTCGCAATATCACGCGGAACGAGGTTTCCGTAATCAGGATATTTTTCTTCAAGGAAGTACCAAGGTTTACCGTCTTTATATGTCCAAATTCGTCCACCTTCACCACGTGCTGATTCACTCATCAGACGAAGTTTATCGTCCCCAGGAATTGCAGTCGGGTGGATTTGAATGAATTCACCATTTGCATATTTAGCACCTTGCTGATAAACGATGGAAGCCGCTGAACCAGTGTTGATGACTGAGTTCGTAGATTTACCAAAGATAATTCCAGGTCCGCCTGTAGCCATGATGACCGCATCACCAGGGAATGCTTTGATTTCCATAGTTTTTAGATTTTGTGCTTTGATCCCACGGCAAATTCCTTCATCATCCATAATAATTCCGAGGAATTCCCAGTGTTCGTATTTCTGAACAAGTCCAGCGACTTCATGACGGCGAACTTGCTCATCCAATGCGTATAAGAGCTGTTGGCCAGTCGTTGCGCCAGCAAAAGCCGTTCGGTGATGTAACGTACCACCAAAGCGGCGGAAATCTAGTAAGCCTTCAGGTGTACGGTTGAACATAACACCCATTCGGTCCATCAAGTGAATAATTCCTGGTGCAGCTTCAGCCATCGCTTTAACAGGTGGTTGGTTCGCAAGGAAGTCTCCGCCGTAAACTGAGTCGTCAAAGTGGATTGCTGGAGAGTCACCTTCACCTTTTGTATTCACTGCGCCGTTAATGCCGCCTTGTGCACAAACGGAGTGGGAGCGTTTAACCGGAACGAGTGAGAATAAGTCAACCCCGACTCCTTCTTCCGCAGCTTTGATAGTTGCCATCAAGCCCGCAAGTCCGCCGCCGACGACAATCAATCTGCCTTTTGCCATTATATTTCACTCCTCAAATTTTACATGTTCTAAAAATTATCGTATACTATTCTGTTATTCAAACAACGAATGCTAATAAAGCTTGTACACCAATTACAGAAAGAACCAAGAAAGCGAGGATTGTTATGTATGTAACAATCGTTTGTGAGCGTGGAGATTGTGTGATTCCCCATGTGACAGCGAAAGACCAAAGTCCATTAGCCAAGTGGAATGTCGCAGCCAATACACCAGCGATATAAAACGCAAGCATGAATGGATTTGATAGAATGTTTTCCATCATATCGAAATTCACTTCTGCACCAAGTGCCTTTTGAATTCTTGTTTCATAAACATGCCAAGCAATGAATATAACCAAGAATACACCTGTCACACGTTGCAAGAAGAACATCCAGTTACGGAATGTTCCGTAGCGCTGAACATTATTTTTCGCAGTGAAAGCTATGTACACCCCATAAAAACCGTGGAACATTAACGGAATATAAATAATGAACCACTCCAGGAACAAGACAAATGGCAAGCTCCCCATGAAGTTGGATGCGGTATTGAATGCCTCTTCACCGCGCGTTGCAAAATGGTTGATAACCAAGTGCTGAGCTACGAATAACCCAACCGGAATAACTCCGAGCAAAGAATGCAGTCGGCGCAAGTAAAAATCTGATTCTCTCGACAAGTCTTTTACCCTCCCTTTTGAATGAGATATGACCGGAAAAGTCTTCACTTTTTGTACAAATGAGGAACGGTTACGGCATGTCTCTTCATGGTACAATATGATAACATGTCCATTGTACTCCTCGCTTTTGAGGAGGTCAAGGCGATGTGAACTTTTATCGACATCTTCAAAAGTTCATCAAATATTTGGACTTCCCCGAAAGGATTGCATGTTTTGGATAATCTTACATACGACACCCACACACGACTTGGATACGAAATCTTACGAGATCATGTCCTTCCCAAAATACTTGGCAAACATGAAGATGACATCCTTTACTGGGCAGGAAAAGACGTAGCAAGGAAATTCCCGATTTTTTCAGTCAACGAGCTGCCAGATTTCTTTATTGAAGCTGGATGGGGCACCCTTACTCCCTTCTCTGGTAAAACATCTAAAGACGAAGCTATTTTCATATTGAACCAAGAAGATCGGACTGTATTGGAAAAAAGGTCCTATCAACTTGAGGCTGGGTTCATTGCTGAACAGTTCCAGAAGCTTAACGGCTTCCTCACTGAATGTTATGGTGAAAAAGTTCCGAAAGAAAATCATATTCGATTTCAAGTGAAATGGGATCCAAAAACGAAAATTTGAATTAAGAAGGAGCTCATCTTTTGCGATGTAGCTCCTTTTACTCGTCCTTCTTGAAATACTGATTCACGGTTTCGGCAATTTTTAGGGGGAGACCTGCATCATTCAACTCATTTACTGAGGCTTCGCGGATTTTTTTCATTGAACCAAAATGCTTTAATAGAAGCTTTTTCCTTTTCGGACCCACACCCGGTAGCCCATCCAACGCGGAAGTCAATGTATTCGAATCCCTTCGTTGCCTATGGAACGTTATAACGAACCGATGTACTTCGTCCTGAATTCGCTGAAGCAGATAAAAAGCTTCGCTTGTTCGTTTCAATGGGACTACTTCAATAGGATTCCCATACAACAATTGTGCCGTCTGATGCTTTTCATCTTTAGCAAGTCCTGCTATCGGGATCGATAACCCCAATTCATCCTCAATAACTTCACGTGCAATCTCCATCTGTCCTTTACCACCGTCAATGATGATCAAATCTGGCAATGGGAGATTATCTCTTAACACTCTTACATACCGTCTTCTAATCACTTCGCGCATTGCACCATAATCATCATGGGCAGCGGCAGTCTTCGTTTTGTATTTCCGATAATCCTTGCGATTTGGTTTCCCATCTATGAAAGATACCATCGCAGATACCGGGTCAACACCACCCGTATGGGAGTTGTCAAATGCTTCAATTCGTAGAGGAGTGGCAATATGCATCGCCTTCCCGAGGTCATCACAAGCTCCGATTGTCCTTTGTTCTTGGCGTTCGATGAGCTGGAACTTTTCACTTAACGAAATTTCCGCATTTTTTATCGATAGTTTCACGAGATCCTTTTTCTTTCCCCGTTGAGGTATGAACACATTTACATTTAATAGCTGTTGGACAATTTCCCGATCAATGCCTTCGGGCAATAAAATCTCCCTTGGTGTCAAATGTCCTGACTTTCCATAAAACTGCCCGATAAAGGTCAGCATTTCCTCCTCCGGCTCCTGATAAAGCGGAAAAATCGAAACATCCCTTTCAATCAGTTTCCCTTGGCGGACGAAAAATACTTGGACGCACATCCAACCCTTTTCTACTGCATATCCAAAAACATCTCGGTCAGTGAAGTCATTCATCATCATTGTCTGTTTTTCCATGACGGCTTCTATATTTGCAATCTGGTCCCGAAATTCCTTTGCCCGCTCAAACTCTAAATTTTCCGCGGCGGCTGACATCTTTTCAGTCAAATCATTTTTCACATTTTTATAGCCGCCATTTAGGAATTTGCTAATATCATCAACCATTTCCTTATACGTTTCCTCAGAAACTTCGTTGACACAAGGGGCAAGGCATTGTCCCAAATGATAATAGAGGCATACTCTATCCGGTAATTGATGACATTTTCGATAGGGATATAGCCGATCTAATAGTTTTTTTGTTTCATGGGCCGCGGTCGCATTCGGGTAAGGGCCGAAATACTTCCCTTTATCCTTTTTCAATTGTCTTGTTACAATTAACTTCGGGTGACGTTCTGAGGTTATTTTCAAATAAGGGTATGTTTTATCATCTTTTAACATGATGTTATATTTCGGATCATATTGTTTGATCATATTTAGCTCAAGTATAAGTGCTTCTATATTGGATCCAGTAACGATATATTCAAAATCCTCGATTTCCCCGACAAGCCGTTGTGTCTTGGCATCATGGGTTCCGGTGAAATAGCTACGGACCCTGTTTTTCAGGATTTTTGCTTTACCCACATAAATGATTGTGCCTTGACGATCCTTCATCAAGTAACAGCCGGGTAAATCTGGCAATAAGGACAGTTTATTCTCAATTATTTCATTCATAGTTCTCACCTACTAAAAAACCGGGTTCCTGTAAAGGTTCCCGGTTTAAATAAAGTCTTACGCGTGTTTTTCGATCAATGATGCAAGTTGCTCTTTCGGTTGGAAACCTACAACTTTATCGACGATTTCTCCGTCCTTGAAAAGAACAAGAGTTGGAATCGACATGATTCCGTATTCGCCTGCAGTAGCTTGGTTTTCGTCAACGTCAACTTTAACGATAGTTGCTTTTCCGTTAAGGTCGCCGTCAAGCTCTTCCAATACTGGAGCGATCATTTTACAAGGTCCGCACCATGTTGCCCAAAAGTCAACAAGTACAAGTCCTTCTTTTGTTTGATCTTTAAAATCTTGGTCAGTCGCGTGAACTATAGCCATTAAAATCTTCCTCCTTTAGTAAATCAACTATGTCTGCATTATAGCATGACGGTGAAATGCGAGCGAAATATCTGCTTCTACTATTATAAGACTGTTCCCATGGAAGTGCCCCGACTTCCCATAGAACACGGTGGACTTCCCATTGAAGTGCATTGACTCCCCATAGAACGCGGTGGACTTCCCATTGAAGTGCCTCGACTTCCCATAGAACGCGGTGGACTTCCCATTGAGGTGCCTCGACTTCCCATAGAACTCGGCGGACTTCCTATAGGAGTGGCGGGACTTCCCATAGAACGCGGTGGACCTCCTATCGGAAAGTGCAACTAACCTAAAATGGGGAAAGAAAGACGCATCCGTTCTTGGTACAAGGATTACACTGGCCAAATAAAAAAGAGATGGCGCCATCCCTTTAATTATTTTGTTCAACAATCGCGCCCATTTGTGGAAATTACTCACCTGTAAATTCGTTCTTGTCTTTTCTGAAAAATGAAATTCATAGTTTTTTTCGTAGTATTGCCATTCCATCTATAAACATCAGCATAGTGATATAAAGCCCAAAAAACCCGCGCCCAATCCGCTTAGAAACGCCTGCAAATCATCCTTCCGCCATCTTGCTTTCTCTTATCATGTCCATCGCATACAAAAGATCCAAATCGTCATCTATATGCTTAGGTGTCCAAGGGATATAATGATCAGGTCGAACCCCTTTTCCGTGCAACGGATCGTTCGACGTCTTGTGGACGCGGCGGGACATCGGGTAGTAGAGTGAGTACATGTCATCCCATTCTTTGATGAGCAAATCGCTATAGTCATTGACGCCCATTGTGGCGCGTCCGATTACGGTAGTTTTGGAAGACTCCATGCAGATCTCCACAAAGTATTCAGCGGCACTTGCGCAATAGACATCCGTCATCACGATTACGTTCTAAGGGGAATCAGTACCTTCAAACTTTAAGGCTTCCGCCTCCAATTCATCCGAAAAGTCCATTGTCACAAAACCTTGACCGCGATATTTTTCACATTCTTCTTCAATCGAGTCAAAGAATTTCAGTGTCTCTTCATCAGTGATGTTTTTTCTCAGCTGCTGGCAGAGCTGGATGAACAGCTCCGAGTTTCGATCGGTATAATTTAACTCCTTCAACTCACCGTCCGTGCTCGGGTGTTCATCTGGTGGGAAAATGTATGGCAATAAGTTCGAAAAAGATTTTCCGTTTCCTCCATGATTGTTTCGTACGTCGATGATCAGATTTGTACATGCTTTCAGCTTTTCTTCATAGTTCTTCACGAAGTCCAGAGTCCCGTCAACTTTGACGAAGCTTGGTAAAGTGATCCGTAACGTCTCCTTATCAACTTCCTCCATCGAGGGTGCTAGCTTTTTGGAGGCGGGTTCGTAATCCTTCAAATCGAACTTTAAAAGTTCTCCGTTCTCATCCTCTATTTCAATGGATGATGAATAGGAGGTTTAGATTTGAAGGCAATAAAAAACGCGAAAAGAAGTGACCCATTTTTTTATTTTCTTATTGGTGTAATTTTAATTCCGGTATACTTGTTGGGAACCGAAATGATAAAAGTAATAGTTGCTATTACCCTTTTAATAAGCATACCAGTTTCAATATTAAGTGTTAATCGCTCACGTGTGAATATAATAACAACTGCTACCTTCACTTTCGGTTTGCTTTTTGGGCTCTTTTTATTAGTTTCTATTCGACATTTTATAACTAATATTTTTGTCTGATAGTTAACGAACAAGGGATGTAGAAGGACACCAAAGTCCGAACTGAGTTTTATTTTCGAAAAATATAAACTTTGTAGTGTTGAGAATCGTTTACTATGTAACGAAAGGAGTTGAAGCTGTGAACACTAAAAAAATAGAAGAAGTAATGTTTCAAAACTTGGAGTTTCTAATTCGGCTTGCTTATTATTACGTGAAGGATCTTCAAGTTGCAGAAGATATTGTACAGGAAGTCTTCATAAAGTTTTATAACAATAAAAGTAAGTATGAAAATCGAGGTGAATTAAAGGCTTTTCTAACAAAAATGACTGTTAATAAAAGTAAAGATTATTTAAAAAGCTGGGCTTATAGAAAAATCCAATTGCAAAACAAATTGTTTCTATCAGCATTTGAAATAATACATGATGAATTAGTTAGGATAGACGAACAAACAATAATCGCAGATGCAATCCTTGAATTGCCATTGAAACAACGCGAGGTCCTCATATACTATTATTTTCATGAAATGACGATTGTTGCAGTAGCAAGTCTTTTATCCATTCCAGAAAGTACAGTTAAAAGCAGATTAAGGCGTGGGAAAGAGATTTTAAGAAATCAACTAAAAGGAATTGAATGGGAGGTTCTGTTAAATGAATAAATTCATTCCTTCTGAAGTGAAGGATTTAACTGAGAGTAAAAAAAAGGTTATGCGAAATGTTTTAAATGATATTCAAAACAGACCACAAAAACCAAGACGTAATTGGAGATATGGAGTAATTACTGCTGTATTAACAATGAGTGCAATGTTTTTTGTCTTAAACGAAGTATTGACTGAAAATGAACCTTCTGTAGCCGAACAACCGTCTCCAACGGAACTAGACATAGATTTATCAAAACCAACAATCTCCGAAGAACAAGGCTTACTTTATCTTGACCGCGTAACGTTAGGTGACTCCCAATCAAAAGTAATCGAAGCGTTAGGCGACAATTTTATAATAGTGCAAGAGGATGGCAGTGATGCAGACTTTGTAATGGATTATGATGGCCAGGCGAAATTCTCTTTTATTGAAGATAAATTAAATTCGATAGTTTATGTCAATGTAAATGAAGCCTACTTTGATGAACTATTTAAAGATTATGCGGGATTTAAATTTGAATTTTTGCACATTAATGACGATCGTTTTTTCTACTCTATTGAGACCAATCAAATAATACAGGCTTCAACGGAGCCTGTTAAAGAAAATCTTATCGTAACACTATCCTTTGCGGAACCGCATTTGGAAAAAAAGGCAGAATATCTATATAAGACGGACCAGGAGATTAAAAGTCAACAAACTTCTACAACCGACTTGAATGTAGATTTAGCCAAACCTACATTCAAGGAAGAAGAAGGCTACTTATATATTCAAGGAGTAACATTAGGCGACTCACCATTAAAAGTAATTGAACGATTAAGTGTTAACTATATAATAGGTCAAACGGATGGAGGATTTGCATCTGATTTCCTCATAAATTATGATGGGGTAGCGAGGTTCCATTTTTATAATAATAAATTAAGTTCGATTGTATTAATAAAAGTAGATAAAGACTACTTTGAAGAATTGTTTACCCAATACGATGGATTTAAATTTATTTCTTCAGGGCCTGAAGATTATTACGATCGTATTATCTATTCAGAGAAAACGGCTCAAGGTATAAAAGCAACAACCCATGTTCCTAATAGCGACCTTTATTTATATATAAGTTATCCTGGTCCAGAATTATGGGATAATCCAGAAATGAAAAACATCCCTAATATCTGGAAAGAGTATAACGATAATTAATGTAAAAGGAAGACACTCCAAATTATTATGTACCCTTTGTAAATGACACTTTAATAAAGGCCTAAGCTACCCGGAAAAGATGATTTCTGTATTGTATAGGAAACATCTTTTCCGATGATTTCCAAAAAGTTGGCATTCAAAATTGGGACAAGCACCATTGGTTTTTTGTGGTAAAATTTCTTTCAATCCCTGTTGTACAAATTATTTTTTGTTCATGGTTCTTCATCTCTACATAATCTCGGTTGATTTTCACATTACACAAAAAGCACCCTATAGATAGCACTTTTTTTAAGTGTCTATTCTATAGGGTGAATTTAAAATAATGGATACCTTCCTTTTTGTGCTTAATTATTGAAATTCATAAGGGTTTGGATAACCTATTTCAATTAACTCTTCAGGCGTCATTTTTTCTAGTTCTTCTATTGGATAAAAATAAGGTTTCTCAAAAATTAATTCGACATCATATAACCCATAATTTTCATCTAATAATTCATGATTCTCCTCTATTAATGTAGTAATGCCACCACTATACCAGCTCATAGGGTTATGGGGAATAGATTTGGAAAAAACGCATTCAGGAGTAGCACAGTCTCTAGTTTCAAAATGTAAATGTACTCCAGTTACGTCCCCGCTTTTCCCCATAGTTCCAATAGTTGTCCCACCACTTACTGTTTCTCCAGTTCTAGTGTTAGCGTTTAGGCTATCTAAGTGAGCATAAACACTTTGAACATTTTTATAATTTATTTGATGTGAACCAACGTGGTCAATCATCACAACAAGTCCATAGCCTGACATTAAACCTGCCCGTGAAATTACTCCATTATGCATTGCTCTAACTGGATCGCCTGCAATTCCTTTACCCTGACTATCTTTCTTTAACGCAGCAATATCAATACCATTGTGCATTGTTAATTCCCCAGATATAGGGTGAATCCGCATTCCGAACCCTGAATTAATTTCCTTAGATGTGGTAGGCCAATAGATTGTAGAAGCAAAAACGGTACTACAAATTGAAAAAAACAAAAACAGCCCTAAAACGCTAAAAAGCACTTTCTTCATTTTACGACCTCCAATTTTGGTTTTTATTGGTATCCAATTCAAACTATATTATAATATTTCTATTTTACAAATATTTAAATATCAATCTACTATGCAGATATAGCTTGGTCTATATGCCTGAACTAATTTATGTAGTTATCAGGATTATCAAAGAAAAGGAATAGCACTAAGCAATGTGTCTTGTGTACATTTGGTAGCAACAACTGGGAATGAAGAGTTTTATCAAAATCTCGGTTTGAAAAAGGCCAAAACTGGAATGGCAAGATATTTAAGTGCTAATCTAAGCGATGCTTATCTAGAGTCAGTGGACTTTACGAATATAGAGCGCATACCTGAGATAAGGATTGCGTTATTTTTTGATCAATAGCGCTTGACTGCAAAAATTTATAAGTAACCAGAATGTTTAAAAGCTGAATAAAAGTAAAGATAAATTGGAAGTTTAAATGAAAAATTATATATGGGGGAAATTTAAAAGATAGTAACAGTCCGAACTTTGATGTCCAAATAGTTCGGGCTTTGGTGTCCTTATACACGGAAGGGGAACTTTTCTTTCATTTTTATTCTGTTTTTAAGTATAAGCTAAATTCAGACTAACCCTACTAAATGACAAACGACCAAACGCCTGAAACCCTTGATGTATATGGGTTTTGGGTGTTTTTTTGTTATTGCTATTGAAACGGAAGTTGCAACTAACCAGAAATGGGAAAATTAAGAACCCTTTTTCCTTGCTCACTACAGGGATTGCACTAGCCCAATTAAAAAGAGGCGGCGATTGCCACCCCTTTAATTATTTTTTTCAACAATCGCGCCCGTTTGTTATGTGCGTACTTTAAGAGATTTTCCTACTCCGAAAAGGACTGCTGCAATCAATATTACAGACAGAATAACTGCTAAACTACTTCCCTTTCCAAACAACGCTGTCAGAACAACATCAAATGAAGGAAGCCCTAAAGTGTATATTAACGGTAACGCAAACAAACGTCGCAGTAATTGCTACATAAAAATTAAGTTTTTCTTTTTATTCGTCACGAGATCGGTATTCAATGCGAGTTGAATATTCTGTATCTTTTATTTTATTTATGTGGTATTATGTATTTGTAATATTTAACAAATATAGGTAGTAAATATAAAAGGAGGAAAAAAATGAAGTCACTAAAAATTTTTGCAGCATCTGTAATACTTGCTACTACTACATCATTTTCAACAGTTTTTGCGGAAGATTTGGATGGAGTTAAAGAATTTCAGGAAAATTTACCGGATTGGTATTGGACTGCTGACAGAATTAATCCGAATAATCCTGATTTAGAAAACTTACCGCCTTCAAAAGTAGAATTTCAACTTAAAAACCTTGATGAAATTAGCACTTTAGGTGAAACAGCTTTGGTTGGGGGAACTGGTTCTTCGTATATAATGAACGAAGGTTCAGGTTACTATGCAATAAACGCTACTTACGCTGATACAATCGTTGTATTGTTTCAAGTTATCGGCACTTTATATAAACAACCAAAAGGTTCTACGGGATTAACTATTATAGATATAGCTTCTGAATCCAAATCTTATACAAAAGGAATGGTTGTAGCTGAAACTACATCTCCAAGTCAGCCTGTTGGAACTACAATGCTTACTGAAGGAGTACATTATATCAATATGCCATTAATCTCCGAGACTAAAGTAACCACTGATAAACTTGTAGTGAAATAGTTTTATTAACCATAAAGAGTTTTTCTTTATGGTTTTTTATATTTAATATTAAGAAGGGATGAATTCAAGTGAAAAACAAAAAATATTTTTTTGTTTTTATAGTAGCTATATCTCTAATCATAACCCTATATATGGTCTTTCAAGAGAAAGAAATTAAGAGGGATTCTATGAATAAAGAACCAAATATAACTACTGTAGAACGAACAGTTGAGGAACGAAGAGTTGAAGTGAATATAGACGAAAGGTTTGAAATAGATCGTGATCAATTAGCTTTTGAAACAAATAAAGAGGGACAGCTGCAAGCTACATATATATTAACCAATAATGTACAAAAAGAAGAAAAAAGAATAATGTATGCAATAATTGAGGAAGATATTTCACCACTTATGATGGAGATTAATGGTGAAAAAACCAGGTATCATATATTTACAGTTCCAAAACAAGGCGAAGTCAAAGTAGATTTTACTTTATCAGGATTGCCAAAAGGGAAGCACGTTGTGTATATATATAGTGAAAAGTATATTGATAATAAAACTTTCGATGAATTAGAAAAGGTACAATCACAAAAGATATTTGCACATAGTTATTTCTCACTATATGTACAAAATAATAATAATAATAATAATTTAGCTAAATTTGAAGATAGTTTTAAACCCGTTACAAAAATTGAAGAATCTCATGAAGGTGATATGATTTCTTTGTTTTTATACAAAGATCAGGAGTTGTCAACCGAAGTTAGTTCTATCGAGGAAAAAAAATATTATTTACTGATTAATAATTATCTGGAATTCGAATTGAAAGGGCATTTATATTTATTTTCAGATTATAATGCGGAAAAATTGGAACAAATTCTAGTACCAGCCAATTCCAAAGCGGTACTCCCGGTGAATCTAGAAAATCATAAAGCAAAAGAAAGTATTAGATTTATATTATTAGGGGAACCAACAGAAAAACCAGATACTCCGTTTCCAGTTAGATTAATGCACAATTCTATGCGTATACCCATTAAATAAAGGGTAACTTCAAACAGTTCAGCTTGTATAAGTGCTTTCGCTGTTTAGTATAAGCGCATGAAGAGGCGCAAACTGTACAAATAAAGGGGAGCTATTTAGAAAAAAACTGATCATCTTGCTAAAAACCCCTAGTTCTTATGTTGAATTAGGGGTTTCATTAAGTAAATAAATTAATTATCAAATACTCTAAAATCTAAAAACTGTATCATTTTTAACACTTCATTTGGCAAAAGTATGTTTATCAAAGCGTGCTCAATTACATGAACAGAGTTGCATTAACAGTAAAGCCTTACATTGACCATTTTCCTTATGCGTTGTCAGACCAATTCTGTGGAGATGAGACCTACATCCGCGTGAACGGCCGTTGGCACTATCTCTTTTTCTTCTTTGACGCAGCGAAGAAGGTTATTCTGTCCTATCGGACATCTCCTAATCGGGATACCCTTTCGGCGATAAGAGCATTGGACGGTATGTTCTCCAAAATGAAGTGATATAAACACGCCCGATTAATGAGAGTCTCGAACCTGGCTTTCGCATGATGTGTACTGCGAATTGATCTAAAGCCATAGCTGTGCTTATAAAACCTTGCTTCACAGATTGGCTCAAGCACTTGGAGAATACATTGTTGGAACAATCTGTCCCAAATAGTCGGAATCCCTAAAGGACGTGTTTTTCCGTTTGTCTTCGGGATATAAACCCGTCGAACAGCTTTGGGTACATAACGTTCAAACATTCGTTGTATCGTCGATACAACTTCCACCACGGACAATTGACTTATATCTTCAATCGTTAATTCATCATACCCTGCCGTACTACTGCCGGTATTTCGTTTAATATTACGATAAGCTAATCGAATGTTTTCATCGGATTGCATTAAATCGATTAATCCATAAAAATTTTGACCATTAGCACTTTGAGCATATAAAGAATCAAAATGGAACTGCATATCATAATACTCGTTGTGCCTCAGTTTCTTTCGTTTTAACAAGTCGGTGGCTCCTTCGGAGCTGAACCTCTATTAGTCTCACAAGAACCTCATTAATCGTTGAAGAACTGTCTTGCATGGTGAATGAATCTTTTAATAGTCTAGTGGCTATCCCTCCACGTTCATTACACGCTTCAATGGTACTGTGCCACCACTTTCACCGATATGAAGAAAAGTTATATAGTCGCTATTCTCACGACTATTTTCCTTTCCAACGCTTCACCGAGAGTAAGCTCTCCACGTTATCGGCTTACAACGTTGAGTTACATCTATTATGGAACAAACTTAGGTGCTTCCTATGAGCCTGTTAGCATCACATGTGCCTATAACACAAGATGGATTTTTATATAGTCAATTCTTACTCATCCACAGCTAACCCTACATTTGGTAGTAAATACATTTCTATATAATGTGCTTGTAGACCCGTACATTCAGAAGTTCGTCAGCAATACAGTATCTTATTGTATTTACATTGCATTCTCACCATATCTGTTCAACCCAAGCACCATGATTTACACCACCCCATCGGGTAGGATTTCGTCAGCCGAACTGTTACGGTAAATTCTCACGCCTATTAGCCGAGCTTATAACACGCTGTTCCTTACTAAGCAGCGTGCTATTCGACGCAGGGGGAGCCTTTCAGAGCGTTACCTCATCATTCGACTCCTCGATATAACCCTTCAATTTTAGAAATCTAAAAACTGCCTGACCTTTACCGAAATTGTGTGACCACATTTCATTTGAGCCAGGAACATTTCGCACGAACTAAAGCACCCGTTAGTTAAATAAACGACAATTGCGCCCGTTTCGGAATATAGGAAAATTCATTAACCCTC